>JADHVQ010000023.1 GCA_016783905.1 Bacteroidales bacterium | reverse complement strand
GGAAGAGGTCATGGGAAAACCTGAGAGAACCGAAGAGAACGACGATGTACCATAGGAGTGTCCTGCTCAGCGAAAGCATGGAAGCCTTGGCTATCCAGCCTGGTGGCATCTACGTCGATGCCACCTTCGGCGGCGGCGGTCACTCCAGGGAGATACTGAAACAATTAACCACAGGGCATCTCTTCGCCTTTGATCAGGATGCGGAAGCCATAAAAAACCGGATTGATGACCCACACCTCACCATGATCCACAGCAATTTCAGACATATCAAGAATTTCCTGAGGCTCTATGACGCCATACCGGTGGACGGGATCCTGGCCGACCTCGGTATCTCTTCCTGCCAGATCGATCAGGCAGATCGGGGATTCTCCACCCGGTTTGAGGGACCGTTGGATATGCGCATGGATAAGCGGCAAAAGCTGCATGCCAGGCAGGTCGTGAATGACTACCCGGAAGAGCACCTGCGAAAGATATTCAGGGAAGACGGCGAAGTGGATCATCCGGGAAAAGTAGCAGCCATGATCGTATCAGCGCGAAAAGAGCGACCGATCGAAACGACGGGAGAGCTGGTATCGTTGCTGAAACCGGGCGCCGGAAGAGGCAAAGAGCACAAATACATGGCCCAGGTGTTTCAGGCCTTAAGGATTGAGGTCAATCAGGAACTGGAGGCGCTGAAAGAGTTTCTGATGCAGAGTGTAGAGGTGTTGGGAATGGGTGGGAGGCTGGTCGTAATCTCCTACCACTCCCTGGAAGATAAACTGGTGAAACACTTCTTCCGGGCAGGGAACTGGAGTGGAGTGGTGGAGAAGGACTTTTACGGGAACGCCCTGGTTCCCCTGCAGGTGGTCAACCGGAAAGCGATCACCGCTGATGAATCAGAGGTTATTGAAAATCCTCGGGCACGTAGCGCCCGTTTACGCATAGCAAAAAAGATCTGAAATGAGAGAGATAAAGAGAAAACGAATCTCAAAACCCATTCAGAGCCTGCTGGAAGGGGAGTTTCTCACCCGTGAAGGGGTGGTGAAAAACCTGCCCTACCTGGCCTTCCTGGCCATCATTGCCATCATCTACATTGCCAACACATACTCCGCTGAAAAGACCTTCAAAGAGATTGAAGCTACCAAGCTTGAGCTGAAAGAGTTGCGCTACCAGTACATCACAACCAAGTCGACCCTGATGTTCCTGAGCAAGCAGTCAGAGATCGCCGGGAGGGCCAAACAGCTTGGATTGACCGAAACAAAAGTCCCACCCTATAAAATTTTCTACTCCGGACTGGCACAGTCGGCCACAACCGAAAAATAACCTGATGAAAGAGGCGAAAAAATCCATCCTGTTACGTGTCTACCTGGTCTACCTGGGCATTCTCCTCTTTGCCCTGGCCATCATGGGGCGGGTGGTCTATATCCAGTCGTTTGAGAGTTCCGAATTGATGGAGCAGGCAAAGAAGCAGGAGCTCAGCTGGTTCGATGTGGAAGCCATCCGGGGGAACATCTGTTCGGATGATGGCACCCTGCTGGCAGCCTCCATCCCCATTTTCGATATCAGGATGGATGTGTGCACCGATTCGCTGACAGACGAGATATTCAGAAAACATGCAGACTCGCTTGCCTGCCGGTTGTCCGGGCTTTTCCATGACCGTACGCCCTCCCAATACCGGGATGAGCTCTGGGAGGCCAGGAGAAATGGGGAGCGCTATTACCTGATCAAACGGAAGATCACCTATCCCGAATTGAAAGAGCTGCGGACCTTTCCCATTTTCCGTCGCGGAAAATACAAAGGTGGGTTGATTGTCATTCCGCACTACCAACGGGAGCTTCCTTATAAAGAGCTGGCCAAACGCACGATTGGCTATGAAAGCAAGGATGAATCGAACCGTGTCTTTGTAGGATTGGAAGGCTACTTCAGTCAACATCTTCAGGGTGTTACAGGGAAACGGCTGATGCGGAAAGTGGGAAACGAAGAATGGGTGCCAGTGGACCTGGAAAATGAGATGGAACCTCAGAATGGGGATGACATCATCACCACCATCGATATCAATATCCAGGACCTTGCACAGCGGGTACTTTTAAAAGAGTTGGTCAGCGATAGTGCCGATCATGGTTGCGTGGTGGTAATGGAGGTGGCAACAGGCAGCATCAAAGCGATTGCCAACCTCAAACGGGTGGGGCGAAACCAGTATGAGGAGGGATACAATTATGCCGTTGGGGAGAGCACTGAGCCGGGTTCCACATTCAAACTGGTCTCTTTCCTGGTTGCGTTGGAGGATGGGGTAGTAGATCTGCATACCCCGGTCGCGACCGGTTATGGAGAGGTGTTCTACAGTGGTCAGAAAATGTCTGACTCTCACAGAGGGGGCTATGGTACCATCACCGCCCGGGAAGTGTTTGAGAAATCGAGCAATGTGGGTACTTCCCGGATCATTGTCCAAGCCTATGGAGCCAGACCTCAAAAATTTATCGACGGGATATACAAGTTGGGCATCCAGCGCCAGCTGGGACTACAGATCAGCGGAGAAGGACATCCCAACATCAAAGATACCAAAGACAAGCTCTGGTCAAAGCTCTCCCTGCCATGGATCTCTATCGGGTACGAGGTGGCCATGACGCCACTCCAGCTGCTGACCCTTTACAATGCGGTAGCCAATAACGGGACCATGGTCAAACCTCTTCTGGTGAAGGAGATACGCAGAAACGGCCAGGTAGTGAAACGGTTTGAACCAGAGGTGATCAATCCCGCCATCTGCTCTCCCTCCACGCTAGCCAAGGCCAGACTTATGCTTCAGGGGGTGGTGGATCAGGGCACTGCGACCAACCTGAAAAACCAGCTTTATAAGATCGCCGGGAAGACAGGAACAGCACAGATTGCTCAGAATAACAAAGGGTATGGCAACAATGGAAACGGAGTACAGTACAAAGGCTCCTTTGTAGGATTCTTCCCTGCAGAGAATCCGAAGTACTCGATGATTGTGGTGATCAATAATCCGAAAAAAGAGAGGTATTACGGGGCCTCCATTGCCGGACCTGTCTTCAAGGAGATCGCCGATCAGCTCTATGCCCGCCACCCGGAAATCCATTTTGCCGCATCGAAAGATACTGCCTCCCCCCTGATCCCTTCTGCAAAGACAGGAAAGAGAAAGGATATCGAACAATTGTACGAATCACTGGGAGTGAACGTCACGTCCGTAAATCCTGATGCGTCCTGGGCCCGACCGAAACAGATACAGGAAAGCGTGTTGCTGATCCCGGAATCTGTCACCAAGGGGATCATGCCCGATGTAACAGGAATGGGATTGAAAGATGCTCTCTATCTGCTGGAACAACATGGATTACGAGTTTCCGTCAAAGGAAAAGGGAGCGTTGTAAGTCAGTCCATTGTGCCCGGAAGCCGGATTTCCAAGGGGGTTGAGGTATTGATTGAGTTGGCTGTTTCGACAAAAGGGAAGCACAACGAGAACAAACCGGAAGCATGAAAAAGCTGGAGGAGATACTGCAAGGAGTTGAAGTGCACCGGATTACCGGGAACAGGGATGTGTTGGTGACCTCGCTCCATCTTGACTCCAGAAACGTTGAACCGGGTTCGCTTTTCGCCGCCATCCGTGGCACCGTTACCGATGGTCACCAGTACATCAGCCAGGCCATTGCCCTGGGGGCAGGTGTGATCCTGTGCGAAACCCTTCCCGACCGGTTACACAAAGGCATCACCTATGTGGAGGTGGAGAATCCTTCCGTTGCCCTGGGTTGGATCGCTTCCGGCTTTTATGATCATCCGTCGCACGCTCTGACTTTGGTTGGGATTACAGGGACCAATGGAAAGACCACAACGGCTTCATGGTTATATCAGCTATTTGAAGAAATGGGATGCAGGGCCGGACTGATCTCTACCATTAAAAACATGATCCACGGGGAGGTTTTGGAAGCCACGCATACCACGCCGGATGCGATTCAGCTGAACCGTCTGCTTCGCCGGATGGCAGATGCCGGCTGCGTCCATTGTTTCATGGAGGTGAGTTCCCATGCCATCGACCAGCAGCGGATTACAGGACTGAAATTCGCAGGGGGGATTTTCACCAACATCAGCCATGACCACCTTGATTATCATCAATCATTCGACCGGTATATCCAGTCTAAAAAAAGCTTTTTTAACCAGTTGGCCCCCTCTGCCTTTGCACTGGTAAACAAAGATGATAAGCATGGCATGGTGATGCTGCAGAATTGCCTGGCTGAGAAAAAGAGTTTCGGATTGACCACCATGGCTGATTTCCGCTGCAAAGTGATTGAGAATACCATACAAGGGCTTCACCTGGCGATTGACGGGCAGGATGTATGGTTCCGCCTGATTGGGCGGTTTAATGCCTATAACCTGCTCGCCGTCTATGCGACAGCGATAGTGCTGGAGCAGGATAAGACCGCGGTACTCACCGGTTTGAGCCGTCTGCTACCCGTTGAAGGGCGGTTCAACTTTGTGATCGCCCCTAACAGGGTCACTGCCATCGTGGATTATGCCCATACGCCTGATGCATTGCAAAACGTCCTGGAGTCGATCAACGACATCCGGGAAGGAGAGGGAGAGCTGATCACAGTGGTTGGAGCCGGGGGTAACCGGGATACCACCAAACGGCCGGTGATGGCTTCCATTGCGAGTCGGTTCAGCAGCCGGGTGATCCTCACCTCTGATAACCCGCGTTTTGAGAAACCTGAGGCTATCCTCGATGAAATGAAAAAGGGAATTCCAGTGGAATATGAGAAAAACCTGCTGGTGATCGCCGACCGCAGGGAGGCGATCAGAACCGCCTGTGCGTTGGCCAGCCCCGGTGACTATGTCCTGGTGGCGGGAAAAGGGCATGAGCGGTACCAGGAGATCAAAGGAATCCGATACCCGTTTGATGATCAAGCCGTTGTGCATGAAATCTTCGGGATAAACCAACATGTCAACAATCCGTAAGGTATGCTGTACTATCTATTTCAATATCTGGACACAGCCTTTAACTTTCCCGGAGCCGGGGTATTCCAGTATATCTCTTTCCGGGCAGGGGCTGCACTGATCACCTCCCTGTTCATCTCCCTGATCATTGGGAAACGACTGATCGGGTTCCTCCGCAGGAAACAGGTAGGCGAAGATATCCGTGACCTGGGACTGGAAGGAGAAAAGGAGAAAAGAGGAACACCCACCATGGGCGGACTAATCATCCTGGCAGCAATCCTGATTCCTACCTTGCTCTTTGCAAAGCTGCACAATATCTATATCATCCTGATCCTGGTCTCCACCGTTTGGCTGGGTTTCATCGGCTTCCTGGATGACTATATCAAGGTGTTCAGGAAAGAAAAGAGGGGGCTGGCCGGAAAGTTCAAAGTGATGGGGCAGATCGGATTGGGGCTGATCATCGGATTCACCATGTATTACAGTGACAACATCGTGATCCGGGAGCGGGTGGATCAACAGGCAGTGGTCAAGACGTACCAGGTTTTCGAGGTGGAAACGGAATCTGAACAAACGACCATTTTCAATAAAACAGCCGTCAAGTCCACCAAAACCACCATCCCTTTCATCAAGAACAACGAATTTGACTACTCCTCCCTCATCTCCTGGCTGGGTGAAAATGCGAAAAAGTGGACCTGGCTGATCTTCATACCACTGGTGATCTTCATCATCATCGCCGTCTCAAACGGAGCCAATCTCACCGACGGGCTGGACGGCCTGGCTACCGGCACCTCGGCGATCATCGGCGTCACGCTGGGTGTGCTGGCGTATGTATCCGGCAATATCATCTTTTCTAACTATTTGAACATCATGTACATTCCGAATACCGGCGAGCTGGCTATCTACATCAGTGCCTTTGTTGGGGCTTGCATCGGATTCCTCTGGTACAACTCCTTCCCGGCCCAGGTATTCATGGGAGATACCGGGAGCCTGGCGCTTGGCGGCGTGATTGCAGTATTTGCCATCATGATCCGAAAAGAGATCATGATCCCGATCTTCTGCGGGATCTTTCTTGCCGAGAACCTGTCGGTTGTGCTGCAGGTCAGCTGGTTTAAATATACCAGAAGAAAATTCGGAACCGGACGGAGAATCTTCAGGATGTCGCCCCTTCATCACCATTACCAGATGCTGGGATACCATGAGTCGAAGATCGTGCTCCGCTTTTTCATCGTCGGCATCATGCTGGCTGTTTTGTCCATTGTAACACTTAAACTCAGATAACCATGACGCTAGAAGCATTGGCTTTACAAGGGCGACCCAAGATCTATTCCACACTGGCTGCATCAGTGACTTCCAGGATCTTAGAACTGCGGAAAGAGCTGATCAAAGAGTCGCTTGGCAGCTCACAATCCCCTGAGCATCAGATGGAGTTTGTTGCCAACATCCATGGGATTGAGTTTATCAATGATTCCAGGGCCTGTACCATCAACGCTACCTGGTATGCCCTTGAGAGCTTGAACCGGCCAGTGATCTGGATCGCCGGCGGAGCAGACAGGGGAAATGATTACTCCATGATCAGGGAGCTGGTAAAGCGTAAAGTCAAAGCCATCATCCTGCTGGGAGATTCACAAAATATCCTGGAGACATTCAGCGACACCGAGATCCCTATCATTCGGGTGAAAGATATGGGAGAAGCTGTGGAGACCGGTTACTACCTGGGCAAAACAGGAGATTCCGTACTCCTCTCCCCTGCCTGTGCCAGTTTCGAGATGTTTGAAAATTTCGAAGCGAGGGGAATTGCTTTTAAACTAGCTGCAAAGAGTCTATAAGAACGATGCTCGAATTTGTTAAAAATATCAAAGGGGATAAGGTGATCTGGATCATTGTGATCATCCTCTCAACCTTTTCGCTGCTGGCAGTCTACAGTTCCACGGGATTACTGGCCTATAAGAAGCAAGGGGGCGACACCGAGCACTACCTGCTGCGTCAATTCTTCATCCTGGGGCTCGGTTTCATCCTGATGTACCTGACACACCTGGTTAAATATACCTATTACTCGCGACTTGCTCAGATCGGGCTGATCCTCACCATTCCTTTATTGCTGGTCACCCTCATCTCGGGCATCAATCTGAACGAAGCCAACCGCTGGCTCACCGTACCCATTATCAACATCACCTTCCAGAGTTCGGATGTGGCCAAGCTCTTCCTGATCATGTATGTAGCCAGAGTGCTGAGCAAGAGCCAGGAACAGATCAAGGAGTTTAAACGTGGCTTTCTGCCGGCCATCCTTCCAGTGATCGTCATCTGCCTGCTGATCCTGCCAGCCAATTTCTCCACAGCCGCCATCCTCTTTGTAACCTGTATCGTGCTGATGTTCATCGGTAGAGTGAACCTGAAATACATCCTGGCATTGGCGGGAGTTGGGGTAGTTGCAGTCATCCTGATCCTGGGGATTGCCATGACGGCTCCAAAACTGCTTCCCCGAAGCACCACCTGGAAAAACCGGATGGAGACCTTCTTCAATAAGGATAAGGCAACCGCTGATGAAACCTACCAGGTTGATCAGGCCAAGATCGCAATCGTCTCGGGAGGAGTCCTGGGGAAATCCCCCGGAAAAAGCACCCAACGGAATTTCCTGCCTCATCCCTATTCCGACTTTATCTTCGCCATCATCATCGAGGAGTATGGTATCGTAGGCGGAGTGATTGTGATGCTGTTATACCTGATTCTATTCTTCCGGGTGATCCGCATCGCGAATAAGTGTCCGGGCAACTTTGGCGCCCTGTTGAGTATCGGGATAGGCTTCAGCCTGGTATTCCAGGCATTGATCAACATGGCCGTGGCCGTTAACCTTTTTCCGGTCACCGGACAATCATTGCCGCTGATCAGCATGGGAGGAACTTCCATTTGGTTTACCTGTATCTCGATCGGGATCATCCTGAGTGTGACCAGGCAAATTGAGATTGAGACGAAAAACGGCACCGAAGTAGATGTGTTGCAAGAGAACCAACCAGCAATGGCATAGGCTATGAGTAGATTCATCATCAGCGGAGGAGGAACAGGCGGGCATGTCTACCCTGCGATTGCAATTGCTCAGACTATACAAAACCGGGAACCTGCAACGGAGATCCTCTTCATAGGCGCCTGGGGGAAGCTGGAGATGGAGAAGGTGCCGGCGGCCGGGTTCACTATCGAAGGCTTACCGGTTGCCGGATTCATCAGGAGGACATCGTGGAAAAATCTGACCTTCCCCTTTAAGCTTTTGCGAAGCCTTCAGCTGGCCAGGAAGATCATCAAACAGTTCAATCCTGATGTGGTGATCGGGGTAGGTGGGTATGCCAGTGGGCCTACCCTGAAGGTTGCGACTTCACTTGGGAAGCCGGCACTGATCCAGGAGCAGAACTCTATTCCCGGTGTCACCAACCGCTTGCTGGGAGCACGGGTTAACAGGATCTGTGTTGCCTATCCCGGAATGGAACGCTATTTTCCGGCTGAGAAGCTCGTGTTGACAGGCAATCCTGTACGTGCAGACCTGGTATCCCTGACTGAACACCTCCTGGAGGCCTATGCCTGTTTTGGCCTCGATCCCACAAAAAAAACCCTTCTGGTGCTGGGAGGAAGCGGTGGTGCAAAAACGATCAACGATAGCATTCTGGGCTTACTCGATCAAGGACTTCCTGAAGATGTGCAACTGCTTTGGCAAACGGGAAAACACTATTACGAAGAGGTGCAACGCAGACTATCAGATACGCGAAAAACCCCTAAATCCCCTGAAGGGGACTTACTCCCTCCCCTTCAAGGGGAGGGTTGGGGAGGGGTCGTTCCCTTCATCGACCGCATGGATCTCGCTTACTCTTGTGCCGATCTGGTCATATCCAGAGCAGGAGCGATTGCCATCTCAGAACTTTGTGTAGTGGGAAAACCGGCGATCCTGATCCCTTCGCCGAACGTAGCGGAAGATCATCAGACAAAAAATGCGCAGGCCCTGGTGGAGCAGGAGGCCGCACTTATGGTCTCCGACAGGGAGGCGCCAGACATCCTGCCGGGGATGGTGGTGGAGATGATGAAAAACAAGACAAGACGGCAACACCTGGGCCAACACATCCGGAAACTGGCAATCCCGGATGCAGCCGGCCGGATTGCGGACGAGGTTTTTAAGCTAGTGGAAACCAAACCAGACCTTCATGGGAAATAAAGAGGTCAGATCGGTCTACTTCCTGGGCATCGGGGGCATCGGTATGAGCGCTCTGGCCCGCTATTTCAAGTGGCATGGTGCTCGTGTGGCAGGGTATGACAAGACACCCACATCACTAACAGACCAACTGATCAGCGAGGGGATGGAGCTGCATTTCGAAGAGGACCCCTCCCGTATCCCTGAGGATGTCGACCTGGTTATCTGGACCCCGGCCGTTCCAAAAGAGCATGCTGAATACCGGTACTTTTCGGAACGAGGCATTCCGATCCGGAAACGGGCCGAAGTACTCGGGGAGATCTCCTCTCCATTCCCCACGGTTGCAGTAGCCGGCACACATGGCAAAACGACTACAACCACCATGATTGCCCACCTCTTTCATACGGCTGGCAAGCCTGTCATGGCCTTCCTGGGGGGCATCTCGAAAAACTACGAGACCAACTTTGTACAGTTGGCAGTTGGCAGTTCACCATTTTGCATTGTTGAGGCTGACGAATTTGACCGTTCTTTCCTGCACCTTGCTCCCGACATTGCCATCATCACCTCCATGGATGCTGACCACCTCGACATATACAATCACACGGACAATCTTAAACAATCCTTCGGGGAATTTGCCGGAAGGATCCGAAGCAACGGTTCACTGATCCTGAAAAAAGGAATCGACCTGGGGAGTAGGATACCAGAAGGGATTTCCCGGTTCTCTTATTCCCTGCAGGGCGAAGCGGACTTCTGTGCAAACAACATAGCCATCCACGAGGGATTAATCCACTTTGACTTCGTTACGCCAGTTGAAACCATGACCGGTTTTGTGCTGGGAATGCCCGGTATGTTTAACCTGGAGAATGCCATCGCCGCGTTGGCTGTAGGATGGATCACAGGGATTCAAGAGAAAGATCTGAAGAGGGCTATCCAACGTTTCACAGGGGTTGCTCGCCGGTTCGACATTCTGATCAACCGGGATGGCCTGGTCTACATCGACGATTATGCGCATCATCCGGAAGAGCTGCGCGCCTGTATCCGGGCGGTGAGGGAACTCTATCCGGGGAAACAGGTGACAGGTGTATTTCAACCCCATCTTTACAGCCGGACACGCGATCTGGCTGATGATTTTGCCAGGGTGCTGGCTGAACTGGATTCCCTGATCATATTGGAAATCTATCCGGCCCGGGAAGTACCGATTGAAGGGATCAGCTCCGGTATGCTGCTGAAAAAGACTAACCTCGTCGACAAACAGCTGTGCAAGAAGGAGGATTTGTTGGATATCCTTGAAGAGCGTCGCCCCGAGGTGTTGCTGACCCTGGGAGCCGGAGATATCGATCAGCTTATTAAACCGATCATGGAAAGATTTGGCAACAAATGAGACTGAAAAAGAAAATACAGCGGATCTTTAACCTCATTCTATGGGGCCTGCTTCTTACTGGAGTAGGAATATTGCTGGGATTTGCCGACAATAAGCAGAATGAGACAATCTGCCGGAGCCTGCATCTTAACCTCAATTACGGGGAGGCTGATAGGCTGGTGACTGAAACCGATATTGACTCCCTGATCCATTCGGTAGCGGGAGAGGTTAAAGGCAAACCAATGGTACAGATCAATACGGAGAAGATTGAACGGGTTGTCAGCAGGAATCCATATGTAGCCAATGTGTATGTATATGGTACGCATACTGGAGACATCTATGTCGATGTTTTTCAGCGAGAACCTGTCATCCGGGTCATCACGGAGACCAATAAGAACTATTACATCGGGAGGGAAGGTGTTTTGCTCCCCTTCCATCCCGATTATCCGGTCAGGGTGCTGGTGGCTTCCGGGGCTGTCCCCGATTCAATAATCATGAAGTCAGCCAGGGGCGGAAAGTGGTTGCCCGTCGATTCCGTCAGCTCTTCTCCGCTGCTCTCCGATCTTTTCAAGCTGGCCCTGTTCATCAGCCATGATCCTTTCCTGGAAGCACAGGTGGATCAGATCTATGTCAATGGTCAGGGAGATTACGAGCTCATACCCAAAGTGGGAGATCATGTCATTCTTCTTGGGGATGCGGAGGAGCTGGGAGATAAATTCAGTCGTTTGATGGCCTTTTACAAACAGGGATTGAATCAGATTGGCTGGAATAAGTACAATGTAATCAATATCAAATATAAGAATCAGGTTGTTTGTTCTAAACTATAACGGAGTATGAAAAACGCAGAAATAATTGTCGGTCTCGACATCGGCACTACCAAAATCGCTGTCATCGTAGGACGAAAGAACGAATTCGGAAAAATCGAGATCATTGGGTATGGGAAGGTCCCTTCGATTGGCGTCAAGCGGGGTGTTGTTTCCAATATCGAAAATACAGTTCAGTCCATTAAAGAGGCTGTGGCAGAAGCTTCCCAGAAGTCTGGAGTCGAAATTCAATACGTGAATGTCGGCATCGCCGGGCAGCACATCAAAAGCCTCCAGCACCGGGGGAGCATGATCAGGAACCAAACCGATACGGAGATCAGCCAGCAGGATATTGATACCCTCTGCAACAGCATGTACAATCTGAACATGAGTCCGGGCGAGGAGATCCTCGAAGTAGTTCCGCAGGAGTTCAGTGTGGACGGAGAGCATGGCATCCGGCAACCAAAAGGGATGAGCGGAAGTTCGCTGGACGCTAATTTTCATATCATCATCGGACAGACAGCTGCAGCCAAGAACATTTACAAGTGCGTACGGCGGGCCGGACTGGAAATAGTAGAGCTGATCCTGGAACCAATCGCATCCACGGAGGCAGTGCTGAGTGATGAGGAAAAAGAGGCCGGCGTCGTGCTGGTCGATGTTGGTGGAGGGACCTCGGATATTGCCATCTTCCATGAAGGGATCATCCGTCATATAACCGTCATTCCCCTGGGAGGAGAGATCATCACCGATGATATCAAAGAGGGTTGTTCGATTATAAAAAAGCATGCAGAAGAGTTGAAGATCAAATTTGGCTCCGCACTGGCGAGTGAAAACAAAGAAGAAGAGATCGTAGCGATCCCCGGGCTACGCGGTCGACCTCCAAAAGAGATCAGCCTGAGGAACCTTGCCAATATCATTCAGGCCCGCATGGAGGAGATCATTGAGCACATCTATTACGAGATCAAGAGCTCGGGCTATGAGAAAAAACTGATCGGCGGGATTGTTCTGACCGGTGGAGGCGCCCAGATGAAACACGTTGCCCAGTTAGCCGAGTTCGTGACCGGCATGGATACCCGCATTGGCTATCCGAATGAGCACCTGGCTAACAATGTGGCTGCGGAAATGGCCAGTCCTATGTTTGCTACCAGTATCGGACTGGTTATCGTGGGTAGCGAAAGGTATGAACGGGAAAGGAAGAAGATGAAAGAGCTGGAACCGGACGAGGAGGGGGTGGAGAACGATCCGAAAAAGAAGAAACAGAAAGAGAAAAAAGTCACGGACAAGACACGGGAAGGGAAGAAATTTACCGAAATTTTTCTGGAACGGATCAAGAACTGGTTCGAGGAGGAGAATGAATGAAACCTGCTATTAACAACCACTTTGTTAATAAATTTCAGGATGCTTCCAACATTCAGGCACCAAACAACCTAATTTTAAACAACCTAAAAACCATACCCCATGCCAGATATGCTAAAATTTGACCTGCCGAAAAACCCATCGAATATCATCAAAGTCATTGGCGTTGGAGGAGGTGGCAGCAATGCGGTAACGCACATGTACAACCAGGGGATCAAAGGTGTTGATTTCATCATCTGCAACACAGATGCTCAGGCGATGGAATCGAGTCCGGTTTCGATGAAGATCCAGCTTGGGACCCACCTTACTTCCGGTTTGGGAGCCGGCGCGGTGCCTTCCGTTGGCCGTAATGCAGCACTGGAGGATGCCGATAACATCCGTCAGATCCTGAGCAACGGAACCAAAATGCTCTTTGTAACGGCTGGTCTGGGTGGTGGTACCGGAACCGGAGCTGCACCTGTCATTGCCGAGATCTCCAAGGAGCTCGGGATCCTGACCGTAGGGATCGTTACCCTTCCCTTCGCATTCGAAGGACGAAAACGAAAACTGCATGCCGATGAAGGGATCAAACAACTCAAAGAGCATGTGGATGCCCTGTTGATCATCAGCAATGACAAGTTGCGTGAACTTTACGGGAATCTCCGGTTATCGGAAGCTTTCGGACAGGCCGATAATATCCTTACTACGGGCGCCAGGGGAATTGCCGAGATCGTCACCGTGACAGGGTATATCAATGTGGACTTCGAAGATGTGAAAACCGTGATGAAAGACAGTGGTGTTGCGATCATGGGAACCGGTATCGCTACAGGGGCGAACCGTGCACAGCAGGCTGTGGAAGAGGCAATCAGTTCACCGTTGCTGAACAACAACGACATTGAGGGAGCCAATAACCTGCTCCTCTATATCTCTTCCGGGAAGGAGGAGATCAAAATGGACGAAGTGACGGAGATTACCGATTACATCCAGGAAAAAACAAAATCCTCCACCGAAGTGATCTGGGGCAATGGATTTGATGAGAGCCTGGGTGATAAAATCAGCGTCACTATCATTGCTACCGGTTTCGACGATGAGCACCGCCGCCAGGGAGGACCAAATAAAAAAGATGTGGTGATCCGTGACCTTTACGAAACTGAGCCGTCGGCACCCAAGGTGGAGACCCGGATCGAGATGCCAGAGCCGGAAATGGAGAAGGAAATTGGGGTTCCTGAAAAGACTATAGAGACTACTGAAACAACTATAGAGGCTTCTGAAACGATTTCGGAGGCTTTTGAAGAAGTTGAGTCTGAAGCCGGCGAGGAGGCAATTCACTTTCCTGAAATGCATGTTGAAAATGAGGTGGAGGAAGAGGAGAAGGAGGAGATCGTGTTGGAAAGTGAGGAACAGAATCTCTTTCAGCGCGAGATCGTTTTTGACCTTGACATTCCTCAACAGGAACCGGTTAAAGAGTTGCAGCCCGAAGAGGAGGAGAAGATGCACCTGATCAACAAACGGGTGGAGACCGTCACCTCTGAGACTTCCAGTCAGCCAGAGCGGCCACAGGTATCTCCCTCTCCGGGGTCAGGGGACGATCATTCCGGACTGAACCGGATGGGCAACGACCGCATCCAGAAACTGAAAGCCCTCAGCGAAAAGTTGAAGAACCACACACCCATTGAGAACAACCTGTATGAACTGGAGAGTGTTCCGGCATATAAGCGGAGAAGTGTGGAGCTGCCTGAGGTGACACCTTCGTCTGAGTCACAGGTTCATGGATTGAGCCTCAATGATGATGCTGAAAAAGGGCTGGAGATCCGCAGCGAGAACTCATTTCTGCATAAAAACGTCGATTAAGTAGAACCAACCTGTCTTCGCCATGAAACTGCCGAGATCATATTACAACTGGACCTCTTTTATCGGGTCATTGATCGTCGTGATCGCCTTTTTATTGATTGTTGTGCTGTTTATCATCTCCACCATTTTTGATCAGGGCGGCTCCTACCTGGGGTTATTCATTTACATGGCGCTGCCAGCATTGATGATCATTGGCTTGATCCTGATTCCCGTGGGAATGCTTATCAATCTTAAGAAGAATGCCACTAAGGAGGGCTATAAAAACCGCAGGAAGCCCACCATTGATCTGAATGACAAGCGGCACCAGAATGCTTTTGTGATCTTTATCTTCTCTACACTGATCTTTCTTTTCCTGACCAGCATTGGTAGTTACGAAGCGTTTCATTACACCGAGTCGGTTCAATTCTGCGGCACCCTCTGTCATAAAGTGATGGACCCCGAGTATGTCACCTACCAGCACTCAGCCCATGCACATGTTGCCTGTGTGGAGTGTCACGTGGGGGCTGGAGCCAGCTGGTATGTCAAGTCTAAAGTTTCCGGATTATACCAGGTTTATGCAGCTCTGTTTGACAAGCACATGCCTATAAATCCCCTCCCGACTACATCGACAACGCACTGATATCCGGTGCGGTTCCCAAAGATATCCCGCAGATCAAATACATAGCCATGGACGCTTTAAAGGATCCTGAAAGGGAGCAATGCAGCTAGTCTCAGCCGGAGGCTGTTGTTTATCCTGTAAACGGATCGGGGATGCGGGATACGGGATATGCGATAGATAAATAAAGCAACTTTTTCAGGAGAGATTACTTTTCCCACTTCACCGGGCACCGAGGCAGTAAATTTTTTAAATGCTGCTGAGAGAGGCGGATCAGATACCGTTGCTTCTCCCGTGTGCCCGGGATCGTAATGACCATGATACCGGATAGCGGATAAGTTCCTGACAATATTTGTTTTGATGGGGCCGGGCCTTACCACCACCACATCGATCCCTCTGAATGTTAGCTCTTGCCTAAGGACCAAAGCATAGGATTCAAGGGCTCTTTTGGTAAGCGGGTAGGGCATAAATGGGAAGGTCAGATGATAACTCTCGCTTCTGAAAATGGGAAGTACCTGTCAATGCCAGCATTGTTGATGATCAGGTCAAGCGATCTGTACTCCTCCTCTACCTTTCTGAAGAGGTTCAATACCGATTCATCGGATGTGACATCCATCACCCTGGGCACGATCCCCTTCTCCCCGTCCAACTCCTGAAGAGCCTTCAGGTCAATATCGGTGGCAATCACCTGCCAGCCCTGGCGGGCAAACTCCAACGCCGTGGCCCGGCCGAGTCCGTTGGCGGCACCAGTGATTAGCAAGTGGTGAAATGGTGAAATGGTGAAATTGTTACTTAATGACCGTATGACTGTATGACCGTATCGCTATTTTCCCCTGTATCTGTCTTTTTTATACCGGTAAACCATGTTGGAAATCTGGCAGACCGTTCCCCAGAGGAACTTCCATTTTCCGAATCCCCTTCTGACATCTTTATAGGTTCGTTCTCCTTTCAGGACCTTCCCGAACGCTTTCCATACCCGTTCCCGCTCCTCCACCATTCGATGAATCGTACAGGGGACTGCATTGAAAATCGCTTTGATACGATTAGCCTCCAGAATCTCCGGCATCAGTTCCCGGTTGATCTCTTCCGAATAGGAAGCCAGTGAACCGGAATCTCCTTCCAGATAGCTGAATACAGCCCGGCCTGCCATTGTTCCGCTCCGGATGGCATAGGAGATTCCTTCCCCCGTGAGGGGATCAGTGAGTCCGGCAGCATCCCCGGTGACAAGTACCTGGCCGGAATGGAAAAGGCCTTTCCTGATTTTCACGGGGATCGGCCATGCCTTCAGGGACCGGATGCCGGTAAACCGGATGCCTGATGCCTGAATGAATTGCTCGTTATAAGCTTTTAAATACCGGGATAGTGAGGCAGGGCCGCCAACACCCACAGAGAAGTGGTCACGTTTCGGAAAGATCCATCCATACCCTCCAGGGAAGGTTCCCCAATCGAGAAAGACTGTCTGGCTGTACCTTTCAAGCTCCTCTTCCCCTGCATCCATCTCCGCCTCCCAGGCCAGCCCGGGCATCAGATCATTCCGTAATCCGCTGCTATGAGCCACCATGGACGAGGCGCCATCTGCTCCAATCACAACCCCGGACCGGAAGGTGGTGTTACGTGTCTGAATTCCGATGCCCTCCCCTGCCTGATGCAGAGCTAAGATATGCTCTCCGTGCAGAATCCGGGCACCAACCGCGAGCGCTTGATTTACTAGAAACTGATCAAGTTTCTCCCGCATGGTACAGAGGATCAACGGGTTGGAAGAGGTTCGGGTAAAAGGATCAGAGAAGTTGCAGGAGAAACGGACTGAAAATATCTCCCGCTCAACGACCGGTGTGATGTCGAATGGGATCTCATCCAGGATTTTCGAGGTCAGACCACCGCCACATACCTTGTACCGAGGGAATCCGGCTTTCTCGAGGATCAACACATCCACGCCCTTCCGGGCCAGTTCATAGGCTGCCATGGTTCCGGCCGGTCCGGCACCAGCAACGATCACATCCGCATGGTACTGCATGAATGTTATAAGAGAGTCAACACCTCTTTCAGTAACTTTTCTTTGTTCACAGGGACAACGCCAACCTCTTCGCATACCAATCCTCCCGCGAGGTTGGAGATGTAAGCGATCTCATAAGGGGAACAACCCCTGGCCAGACAGGCTGAAGCAACGCTGATCACCGTGTCGCCGGCCCCGGAAACATCGGCAACCGAACGGGCATGCGCTGGAACAAAAATGTTCTTTTCGGTGAGGTTGTCAGCCATACTCACCATCACTCCTTTTTCAGAGAGGGTAGTCATCACATACCTGCATTTCAGCATCTCACGCAGCGACTGGGCAGCCCGGATCACCAGATCCTGGTTGTCGGCAGGGATCTCCATGTTTAATCCTATTTGCAGCTCCTTCAGGTTGGGCTTGAAGAGAGTCACACCGATGTAAGAGGTAAAGTTTCGCTGTTTGGGATCAACGGTAACAGGAATATTCAGGCTGCCAGCCAAACCAACCACCTTTTGGATCAACCCTTCAGTGATCACTCCCTTATTATAATCCTGAAAGATGATACACTGGATTGTTTCCTCTGTTAGAATCGTTTCAATCCGGGCAATCAACTCCTGATGATCCTCTTCTGACAGATCATGAACCACCTCTTCATCCACCCGCAACATCTGATGGTGGTTACCGAAGATCCTGAACTTGGTGGTGGTTACCCGCTCCTGGCTTCGAATGATACCGGTTTGACGGATCGACTGTTGTGCCAGCAGGTCAAGAAACTGATCTCCCTTATCGTCATTCCCAATCAAAGAACAGAGAATGGGCTCACTTCCCAGGGCTTTCACATTGAGTGCAACATTGGCAGCTCCTCCCATCCGGTTCTCTCTTTTTTCAAGGGCAACGATAGGAATGGGTGCTTCGGGTGAGATACGATCAACCTTTCCCCAAAGGTAGGAGTCAAGCATCACATCTCCGATGATCATGATTTTGAGCTGATCGAAATCCCGGAAAAGCTGGGTATACTTCCCTTCTTTCGTCATGAATGCGGAATGAGATTTAAGTAGATAACTGGTAATCGGCGATGGTTTTGACGTTCTCATTGGGTAAATCAGAAGCCACCTCTCCGTCCATCAGGCGAATGATCCGGTGGGCATGCAGGGCAATATCCTCTTCATGAGTAACCACGATAACCGTATTTCCCATCCGGTGAATCTCTTCCAGCAGTCCCAGGATCTCGATGGAGGTCTTGGAGTCGAGGTTCCCCGTGGGTTCGTCGGCCAGGATGATGGCCGGATTGTTCACCAGGGCCCTGGCCAGGGATACCCGTTGCCGCTCCCCTCCGGAAAGCTCGTTGGGTTTATGGGTTACACGATCGACAAGCTTGACATCTTCGAGCACCCGGGTGGCCCGTTCAATACGTTTGGTTTTGGTGACTCCTGAATAGATCAGCGGCAACATCACATTCTCCAGAGCTGTGGATCTCGGAAGGAGGTTGAAGGTCTGGAAGACAAATCCAATTTCCCGATTCCGGATCTCAGCCAGGTGGTTGTCGTCGAGACGGGAAACATCCTCTCCGTTGAGGAAGTAGCTTCCACTGGTAGGGGTGTCGAGGCATCCAATGACGTTCATCAGGGTTGATTTCCCGGAACCGGAAGGACCCATAATAGCTACAAACTCATTCTTCATAATCACCAGTGAAACAGACCGAAGGGCCTCCACAATAACCGTTCCTATTTTGTAGTTCTTGACAATCTTTTCAAGACGAATGATCTCTTTTTCCATCAGTTAAGTTATTCAGATTATTTTTTTCCAGATATGAACAAAAGTAATAAATAATTAGAAACGAAGAATAAAATCTTCTTTGCTGAGCTCTTTCCTGAAAAAGACAACACCCACTGTGAAAAGGTCGATGCTGACACTCACGCTGGGATGCTGACGGATGTTCTCCCAGGCCGACTTCATTCCTTTGGACCAGTGAATATCATCAATTACAAAAATCGTGTTGTTCTGGATGTGTTTCAGGCATTCGTCAAAATACCTGAGTGTAGCCTCTTTCTTATGGTTCCCGTCAAAGAAAACCAAATCGACCGTTTTGCATTTTTTGAAAATCCCGGGCAGCACGATGTCAAAATCCCCGCAAATCTCTTCGATGTTTCCCAGTCCCATCCGGGAGAAATTGTGGGTGGCAATGTAAAGCGTATCAGTACAACCCTCTACCGTGTAAATATGACAATTCCGGTACCCCATTGCCATGTACATCGAACTGATGCCAAACGCTGTTCCGAGTTCGATCACACTTCGTGGTTTGTAATGCTTGACCAGCTTGTATAGAAATTGCCCTTTTTTGGGGGTGACGGATGATTTTCTTGCTATGTCTCGTACCCTTACAAACCGCTGCGAGTATGGAAAGGAGATGGACCGGGCGCCCAGATCAATCCGTTTGATGAACCTGGCTCGTGACAGAAGATCTTTCCGCACCTTCTCTATTTGCTCATAATCAGGGTATTGCGTATTATTATTCAGGATATATTTAGTGAAGTTGTAAACAAAAGGAGAGTGGATCCGGTATTTCGACCGGACCTTCAGAAGATGAAACAGATACTGGAAGAGGTATTTAAGCTTTTCGATCATTCAGCTATTTGCTGTAATTTTGCCACAAATTTATCAAATGTCGGGTATTAAAGACTATTTCTCCCTGGTAAAGGTCAGCCACACGATCTTTTCCATGCCCTTTGCCATGATCGGATTTTTCCTGGGTGTCAGAGAAAACGACGGAACTATCGATTACATTATACTTGTTCTGGTAATTTTAGCTGTTTTGTTTGCCCGGAATGCCGCCATGGGTTTTAACCGGTTTATCGACAGGGAGTTCGACCGGAAAAATCCACGTACGGCCATCCGTGAAATTCCCAGGGCTATCATCACTCCCCGGTCCGCACTTCTCTTCGTCATCCTCAACTCCATTTTATTTATTGCCACTACCGCTTTCATCAATACCCTCTGCCTGATCCTCTCGCCCATAGCCCTGCTGGTGGTGCTGGGATATAGTTTTACCAAACGGTTCACCTTTCTGAGCCATGTATTCCTGGGACTGGGACTGGCCCTGGCTCCAATAGGAGCCTATCTGGCTGTTGCCGGCCGGTTTGACCTTCTTCCTCTGCTCTTCTCTTTTTGTGTGCTCTTCTGGGTGGCTGGATTTGATATCATTTATGCCTTGCAGGATATTGATTTTGACCGCCGGGAGAAGCTAAAATCGATTCCTGCCTCGATGGGAGCACGAAACTCCCTGGTGCTCTCTGTCTTTTTTCACCTGGTTGCCCTGTTCATGCTGGTGATGGCGGGAGTGACCGGGCCATTTGACCTGATCTACTGGATCGGCCTGGCCATTTTTACCCTTCTGGTGATCTACCAGCACCTGATTGTAAAACCCACAGACTTTTCCCGTGTCAACCTGGCGTTTGCTACCCTGAACGGATTTGCCAGCATTCTCTTCGCAGCATTTGTGATTGCCAATCTCTACATGAAGTGGTGAGGATAGTGAATCTGGGGCAGTGGTGCAGTGGGGCAGTGGTGCAGTGGTGCAGTGGTGCAGTGGTGCAGTGGTGCAGTGGTGCAGTGGTGCAGTGGTGCAGTGGTGCAGTGGTGCAGTGGTGCAGTGGCGATGTGGGCGTATGAGCGATTCACAGATATTTTCTACCTTTATATCGGATTTTCAGCAATTAAATATGGCTACGATTCCTCAAGTAAAAGTCATACCTGACGGTTATTTTACGCTTACCCGCCAGATTTTGCTTCTCACAAGCCGTTATGAAAGAAGAATGGAATTGATCAAAGAGGCTGCAAACTTATTATTATCTTTCTCCAAATGTGATTCTATTGAGATCTGGATGAAGAAAGATGACCATTACCAGTTCATAGAAGTTGCCCAAATTGACAAGGATTCATTCCGGTTTGATGTGAAACCCTTTTTTTATAATGAGAAAGACGGGTCGATGAATATCAGTCAAAATCAAACAGCACTGGTCAGATTGAGCAGAGAGGTGATTTTAGGGCATAAAGATCCTGCTTCACCTTTTTTTACACAACATGGAAGCTACTGGACGGCCCGTAATTTGAGTAAAACCTGTAAATCACTTATATTAATTCCATTAGTACACGGAAAAAAACATATCGGGCTTATCCGGTTCCAGAGCGGGCAATCCAATTTTTTTAACAAAACAGACATCGAATTATATGTACACATTAGTCCGGCCTTCACTTCTGCCATACTGAATCAACAGATTCAGGAAGCCTTGAACGAAAGAATAAAGGAATTGACCTGCCTGTATGGAATAGCCAAAATCACTGAACCCATCAACCGTCCTCTGGATGAAATTTTCCACGATATCCTAAAACTGTTACCTCCTGCCTGGCAATATCCGGATATTACCTGCGGAAAAATAATCTTTAATGGACATTCCTATGCTACCCGGGATGTTCAAATCTACGCTGACAAACAGGTTGCACCTCTTATCGTAGCGGGAAAAAAACGGGGTTCTGTTGAGGTTATGTATCTGGAAAAGATGCCGAGTCTTGACGAAGGCCCATTTTTAAAGGAAGAACGGAGCCTTATTAATGCAATTGCAGAAAATGTTGCCATGATTATTGAGTGTAAAGAAGCAGCAGAAGAACGGAGTAAACTTCAATTGCAATTACGTCATGCAGATCGGTTAGCCACGATAGGACAGCTTACTGCCGGTGTAGTTCACGAATTGAATGAACCCCTGGGCAATATCCTTGGTTTGGCTCAGCTGGCATCCAAAATTCCGAAACTGCCAAAACAGGTTGCAGAAGATCTGAACCGGATCATTACCATTTCACTGGATGCAAGAGAAATCATCAAGCAGCTTATGATCTTCGCCCGGCAAAAAAAACCGGAAAAAACCATGGTGGATCTCAATGTTATTGTAAAGAAGGGGCTGAGATTTTTCGAATCACTTTGTGCAAAAGAGGGAATAGAACTGATTCGTTCCCTGTCATCCAAAGTCCCGGAGTTTATCGCGGATCAAACCCAAATTCAACAGGTATTGGTCAACCTGATAACCAACGCCATTCAAGCTATGCCCCGAGGGGGTAAGCTGACGATCCGGACCGAAGCGGCTGAAAATCATGTTTCGCTTATCATAGAAGACACAGGTACCGGGATAAGTGATGAGGTAAAAAAGCAAATGTTTATTCCTTTTTTCACCACAAAAGAGGTTGGTAAGGGTACCGGCATTGGGTTGTCGGTTGTTCATGGAGTCATCACCTCACACAATGGGACCATCAAAGTAGAAAGTAAAATTGGGGAAGGCACAAGATTTGAAGTTCAAATACCCCTTAGATAAAGAATACTATAAGACTGTCAAAGTAACAATAATATGGCTATTCCTAAAAATAAAAAACAGTTATTGGTTGTTGATGACACAATAATTACACTGGAAATACTACAGAGAAATCTTGAAACCAAGGGCTACCAGGTTTTTACCGCACAAAATGTGTCCGAAGCACTTCATATTCTGGAGGTAAAGAAGATAGATTTAGTGATCACTGATTATAAAATGCCCAATGTCACAGGGCTTGACCTGCTTAAACATATCCGCGAAAATTATAAGAATACAGAAGTGATGATGATGACCGGTTACGCTTCCATTGAAGGGGCCGTTCATGCCATCAAAGCCGGTGCCGAAGAATATCTTGCCAAGCCATTCACAGACGAAGAACTTTTTACGGCTGTAAAGAAGGCTCTGGGCAATTCGAAACTTCGCCAGACATGGCAAAAATCAGCTCTGAGTGAGTTCACAACAAACTATGGAATCATTGGTGAGTCTGAGGCGATGCAAAACGTATATAATCAAATCAAAAAGGCTGCTTCTACCTCCGCCACAGTTCTAATTACCGGAGAAAGTGGCACGGGGAAAGAGCTTGTGGCCAGGGCTATTCATTACAGCACCCGAAAGGCATCTGCCCCATTCGTACCTGTAAATTGTGGGGGCGTCCCGGAAGGTTTATTGGAAAGTGAACTTTTTGGATATGTAAAAGGCGCATTTACCGGGGCAACTGAAACAAGGGCCGGTTTTTTTTTAACGGCTGATGGAGGTACCATTTTTCTGGATGAAGTGAGCAATACCAGTATTTCCATGCAGGCTAAATTGTTACGAGTCCTTCAGAATAAAGAAGTAACTATGGTTGGATCAAGCCGTCCCCAAATAGTGAATGTAAGAATAATCGCAGCCACAAACAAGGATTTGCATAAGCTGGTCGAGAAAGGGATGTTCCGTGAAGATCTTTACTATCGTTTGTATGTGATTTCTATTGACCTCCCTCCTTTGCGGGAAAGAGGTGACGATGTGATTATGTTAATTCACAATTTTGCCACCAAATTTGCGGAGGAATTCGGAAAGGCAAAGCCACAGTTCTCTAAGGAAACTTTACAGGTTCTCCGGAATTATCATTGGCCCGGAAATGTGAGGGAACTGGAAAATGTGGTCCAGCGGTTAGTCGCCATGATGGAAGGTGAACTGATTGAAGCCGCCGATTTGCCATCTATCATGCGTTTTTCTGCCTATGGTAAGGCAACCCTTCATAAAACCTTAGTTGAAGTGGAAGCTGACCACATCCGCAATGTATTATCTGCTGCGCAAGGAAATAAAACCAAGGCGGCAGAGATCCTGGGCATTGACCGGAAAACACTGAGAGAAAAACTCAGAGGATTTTCCAGATCCATCTCAGAATGACACGTTAACGTCCAGGTAGTCTCTTTCCTTAACGCTATTCAGTTTTTTAATGGGATAACATTCTATTGGGGTGTTTCTCCCCGGCGGTTCAAATTTCCCCGGTTTTTGCAATTGAAAATTTACTTCTCAGATTAGGGAATTAACATAATCATTTGTTTTTCTCAGTTTATATTTTATTGATTATCAGCTAAATCTACTATAATAATCCAAGAACAGCTATGTTGGTTATCTGATATAACAAAATCATGGCATATGAATTGTAATGCTTCCACTAAAATAGATTTTGTTCGGGCTATTTATAAATTAATTAGGAGGATTTCACAATGAATAAGGAGGATTTCACCCTGAAAAAGCATGCAGATACGGCTACGAAGAAGTCCAAAACTATTCATGGTCTTTGTATCACTTGCAACAATGTCAGCGATTGTTCCTTCCGGGCGAGCGATGCCGATCGTGTAATATGGCATTGCGAATTATTTGATTGTTTTGTGCAGGTTGAGGAGCTACTGGATGCAGCTAAAACCATTCTGGAATCTCAACCTATGGATGAAGGTTATAGCGATTTTAAAGGTCTTTGCATGAATTGCATGAATTGCACGACGTGCACTTTCCCAAAACCCGAAGGCGGTATCTGGCATTGTGAAGAATACGAGTAGGATTCTGAAAATTACAATTGAGTAGAGAAACAGACATTGATAAAATGAAAGAAAGCAGATTGAGTTCCGCTACGGAAGAGATAGTGCAAAAGCATGAAAATGAATTAGGTGGCGTTATTGCGATGCTGGAAGAAATTCAGTTGCAGCATAGTTATCTTCCTGAAAGCGCATTGAAAACGGTAGCCAGCGAAACCGGCCGTTCCCTGGTTGAGATCTATGGAGTAGCTACATTTTATAAATATTTCAGTTTAAAACCCAGGGGTGAGCATTTAGTTTCTGTTTGTCTGGGAACAGCCTGCCATGTCCGCCAGGGAGCTCTGATCGCCAAGGAGTTCGAAGACCAGCTGGGTATTCGTGCCGGTGAAACTACTCCCGATAAGAAATTTTCGTTAGAGACTGTAAACTGTTTGGGAGCCTGTGCCCGTGGGCCCATTGTTCTTGTTGACGGACATTATTTCTCGAATGTAAAGAAAACACAGGTTTCCCAAATCCTTAAAAAAGCCCGGGAAGGACTCGATGCGATTGATGTTACAACCGACCAGCGGGTGTTCCCCGTCAAACTGCGTTGCCCCCATTGCAATCACTCTTTACTGGATCCAAACTATCTGATTGATAATCATCCAGCTGTCCGTCTGACGATCTCTTTCGCGAGTAAACACGGATGGCTCCGGTTATCCTCTTTGTATGGCAGTAATAACATTAAGTCTGAGTATGAGATCCCAATGAATACGATTGCCGATTTCTTTTGTCCGCATTGTCATGCTGAGCTTGTTGGTTCTTCTGCCTGCCCGGTATGTAATGCCCCTATGGTTCCGATGACCATCTATGGAGGAGGCTTGATACAGATATGTTCACGTCGAGGATGTAAGAGTCATACCATGGATCTGGTGAACAGTATTTGCATCAATTGCGACAACCGGCATACGTGTAAACTCATGAAACCTGAAGGAGGAGTTTGGTTTTGCGAGGAGTATATATAATGATTTTACATTGATGTAATCGCTAATAAAGTGTAAAAGGAGGAAGTAGATGATAAAATTATCTTCTCTCGAAGAATTAAGAGATTTATTTAAAGGAGTTAGGAATAGTTCAGACGATTCCAGACTTCAGATAATAATATGTGGCGAAACGGGATGTCAGGCAAGTGGAGCCAATGACATCATCCGTGTCGCTAAAAAATATGTTCTGCAAAATCAGTTGTTGGATACAATTGAATTAAGGATTACAGGATGCCATGGTTTTTGCGAAATGGGACCAACAGCTATAACAAAACCGCAGGGTGCTTTTTATCATAAGGTGTCCACTAATAATATCAGCCGGATCATTGATGCGGTCATTGCTGACGATTATGTGGAGGAGTTATTGTACAGAGACCCCAAAACAGGTATAAAGTACTACAAACAGGAAGATATTCCTTTTTTCCAGAAGCAACAGCGCACGATTTTTAAAAAGAAACAGGAGATTGATCCGATCCGCATTTACGACTATTTTTCCAACGATGGATATAACGCTCTTTACAAAGTCTTCTCCAGCTTATCCCCGGAACAGGTTATAGAGGAGGTAAAGGTTTCAGGCCTTCGCGGAAGAGGCGGTGCCGGATTTCCTACCGGGCTTAAATGGGAACTGTTAGCTAACCAACCGTCTAAAGATGGTAAGTATGTTGTTTGCAATGCCGATGAAGGTGATCCCGGAGCATATATGGACAGAAGTTTGTTGGAGGGAAATCCACACAGTATTATAGAGGGTATGATTATTGGAGCTTATGCTACCAGTGCAAATATGGGAGTGGTGTATGTTCGGCATGAATACCCCCTGGCTATCAAGCATTTAATCATAGCGCTAAGGCAGGCACGAGATATGGGTTTGCTGGGGGAGAATATTCTGGGAAGTGATTTTTCATTTGATATTCGGATCGTAAAAGGCGCCGGAGCTTTTGTTTGCGGGGAAGAAACCGCATTAATAAGATCCATCGAAGGGAAGGTAGGTGAACCCCGGCAACGCCCACCCTATCCTGTTCAAAAAGGAATAAGAGGGAAGCCAACCGTAATCAACAATGTGGAAACCTGGGCGAACATTGCCTTTATCATCAATATGGGCGCCGCAGAATATGCGAAAATAGGAACAGAAGGTAATTCCGGCACCAAGATCTTCAGTCTTGTCGGGAAGATAAAAAACACAGGTCTTATTGAAGTGCCCATGGGGATCTCCATCAATGAAATTGTGTTTGATATTGGAGGTGGCTCCGCGGGTGACTCTAAAATTAAAGCAGTTCAAACAGGAGGGCCTTCAGGCGGTTGTATACCGGTCAGCAAATTTGACCTGCCCATTGATTATGATAGCCTTGCAAAGGCAGGATCTATCATGGGTTCAGGGGGTATGATCGTCATGGATGAACATACATGCATGGTTGATGTTGCCAAATATTTCATGAATTTTTTGAAAGCGGAGTCGTGCGGAAAATGCTATACCTGCCGTAAAGGCACTCAAAGAATGTATGAAATTCTAGACGACATTTCCAAAGGGAAAGGAACCCTTGAAGATCTTGATCTGCTGGAGGAACTTGCATTGGTAGTCAAGGATAGTACCATGTGCGGCCTGGGCCAAACAGCATCAAATCCTGTTCTTAGTACCCTGCACTATTTTCGGGCTGAATATGAACGCCATATTATTCAAAAAAGATGCGATGCTTTCGTATGCAAAGAGCTTACAGGGGCCCCATGTCAGACAGGCTGTCCGGCTGGTACCGAAGCCTGGCGCTATGTTGCCCATATTGCACGCGGCGAATACGAACAAGCGTACATAGCCATCCGCGAAGCAAATCCATTCCCATCCGTTTGTGCACGTGTTTGCGACCATAAATGTGAAGAACATTGCCGTGCGGAGACAACCGGAGGAGAGGCAATCGCCATAAGATCGCTTAAGCGGTTCATCACAGACCGGGTTGATCCTTCGATTTACAAGCCTGAGAGGAGCTCTGAAATCCAAAAAGCGCCTGTGGCAATAATCGGAGCCGGGCCTGCAGGGCTCACAACGGCCCATTATCTTTCGCTGCAAGGTTATAAAGTTACTGTTTTTGAAGCCGAAGGAAATCCAGGAGGAATGTTGTTTTGTACAATTCCTTCCTACCGTCTTCCCCGGGAAACCATCAACAAAGAGATTGATTCGCTTCTGGATGAAAATATAACCCTGAAATGCAATGTGGCATTAGGGTCTGATTTTACCATCGATCAATTGTTCAAGGATGGCTTCAAGGCTGTCATGATTGCGATTGGAGCCCATAAAAGCAAACCTCTCGAACTTGAAAATGAAGATGCCGATGGGATCTATCCCTCCATCGAATTCCTCAAGGCATTTAATGTGCGGGGCGAGCAACTCGCCAGGGGCCGGGTGGGAGTGATCGGTGGGGGGAACTCAGCCATTGATGCGGCACGGACCGCCCTTCGTCAGAAGGATGTGGAGAGCGTTACCATCCTTTACAGGCGGACACGGGAAGAGATGCCTGCCTTTGCCGAAGAAATTGAAGCGGCTGACCAGGAGGGTATTCATATACAAACACTGGTGACCCCTTTGAAAATCATCACCAGAAACGGAGCCTTTTCAAGCCTTCAGTGTTGTAAAAACAGATTGGGCGACATTGACTCTTCAGGACGAAGAAAGCCTGTTCCCATAAAAGATTCCGAATATAGTATAGAACTTGACACGCTGATTGTAGCGATAAGCGAGGATTCCGGAGTTGATGTTATCGGACCCGCCCTTTCCAGTAAAATTGATGTCACTGATCGGAATACCATTAAAATTGATGATCATACACTGCTTACCAGTCGTCCGGGGGTATTTGCAGCAGGAGATGTGGTAACCGGTCCAAATACGGTGATCGATGCAATAGCTGCCGGGAAAAAAGCAGCCATTATGATTGACCGGTATTTACATGGTGAGGAATTGGATCTTTCGGTAGAGATTAAACTTCCTCAGGTTTATATCGAACCCATTGAAGTTGAAACTGAAGATATATCAACCATCGATCGCATTGGAATACCAAGGATTTCTGTTGAAAAGCGCCGGCGAAACTTTACCGAAGTAGAGGCTGCTCTTTCGGCCATTGCAGCCACGCAGGAAGCGAGGCGGTGTTTGCGATGTGACCTGGAATTCACACAACCTAAAGAAATTGTTGAAGAATGTCTCGTAAATGAAGGAGGAAGAAGATGATAACGTTAAAAATAAATGGGCTTGAAACCAACGTTGAGAAGGGGACCACTCTCCTGGAAGCTGCCAGGTTTCTGGGTTTTCCGGTTCCAACGCTTTGCCACATGGATGGTCTTCACCCGTTTGGCGCCTGTCGCCTTTGCTTGGTGGAGATCGGGGAGGGTCCCCGGATTAAACTTGTTTCTTCATGTACATATCCTGCAGAGGAAGGACTCCATGTGAGAACGGCATCCAGACGTGTGATGCGTGCACGAAAGATGATCATAGAACTTTTACTGGCTTCAAGCCCGCAATCAAAAACCATCCAGGATCTCGCTTCTGCATTTGATGTAAAACAACAACGTTTCAGGCAGGAATTCGAGGATTGTATCCTTTGCGGAAGATGTGTGCACATGTGTGAAGAACAGATGATGGCAAAAGCCATCGGATTTCGGGGACGGGGTGAGAACAGAAGCATTGGCACTCCGTTCGATGTGCAGTCGGAAGAGTGCAGGTTATGCGGAGGGTGCATGTATGTGTGCCCGGTTTGCATGCTCAGGTGTACCTATACCGAACCCGAAAAAGCGATATGCGGAGGTTGTGCAAACCTCAGTGTACCCTGTATTGAAAAAGAGCAGTTTGATGATGTAATGTGTTATATGGAACCCTGTGTAGCCTGTGAAATAACTAAAGATTAATTATATGAACAATAACAAAATATAAGGAGAAAAACAATGTCAGTGATTCAATCAAGAATAAACTCATCCGCCGCCACCCTGACCAAAAACAGGACAGAAGATTCCATAACCCCGGCTTCCGGAATGTGTGTAACCTGTGTGGATGGATGTATCGGAATGTGTGAGATCGGCAAATCAGCCTACCGAGGCCACGAAGTGATTTACCCGCAACCGTTTGGGGTAATCACTACCGCTTCAGAAAAAAAATATCCGGTTGACTATGGGGATTTCAACATCATGGGAACAGCTGTTGGTGCACACGGTATCGAAGCTGACAGTGATAAAGCGATCT
>JADHVQ010000022.1 GCA_016783905.1 Bacteroidales bacterium | reverse complement strand
CTTACGTATTACATTCCGAAAAGCATGACAAGATTTATATTGGTTATACATCAGATCTAGAGAAACGTCTCCTATCTCATAATTTTCTTGGCACAAAAGGATGGACGAAAAATTTCAGGCCATGGAAACTCTTGTATTCTGAGGAATTTCATACTAAATCTAAGGCGATGCAAAGAGAGAAAGAATTGAAGTCTTATCGTGGTAGAGAGTTTATAAGAAAAATGATTCTTGAAGGGAAGAAATAGCTCGTTGGACTCATATCCGCCAGCTGGCGGACGTAGGTTCGAACCGGAGCTCACGAGGACAAAGTCCGAGTAATCCTGCCCCCGCTACTAAACCAAAAGGCTGTCAGGTTTCTGATGGCCTTTTTTTTAAAAAGATTATTTCAGAATCCCTTTCTTTATCAGCAGCTCCCTGATCTTCGGAAGCGCTTTTTTTCCTGCTTCAAGGCCCGCTTTGTACAACTGTTCATTATCCTTGCTACTCATCAATGGAAGTCCTTCCAGGTCAGGTGCGATCCATATATCCGCCAGCGGCTTCCGCATCTCTTTCAGTACATGACTGGCGGCATATCCGGCCGATGTCCTGACCTCTTTTTTATTGTTCAGTTTTTGGGCCGTGTTAAAATCAGCCATGATGTCAATGGCAATAATCACCTCTGGGTTGTATCCCTTTGCAATATCCGTGGCAACATTATCGAGGGTTCCACCATCAACAAAGATGGTCCCGTACATTTTCACCGGTTCGAAAATATAGGGGATAGCGCAGGAGGCATTGACAGAAGGGGCAATCGGGCCTGCAGCAAGGGCAACCGTTTTGGCATGCAGCAGGTCGGTGGTCACGGCAACGAAAGGAATTTCCGTCTCTTCAATGTTGACATGATGCAGGTGCTCGGATAAGTATGCCTGCAGCCGTTTTCCGGAGACAAAACCCATTCGGGATCGGAACAGGGAGAAGTCGAATACATCCTTTTCGGTTGTGGCGCTGACCAATGGGATCAGCGAATCGATGTGCGGATAGTCGGCATACAAAGCGCCGGCCATACTCCCAGCACTGGTTCCAACAATTAAATCGATAGGAATGTGATTGTCCTCAAGTACTTTTATAACTCCGAGGTGCGCCATACCATGAAAGGCGCCACCCCCAAGCACCAGCGCTACCCTGGGCGGTTTCTCCAGCACCCTGGGAAGAGGCATGGTTGCCGGTTCAGAGATGACCATGAACTTTTTAGAACAGGAGATGCAAACAATGCATACAACCAGGAAGATTCCAGCCAAGATCATAGGGTGAATAATCCTGCCAGCATTCTCAGCCCATGCCCTCCCCAACGGCCTTTTTTTGTACTTTCGCAAATCGTAAATCAACAATCGAACTCGAAAATCGAAAATCGAAAATCGAATTAATCGTACTTCCCTTTATGTCTATCGTTGCAATCGTCGGTCGTCCCAACGTTGGTAAATCCACCCTCTTCAACCGCCTGGTCGGGAGGCGTGATGCCATTGTAGATCTCACCAGCGGGGTGACACGTGACCGTCACTATGGCAAATCGGATTGGAACGGAATGGAATTCTCGGTGATCGACACCGGCGGATATGTCCATCATTCGGATGATGTGTTTGAGGAGGAGATCAAGAAGCAGGTCCGGCTGGCGGTAGAAGATGCAGATTGCATTCTTTTTATGGTAGATGCACGGGAAGGACTTACCGGGATGGATGAGGATGTAGCGGATGTTCTGAGGCGCTCCAAGAAGCCGGTCTTCCTGGTAGTCAATAAAGTAGACAGCCACAAGCAGGTGCATGAGGTGACGGAATTTTACAGGCTGGGTGTAGGTGACCTCTTCAGCATCTCAGCCGTCAGCGGCAGCGGGACGGGGGAATTGCTGGATGCGGTAGTGGCGGCCATGCCTGTACGGACGGGGCATGCTGTGGGGACGGGGCATGCCCCGTCCGTACGTTCGGAGGATCCCGCATCCATCCCCCACATCGCCATCGTTGGCCGGCCCAATGCAGGGAAATCGTCGCTGGTGAACCTGTTACTGGGAAGCGATCGGACGATCGTCACCCCGGTACCCGGGACCACCCGCGATTCAATTCATTCACTCTACAAGGCATTCGGACTGGAATTTCTGCTGATCGATACTGCCGGCATCCGGAAAAAGGGGAAGGTGAGTGAGGACATCGAGTTTTATTCTGTGATGCGGGCTATCCGGTCGATTGAGCACAGCGATGTGTGCATCCTGATGGTTGATGCTGAACGGGGATTTGAGTCCCAGGATATCAACATATTTTCTTTGATCCAGAGAAATCATAAAGGGGTGGTGATCCTGGTCAACAAATGGGACCTGATCGATAAAGAGACCAATACCCATAAGGAGTTTGATGTCTTGATCCGGGATCGGATTGCTCCATTCCGGGATGTGCCGATCCTGTTCACTTCAGTGATTCAGAAGCAGCGTATCCTGAAGTCGGTGGAGACAGCCATAGAGGTCTTCCAGCGCAGATCCAAGCGGATCTCCACCCGCGTATTGAACGATACCATGCTGCCGATCATTCAGCAGCATCCTCCTCCCAGAGTGAAAGATAAGTTGATCCGGATCAAATACGTCACCCAACTTCCCAAGCCCTACCCGATATTTGTCTTTTTTTGTAATCATCCGCAATACGTAAAAGAGGCTTATCAACGTTTTCTTGAAAACCAGCTCCGGGAGAAGTTCGACTTCAACGGCGTACCTATTGAAATTTTCTTCAGGCAAAAATAGTGCATGGAAGAGAGTAAGCGGATTGATAAATGGCTCTGGGAAGTTCGGGTATTCAAGACTCGCAGTCAGGCTACACTTGCATGCAGGTCGGGGAAACTGAAGATAGAGGATCAGATTGTAAAACCCTCCCGTGAGCTTCACCAGGGCGATCTGGTCACGTATCACCAACCGCCCATCACACGTACATACCGGGTTTTGGATTTTCCCAAAAGCAGGGTTGGAGCCAAGCTGGCAGCCGACTTCATGGAGGAGCTTACACCGGAGGAGGAGTATCAGAAACTGAAACTGATCAAAGAGATGAATTTTGAGTACCGCGATCATGGGATAGGGCGCCCCACCAAAAGGCATCGCCGGGATATCGACCTCCTCAAGAAACGCTGGAAGGAATAGAGATGCATACAGGAATCAGGACCGAATCGCTCACAGAACTTGTTTTTCAGCATAGAAACAGGGAATATGGCTCGTATCAGCTCCAAAGAGGATATCTGAAAACACTCCTCCTCTCTGCCGGGATCGGGATTTTCCTGATTCTGCTGATCGTAGTCATCCCCTTTCTGGTTTACCTGATCCGTGATTTCCAATTGGATCTTGAGATGGAATATATCTACGAAGTAGAGTATATTCCCTTTGCCCCTCCGGAAGATCTCCTCTTGGTGGAAATGGCCAAAGCTCATTCCACGCCACCGGAGGAGAAGCAGCTTGTGCCGGTCATTGCACACACGCTTACACCGGAAGAGGAGCAGAAACCGGTGGATGAGAAAGCTGACAAACAGGAGGATAAACCGGAGGACTCCGATTCGGCCTCTTACGGAACCAGAGGGGAAGAGATCGGCCGGCAGGCGAACACCGGTACAGATGTAGCCACTACCATCGATGTTTACCCGCGTTATCCCGGAGGTGAAGAGGCACGCCTCTATTACCTCCGGCGCCATGTATCCTACCCGAAAGAAGCTGTGGATAAGGGAATTCAGGGAGTCGTGATGGTGCTCTTTGTCGTTGAAGCCGATGGTAAAATTACCAACGTAAAGGTGTTGCAGGGGATCGGGGAAGGATGTGATGAGGAAGCGGTAAGGGTAACGCGGGAAATGCCTAAATGGAGCCCCGGCAAACGAAGCGGCCGGCCCGTACGCGTGATGGTGAAGATGCCGATTGTATTCGGGATCCCAAAAAAATAGGGTTGATTTATTTTTTACCAGGATCTGTCTTGGCGGGCTTCGCAGCTGGCTTGCCATGTTTACAGCAAGAGCTGGAGGTCTTGGCTTTGGAGCATTCTTTCACCTTGACACAATCACTTTTAGATTTGGTAGTTTGTTCAGTCTGAGCAGGTTCTGCCTTCTTGACAGGCTTTTGAGGCTCCTGTGCGAAGGTTAAACCGGCGAATAGAAATAATGCGGAGATTAAAACAGCTGCTTTTTTCATTTTTATTCAGGTTTATGGATTTAACTTAGATTCATTTTAGATAACGCAAATATATGAATAAAAGTATATGCAAAGATAAGAAATGGAAAAAAAAATTAATCCATTGATTCCCGGCCGAAGACCGCCTCTTTGACAATCGCCAGAAAAGCCGATTTTTCAAAGGGTTTGGCGATGTAATGGGTGCATCCTTCAGCGATCAGTCTCTCCCTGTCGCCGATCATGGTATACCCTGTTACAGCAATGATGGATGTATTCTCATAGCCCGGGATCGATTTGATCCTTTTGGTTGCCTCAATACCGTCCATACCCAAACCGAGGTTGATATCCATCAACACGGCATCATACTTGGTTTCCGTTGCCATTTTTATTGCGGTTTTTCCATCGAACGCATGATCCATCCGGTAGGTGGGTTTCAGGAAGAGTTCAACCAGGTTTTTGTTGACTGCATTATCCTCCACCAGCAGAACCAGCGGCACCTCTCTTGTCCTGATGACCGGGGGAGGTTGCAATGATCGTTCGGGTTCCTCCGGTTCAATGGCACCAGGTTGTTCTGTCCTGGTAGCCGGAAGCCAGATGGTGATGGTGGTTCCTTTCCCAGGAGTGCTTTCCACGGTGATCTTTCCCTTCATCAGTTCGCAGATCTTCCGGCTGATGGTCAGCCCCAGTCCACTTCCCTGGAATGTACGGTTATACCCCTCGCTCACCTGGCGGAACTCATGAAAGATCATCTCATAGAATTTTTCATCAATACCAATCCCGGTATCCTCAATCTTGATCGTTTGGTATTGGATATTATCCTGGGTAACTATTTTGGCACGAATGGTGATCCCCCCTTTTTGAGTGAATTTCACGGCGTTATCGAAGATCTGCCTGAAGAGTTGCTTGAAGAGTTGCTGGTCGGTATTGACGATGATTTCCCCGGGAAGTTCTGTCTTCAAATAGAGTTTTTTTTCGTTTAACAGTTCCTCGAATGATTTACAGGCGCTCTTCATTGCCGCTACGAGATCGATGTCTTTGAACACCATCGTCACCTTGCCAGCCTGAAGTTGTGAGAGGTTGATGATGGAGTTGAGCGTCGACATCAGCCTTCTTCCCGAAAGATGGATGTTCTCTATCATAGGCAGGTACTCAGTTTCTCTCAGGTCATCCTGAAGAAGCTCTGAAAAGCCCAGGATCCCGTTCAGTGGGGTTCGTAATTCATGACTGATATTGGAGAGGATAGAAGACTTCAGCCGGTCCGACTCCTCCGCTTTCACTTTTGCAAGGATCAGCTGCTGTTCATTGTTTTTTCGTTCGGTGATATCCTGAGCCATCATGAACAGGAAGTTCTCTGCGAAAATGGTCACCATCTTTCCGCTGACCAGGACTTGGATCTGTTTACCGTCTTTCCTTTTCCAGGTGGTTTCAATATTATGAAACTCCTGGATGTCCCTGTTCCCGGCATCCTGATTCTCAATCACCTCCCGGAAATCCACATTCTGGATAAACCTGCGCCCGGGGAGCTCCAGCATCTCCTCACGGGAGTATCCCAGCATAGTACAGGCCGCCTGGTTGACATCTATGATGTAGAGGTCGGCAAGTCGGATCAACAGGATGGCATCATGCGCTGTTTCAAATACTGCATGGTATTTGATCTCACTCCTCCGGATGGTCTCCCGGGTCTTCTCCATCCGTCTGGTGATTCGGGCAAGCAGTTCATCAAAATCAATGGGTTTGGTGATGTAGTCGTCCGCCCCCATAGTCATCCCATACAGAATATCTTCCCGTTCCGCTTTCGCCGTAAGGAAGATGAAGGGAATCAGGGAGGTGGTGACATTGCTCTTCAGCTTTTCAAACACGTTATACCCATTCATCTTGGGCATTAGAATATCACACAGAATCAGGTCGGGGAGCTCTTTTACTGCCAGCTCCACACCCTTCCGGCCGTTTTCTGCCATCAGGGCATGCATCCCCTCCTCCTGCAGAAAATCCGCCAGGCTCTCCAGCAGGATGGGATCATCCTCAATAATCAGAATTTTACTCATACATTGTTGTTTTGATTGTCTTTACAGGGATCTTCACTTCGAAAGTGGTCCCCACATTTTCTTTACTGATCACGCGGATCGATCCTTTCAACAGATCGACACATCGTTTGACGATTGACATTCCCAGGCCGGTACCGGGGAACTCATCGCTGTTGCTGCACCGGTGAAAAGGTTGAAACAGCTGTTCCAGGTCACGTTCCGGTATGCCGATTCCCTGGTCGCTTACAATCATTTCGATGTGATTGTTTTCCCGTGCAATGGTTACCCGGACAGGTTGTTTCTCCGGATTGAATTTCCCTGCATTGGAGAGCAGATGAGAGAGTATTTGCCGGAGAAGTTCTTTATCACTGTGGATATTATCTTCACCTTGATCGATATTTAGTTCAAGGTGTACCGGCAACTCGGAACTCTTTCGGAGCTCTTCGATGACATCTTGTACAAAATCATTGATATTCAGGGATTCAGGATTGACAGTGAGTGCTCCTGTTTGATCTTTTGAAATGAGAGTCACCTCTTCAAGAAGGGTGATCATATTCTGGATTGCTTCCTGCACCCGCCTGATCACCTCGACCTTTTTTTCAACCGGCCACTTTTCCTGATACCTGCTGAGCAGTTGGATGTTACTGGAGATAGCTGATAGCGGTGTCCGAAACTCATGGGAAACCAGGGAGATGAAGCGAGATTTCAACTGGTTCAGCTCCTGCTGTTTGGACAGCATCCGGGATATCTCCAGCTCGGCCTCTTTTCGGATCGTGATATTCCGGACGGAGATCAGGTAGTCACCAACACCGGTAGCCGAAACCATGGCTTCATAAGCACGTTCGGAACCATCGGGCATATGGAGGGAGTACTCGAAGATCTGGCTCTTTTTCAACCTGACCAGGTCCTGGATGGCTTGCTGATAATTTATGACCACATGCTCCGGCATAATCTCTTCCATGTTCTTGCCAAGGAACTTTTCAGGCTTGAGAAAGAGTTCCGAAGGATCGGGGGCATGATAATCCGTGATGACCCCGAAGATGTTGATACGGAACAACAGATCTGGGATTGCATTGAGGAGGGCCCTTGATTTGGCTTCAGAAAAGGCAACCGACTCCAACGCCTGGCTTTTCTCATGCATCACCTGGTCGAGCTCTTTTCGCTGGGCAAAAAACCGTTGTAACAGGAGACCGATCTTCCCTATTTCATCGCGACGTTGGGAGAGAATCTCAACAGGTGCAGGATCGTCGAGCGACAGAGACAGGGCAATCTGATTCAGCGGTTTGATGATCCAGTAGCGGGTAACCACCACAAAAAGACCGATTAGCAGAATGAACCTGGCAATGGAGAGATAGGTCCACCAGGAGATAGGCAACCATGCGATGATCTCACTTTTGAATAAAAAGAGGTTTGGAACAATGGTAATCGCAAAAGCTGCCACAAAGACGATCAGGAATTTGTACTGGATCTTCATGGTTAAAAGTAGCCCTCTATTTATTCTCAAAGTTACTGATAATGAGTCCTTTTTGCAACAAAAAACCAGGTTTTTTAGTAACTGTCACTTTAATCCGTATAATTATATCTGTTTTAAAGGTAAGTGTGATGGAAGAAATCAAAACCTGTAGTAAGATTGGTTTTTTCGAATCACACGATGTGGATAACATCAAGAAGATTTCCCGGGAAATCCCACCTCCCTCGTCCTTCGTCCTTCGACTCTCCCTTTACTCCCGGTTCCTGGAGTCGATGATAATCGTCACCGGGCCATCGTTCACGAGCGAAACATCCATCATGGCACCGAAATCACCTGTTTGCACGGGTTTTCCATGCATTGTTTCAAGGCGCTTAATAAATTGGTTGTAGAGAGGAATGGCAGTCTCCGGCTTTGCAGCCCGGATGTAGGAGGGGCGGTTCCCTTTTTTCGTACTGGCATGGAGAGTGAACTGGCTGACGACGATCATATCTCCATCCACTTCAGTGACCGACCGGTTCATCACCCCTTCATCGTCGGGGAAAACACGTAACCGGGTGATCTTTCCCGTGAGCCATTCGATATCATCTGGGGTGTCAGCCTCTTCAATCCCCACCAATACCAGAAGGCCCTTGCCCATAGAAGCTACGGTCATTCCGTCAATCATCACTGACGCCTGGCTAACACGTTGAAGTACTATACGCATAATTGACCCCTCCCCAACCCTCCCCTTGGAGGGGAGGGAGTAAGTCCCCTGCAGGGGATTAATAGATACTACAAATTTAGTAGTTTTGCAGAAAACTAATCAGGATGACAAAGTTAAGTGTCAACATCAATAAGATCGCTACCCTGCGGAATGCCCGGGGGGGGGACCAGCCGGATCTATTGAAAGCTGCTCTGGATTGTGAACGGTTTGGTGCTGAGGGTATTACCGTGCATCCGCGTCCCGATGAACGGCATATTCGTTACCAGGATGTTCTCGATCTGAAGCCCATCCTTACCACCGAATTCAACATAGAGGGGTATCCGTCAGAAGCCTTTATCAAATTGGTGATTGGGATTAAACCAGCCCAGGTGACCCTGGTTCCGGATCCTCCCGAGGCACTGACTTCCAATGCCGGATGGGATACCGCCAGTAACCAATCTTTCTTACGGGAGGTGATTGATGAATTCAAACGAAACGGCATCCGTACTTCTCTTTTCATCGACACAGACCTGGAGATGATCGGGCAGGCCTGGTCGACCGGTACCAACCGGGTGGAGTTGTACACCGAGGCCTATGCCCGGCACTATGCAGCCGGTCGCGAAGAGGCGATCCGTCCTTTTGTGGCCGCCGCAAACGTGGCAAATGAGCTTGGACTGGGACTCAATGCCGGACATGATCTCAGCCTTGAAAACCTACAGTTCTTTCACCAGCAGATCCCCGGCTTACTGGAGGTCTCCATCGGTCATGCACTCATCTGCGACGCCCTCTATTACGGGCTGGAAAACACAATCCAGCTCTATCTGAGGCAACTGAAGGAATGACCAACAGTAAATCACAAATATCAAATATCAAATCACAAATAAATTCCAAATCCCAAATCCCAGATCCCCTGACTCTTATGATAAAACCAACCGTTCTCCTTCTATGCCTGATCTTCCTCTCTTTTCATCTTGATGCCGAAAATCCGGATTCGAAGAGACTGGAGCGCAAAGCGAAGAAGATCCACAAAAGGATCCTGACGATCGATTCTCATAACGATACCCCGCTGCGGATGATCCGTCCTGGATTTGACTGGAGTGAACGGCATGATCCCAGGAGCGATCGCTCGCGTGTGGATCTGGTGAGGATGGAAGAGGGCGGCCTGGATGGTGCGTTTTTTGCGGTTTTCGTGGGCCAGGGCCCCCGGACGCCGGAAGGCTATACACAGGCGAAACAGCGGGCACTGGCTGTGTTCGACACCCTCCTTCATGCCATCGACCGAAACCCTGAAAAAGTAGGTCTGGCGCTTACACCGGATGACGCCTACTGGCTGGAGAAAGAGGGAAAACGGATTGCCTTTATCGGGATTGAAAACGGATATCCTGTTGGGCAGGAGATCGGAATGGTACGCACTCTTTACGATAAAGGAGCACGATACATCACACTGGTCCATACCCGCAATAACGATATCTGTGACTCCTCGACTGATACCATTGGTTTTGGAGGACTGAGCGACTTTGGGAAGGAGGTGGTGGCTGAAATGAACCGTCTGGGAATGATGATCGATGTATCGCACGCTTCCGATGCCTCCTTTTACGATATCCTGGAAGCTACCCGGTCTCCGATCATAGCTTCTCACTCCTCTGCCAGGGCGTTGTGTGAAAACTCCCGCAACCTGGATGATGAGATGTTACGGCCGCTGGCTGAAAACGGGGGTGTCATCCAGATGTCCATCCTGAGTGATTACGTGAAAGTACCAACACCCAACCCTGACCGTGACTCTGCCAGGGCTGCGGTAAGGGAAAAATTCAGAGGTTTTGAGAATCTCAACGATGAGGAGATGAAGCAGGCCCGGAAAGAGTGGTATGCGATCGAAGATAAGTTTCCACGTGAACTGGCAACAGTTAGCGATGTGGTTGATCATATAGATCATATTGTTGAAGTAGCAGGGATCGATCACGTGGGCATCGGAACCGATTTTGATGGAGGTGGAGGTGTTACTGGTTGTTACGATGTATCTGAGATGGGGAATATAACCCTGGAGCTGGTTGGAAGAGGGTACTCCGAAGAAGATATCAGGAAGATCTGGGGCGGAAACCTGATGCGGGTGATGAAAGAGAACATCCGAATTGCGCTGGAGATAGTTCAAAGCAGGTGACCGGATGAAGATCGTTATCAGCCTCATACCGGTATTGTTATTCCTTGGGTTGCTGCTCTTTTTTGACAGTTTCCGACTGATCAACCGCTGGGTGCTGATAATCTGTTTGTTATGGGGAGTCGTAGCGGCCTCCCTGAGCCTGGTTGGGAATACCCTGCTTGCAAGCTCCTTTTCCCTCTCCTTTGATATACTTTCTCGCTATGTGGCTCCTTTTACCGAAGAGATCCTGAAGATGCTCATCCTGATTTTTCTGATCTCGCGCCACCGCATCGGTTTTGCCATCGATGCTGCCATCTATGGATTTGCCGTTGGTTCGGGCTTTGCCTTCACCGAAAACCTGATCTACCTTTTGCAGCTGGGTTCTGAACAATCAAACCTCTGGATCTGGATTAGCCGGGGTGTTGGTACGGCCGTGATGCATGGCGGAGCCTCAGCCATTGCCGGAGTCATCCTGGTCAACAGACTGACCGATTCCCGGAATCTGTTTCAACCCCTCCTTTTGGCCGTGGTGATCGCCTACCTCATCCATGCACTGTACAACGCCTTTCTAATCTCTCCGCTCTTCTCAGCGTTGGTAGTGATCATCATTGTTCCGGTGATGCTGGTGATTGTTTTCAGGATGGGTGAACGCAATCTCAAAAGATGGCTCGATGTGAATATGGATGCCGAAGTAGGACTCCTGCTGATGATTAACCATGGAAAGTTTTCCAAGACCCGTGCCGGTGCATACCTGTTATCGATTAAGGATCATTTCCCGAAAGAGGTTGTGGTTGACATGTATTGCTTCATGACCCTTTACCTCGAACTATCGGTCAAAGCAAAAAGCTTGCTCCTGCTCAAGGAGAATGACCTGCCCCTGCCAATGGATCCGCACATCATGGATAAATTGCATGAGCTGGATCAGCTGAGGAAACAGATCGGGAAGTCGGGAATCCTCGCACTCCGACCCGTTCTCCGGATGAACCGAAGCGATCTCTGGGCCCTGTCCATCCTGAAGCCGGATTAATAAAAAATGATTACCTTTAGAAATTAAAAATCCAGGCATATGAAACAATCAGATAATCAGGAGGGCTCATTCTATAAGTCTCCTTCCCCCTTTTTTCAAAGAGGCTGGATACGATACAGCTTCTTCTTCCTGGCGGGTGTTGTCATCGGGATCCTGCTGATCAAGCTGATCGACAGCGGTAAAACCAATCTCTTTGTATCTGATGAAATTGTGCGGGGAACCGTTTACAACTCCAGTTCATTTGAAAAGATGAAACCTGCGGATGTCATCTATGTCGATAATCCGGCGTTGAAAACGGCCATCGAAGTGAGGTACTCCACACAGGTGGTTGAAGCCCGGCTCGACATCTCCACGCTCTATCCTGTGAAGCTGATGGTTGAGTACGGCTACAACAACTTTCGGGTGTTGAACATACAGAATCTTACGGTTAACGACCAGTCGACAACACTTTCCAGCTCTAATTTTATACAGATCAACAACGTCGGTGACAATAAGTACATCATTCAGTGGCTCAACCGGAACAGATTGCCACATCAGATCTCGTTCAAATTCTATCAGAACGATAGGATGATCTATTCCAATTCGGTCACGGTCAACAAGGAGTAAAAAGAATTGCAATCTTTGTGCATCATTGCCATTATTTGACCGATGAGTGATTTTGTATCAGTGCTATTAGCAGGTAATCTGGCGCAGCTCCGGGCAGTTCCGAAAGCTGATCTTCACAACCATTTGCTGTTGGGGATGCGATTAAAGCAGTTACGCGAACTTTCCGGGCTGGATGTCAAGCCATTTCGGTATCAGGATCATGGAATCCAGGATATCAACGACTGGATCAGGGAGCAATATTTTCCTGTCATGCAAATCCCCGGGATCTTCCCAAAACTGGTAGCGAACAGTTTCCGGCAAGCAGTTGACGACGGCGTCACCGTGTTGGAGGCGAGTATTGATGTGGGATTCGGACATCTTTATGGAATCACGCCTCAACAGATTGTGGATACCCTGCGTTCAGCTCATCAGGAGGTGGCCCCACACCTCAACTTCCAACCCTGTCTGGGATTTGTCCGAAGTATGCCGGTGAGGCAGCTGCTGCGCTTTTTCGAACCATACCTTGACCTGAACTATTTTACCGCCATTGACCTTTACGATGACGAGCATAGTCAGCCGGTACAGAACTTCAGGGAGATCTTCCGATTCGCCAGGCAGCAGGGATTTCGTTGTACCGCTCATGCCGGCGAATTTGGTACAGCCGGGCAGGTCAGGGAGGCGGTAGAGACACTGGAGCTCGATGCCGTGCAACATGGTATCACCGCAGCCTCCTCACCGGAGGTCATGAAGTGGCTTGCCGAACGCAACATTCCGCTAAATATCTGTCCCACCAGTAACCTTGTCCTGCATCGGGTGAAATCCTACAAGGCCCACCCGGCTCGCCTCCTCTTTGATCATGGGGTGAAGATTACGATCAATACCGATGATGTGACGCTGTTTGACCAGGGAGTCTCGGAGGAGTTTCTGAATCTGTTTCAGGCCGGGGTGTTTTCGCCAGAAGAGTTGGAGGAGATCAGGGATTTTGCTTGCCCCCAAACCCCCTTCTAAAGGGGGCTTACTCCGCTTCGCGGGATGACCCCTCCTTAATTTAATCCGCTCCATTCCCTCCACGAATTTTCTGAGCGTATCATGCAACAGGGTGAGGTACAGCGCCAGCGTCATCAGCCAGACCACGCCAAAATTGAACCACAGGGTATCGATGCGGAGGCCGAAGAGGTTTTTATATGGGGCATAGAAATGGGCTCGCCCGATATGGGATTGGGGATCCATAAAAATGGGATCTTTCTTCCGGATCAGCCTCCCTTTTGCTTCGATGGTCTTGACGACTGAATTCTGATTCATTGCAAAATCTGCGAGGCTTTGGTTGTAATAATTCTGGCGCATCTTGAAGAGAGCATCCTGGCCGATATCACCAACCAGCTTCTCGTAAAGGGCATCCCGTCGGGAGGTCACTGAAGATAGACGGGCGGAGAATAAACGGCTGAGGGAGTCGAGGTACTGCGAAGTACGGTGTTTAACCTCGTCAGTGAATCGTTCCGGGGAGAGATCTCCATGACTGCTGTAAGGTCCGAAGCCAGCTTCCCGGCTCAGGCGGGTAATTTCATGAGCAAGGATAGCGAAATAATTCTCCGTTTTCTTGGTTTCCAGACCCAGTTTCAGGTTTCTCTGGCAGGCGTCAAGTTCGGCCTGGAGAGTAGGGATGTCGAAAGCCGAGATGTAAGAGTAGTGGCTGATCTCTTTGTCGTATGGATAGAAGATCCGCTCGTACCGGTTGTTTTTGAACTGATGAACTGCCAGCGCTTCATAGGACCACCGTGATGTCATCAGGTCTCCCACAAAGGGGACATAGGTGCGTGACGAGATGGCGGGGTTGAGGTTGTCGAAGGGGACGATGGTGCCACTCAGCAGCAGCTGCGGCACCAGGATGAAGGGTATCAGGATGTAGATGGCCACCACCGATTTCATCCCCGACGAAATGTTCAATCCTACCATATTTGCAAAACAGGAGGTAGCAAAAAGGATCAGGAAATAACTCCATAGCATTCCCCGGATATCCAGGATCAGGTTCCCAACCAGGACAAATGACAAAGCCTGAATGGCTGAGAGGGTAAAAAGCAGGGCGATCTTTGAGTTGAGATAACTCCAGCGGCTGAGGTGCAGGAAAGCCTCCCGTTTCAGTATCTTCCGGTCGTGGATGATCTCTTCGGCGCTGACCATCATGCCGAAAAAGAGGGAGACAACTACACTCATAAACAGGTAAGCTACCAGGTTGCTGTTTGTTCCGAAGAGGTATGTTTCACCGGGATAATAACGGGTGAGGAAGGCCAGGATGGCTGCCAGAACCGGTGCCTCCAGCAGGTTGATCAGGAGGTACTGGGTGTTGGTGATTTTCGAGAGGAGGTTCCTTGTTCCGAAAATTCGAAACTGTTTAAAGAGACCAGGCACTTTGAAATGGTGCTTCGGAAGCGTATGTTTCCGGGTCTGCACCTTCAGCCCCGGCTGGATATTTTTAAGAAAATGATCGTACCAGTCACGCGGTGTCGTTTTGCGGTTAGCGCCCAGTTTGCCATATTCGTTGATTACTTTGGCTTCCGTGATCTGAAGGATCTGCTCGGGATTTACATAGCCGCAGTTAAAACACTCGCTTTCATTTGGGTTTACATGGCTGCTTAGGGTCTTGAAGTATTTCAGGGCATCAATCGGGTTTCCGAAGTAGATGGGGAAGCCCCCTTTGTCGAGGATCAGCAGCTTGTCGAACAGCTTGAAGATATCGGAAGATGGCTGATGAATGTTCACTACCACCAGGCGTCCTTTCAGGGTTTGCTCCTTCAGCAGCAACATCACCATTTCGGAGTCCATTGAAGAGAGTCCGGATGTAGGTTCGTCTGCAAAAAGTACCGAAGGCTCACGGATCAGCTCAAGAGCTATATTGAGCCGCTTGCGTTGCCCGCCGGAGATGAATTTATTGAGCGGATCCCCAACCTTCAGGTGGCGGATTCCGGCCAGGCCGATGTCGGAAAGGATCTTCATTACCGCCCTCAGCAGTTGTCGTTTTGTAAATCCGCTGAAGCAGAGTTTCGCATTGTAGTAAAGGTTCTGGAACACGGTGAGCTCCTCTATCAGCAGGTCGTCCTGGGGAACGAAACCGATGATCCCCTGAAGCGCTTCGCGATCGGCATGCAGGTCATACCCATTGATCAGGATCCGGCCTCGTGTGAGCGGAAGGTTCCCGTTCATCAGGTTCAGCAGGGTTGATTTTCCAACGCCACTGCCTCCCATCACTCCGATTAACTCTCCGGAGCCGGCAGTAAAGCTGAAGGGATGGATCCCGCTGGTACTGTCTTTGAAGCGGAACTCAATCTCTTCTCCGGTATATACAATGGCGATGGTCTCTTTTGTATGAAGAAACCGTGCTGCCACATCAGTATAGTAAACGGGACTGATTTTCAGGCTGGTGAGAATTGATCCATGATTCAGGATCACGGCCCTGAAAGGCACCAGGTTGTTCCCGTTGAGGTTGATCTCATCTTTCCCGGTATACCTGCATATAAACGAATGGATTTGCGGCAGGTAAAGGATGAGGATCTGCCCGTCGAGGTTCTCCCGGAACATATGCTTCTGGGACTCGTGATGGTTGAGGGCATCAATGAGCAGTAAGTTTTGCTGGTCAAGACGGGTGCTGTCTGGATCGAGGATAAAGGCACAGCAGTTGCAGAAGAGGGATTCGGGAAGGTTAAAGGTTTCGCCGATGATCTTCAGGTATCTCTCCTCCTCTTCCGTTAATGAAATGGAGTCCGATCCCCTTCTTCCATGTTCATCTTCCAGAAATTCGAGGAACTTAATAAATACGATCACCTTGTCCCTTAGCTGAAGCCCTTTGTTCACCCGCTGGCAGATCTCCGCAATTTTCCCTGCCGTGTCGGGTGGTTCTCTATGCTCTTCCACAGGTTGATGGAAAAAAAGAAGTTCGTCAAAGAGTTTCAGGTACTCTTCCAACTCCTGGCTGCTGAGGTGCGATTTCAGGAATGAGGAGATGATGGTGCGTGAACTCTCCCGGTTTGCCTGTTGCCCCGATGCAGCCACAATAGCAAAGAGCTGGACAAGGGCCATTAAGATCGGTTCAGACACAGAGGATTGTTTAAGCAGACCAAAGGTAAGGGGATGGGGCATGCCCCGTCCGTATCAGTGTTATTAGATTAATATGTTTCGGACGCCTTCGATCACGTCGTTGATTTCGATGGCTCGCTGTGGATCCAGTTTCTTATCCGGTTCCAGGCCAAAATCTGTGAAGACCGGTTTCAACTTGAGCATTTCATCGTAGAGGGATTTCATCGTTTCATCCTGCTGGTAAAGAGCCAGAATGGTCATCAGTTGATCATAGTTACTCGCCTGTTTGTAGATGATGGAAGATATTTGGGTGTTGTCTGTGGCTACGATATTGAGTGAACTCGCAAGGTAGAGGCCCTCTACAAAGGCTCCTGTGGCAATGTAGACAGCTACCTGGTTACGGTTGTTTTTTGAAAGAAAATCGTTGGTAGCCAGAAAGATGCCTGATACCATGGCAACCAGTGAATCTTTGTTGTTATCAAATTCCTTCACCTTTTCTACAAGATTGGGATGATAAATTCCTGCAATGCCCAGTTCATCCGCAAGTCTGCTCGTGCATCCAAGGAACTGGTTGGTGTTGTCAACATGATTATAGGTAGCGGAGTAGGCCAGGTCGGCACTGTAAATCCCCAGGTTGATGGCTTTGCTTTTCTCGGTCATGTATTTTCCGACATTATCCACGGGATTGGTGATGTCAAAGATATACCCTGCTTTTGCCTGTTCCAGCAATGTAGTGACCTCAAAGGGTGTAGGCATCTTGTAGAGCAGGTTCATAGTTTCCGGGCTAAGCGCCAGTTCCTTGCTGATGGTATCAGCGGCCTCTTCGTTTGCTTTCTGGTTGCCGGAACCACCACATCCAGCCATTACGATTATGGAAACGGCCAGAATGGTTGCCAGGCTCAGAAATAAATTGCGGTTCGTTTTCATAGGGTAATTATGAATTAATAGATTGGTTTCTGCCATGCGAATGTACAGGATTTTTTCAAAATAGGGAAATTTTTTATCTTTCAGGTTTATGTCTGATCAGCACGTTGATGCTATCAGGCTGAGCGGCCAGTTTGAATGCCTCTTCGATTTCGTCGAAGGCAAAGACTTTGGTAATCAACGGTTCCACATCAACCAGTTTCTGACTGAGCAGGCTGAGGGCAGGCTCAAAGACCCCGCAACGGCTTCCGATGATGTTGAACTCATGCATGACGATCTGGTTGAGGTCGACTTTGGCAGGATCGGCAACGGTCGTTTTCAGGATTAGCTTCCCTCGCGGACGCAGGTGTTTCAGGGCAATTCCGATGCCATCGGGACTTCCTGTACAATCGACACAGATTTCAGCCCTCTCTTCGACCTGAAGGTCATTCAGTTTTTTGGCGGGCAGTCCCAGTCCCCTGGCGAACTCAACCTTGTCAGGATTGATATCCAGGAGGGTATACTCGCAACCCGACAAACGGAATACCTGGGTGATCAGGAGACCGAGTTTGCCAGCTCCAAAAATGAAGACATTGTCGGTGGGGCTGATCTTGGTTTGTTCGAAGATCTCAAGGGCTGCAGCGAGTGGTTCTGTAAAGACGGCAGCCGGGAGCTCCACATTGGCCGGTACCACATGGAGGTTTTTCTCTGGAAGCACAACATAATCGGCAAAGGCGCCTGCATGTTCGAAAATACCCATGACCGACCGGTTGGTGCAGTGGCTCTTCCTGCCGGTCTGGCACATGTAGCAACGGCCACAGGAGATATTGATCTCGCCCACCACATCCTTGCCAAAAAACCTGCTTTTCTCTGTGATTACTTCCCCCACGAATTCATGGCCAAGAATGCCTTTGAAGCCCATGTATCCCTTGAGGATCTCCAGGTCGGTATTACAAATAGAAGAGTATCGTATGCGGATCAGCGCTTCACCTTGTTTAGGAGCAGGATCAGGTACTTGTTGAAGGGATAACTTTCCGTCGTAAACCAGGGCTTTCATAAGGAACAATATTTTTAACAAAAAAAACAATTTTTTCTCAGGTTATCACCGAATTTCGAAATAAATTTACAACCTCTTCATCTTTTTAGCAGTTGATATATGAACCGGTTGAACAGGATTTTATTTCATACCCTGCTGATATTTCCTTTTCTGCTCATCACGTTTGCCTGTGATCAGCAACCTGCCCCGAAGGAAAAATCGGTGATGAAAGAGCGTGAAGCTGACGTTTATCATAGCGGTTCCCTGCGGAAAGTGACGCTGTTGCCCTACTGGATCACCACTGCCCAGTTTGCAGGATACTATCTTGGGAAAGACAAGGGAATTTTTCAAAAGCATGGGATTGATCTGGAGATCATTACGTTTCAGCCAACCATGCAGACAGATCATCTCATCCGGGATCAAAGGGCCGATTTTTTTCTTCTCTGGCTGGTCAATGCCATCGAATTGAAAGACTCCGGCCTCGATATTGTCAACATCGCCCAACTCTCTTCCAGGTCATCCCTGTTATTGCTCACAAAGAAAAGCAGCGGGATTGAAACCATCGCTGATATGGATGGAAAGAGGGCTGCCATATGGAGCGGATATGAGTTGCAACCGCGGGCACTCTTCCGGAAACACCATGTGGATGTGAAGATCATCCCGATCGGAAGCAGTAACAATCTGTTTCTGACAGATGGGGTGGAGATCATCAATGCAAGCTGGTTTGATGAATACCATACGATCCTGAACAGTGGCTATAACGAAGATGAACTGGAGACCTTCTTCTTTTCTGATCATGGCCTGAATTTCCTGGAAGACGGGATCTATTGCCTGAAATCCACACGTGAGGAAAATCCCGATTTGTGCAGGCGATTCGTTGAAGCTTCACTCGAAAGCTGGGAGTACGCTTTTAAACATCCGGAGGAAGCGATCATGCTTGTATTGCTTAAGCAACGGGAACAAAACATGCCGGCCAACTTCGTGCACCAGCGCTGGATGCTGGAACGGTACCGGGATCTCTATTACGCTGATCCGGAAAGCGGCATCAATACCGTTCTCCCTGAATCAGCATTCCAAACTATTGCAAAGATCCTTCTGGAAGCAGGATTGATCGGGGAGATCCCCTCTTTCAAGGAGTTTTATATTCCCTTTCAGTCACTTGAGACGAAGTCATTGGATTCATTAACTATATCCCGATGAAAGATGGTTTGAAAGTCAGAAGAAGTTTGGCATTTAAACTGATCCTGTCAGTATTTTCTGCGATTGCCGGAATTTTCATTGTCATCTTTCTATATAACTATTCGGTCACCCGGCAAACGATGATCAAAAGCCTGGATGCTATTGCCTCAAACCTTACGGAGAGCACCGTCAACAAAGTTGACCGGATCCTCTTCGGAATGGCGAGAATACCCGAAAATCTGGCTGCCGTAATCGAGCATTCAACTTACACTGACAGGGAGTTGAAACAGTTGCTGAAGCTGGTGGTGGAGGTCAATCCCGAGATCTATGGGTCAGCGATTGCATTTGAGCCTTTCTTCGAAGGAAGGAAAGAAAAATTTTATTCCTTTTATGCGTATCGTGAGAGCGACACTGTGGTGGTCACGACCCTGGGTAACGATTCGTATGATTATTTTTTAATGGACTGGTACCAGATCCCACGCGAAAAGGGAGAACCCTGCTGGACGGAACCCTATTTCGATGAGGGAGGGGGAAATATCATTATGTCGACATACTCCGTACCGCTATACTACCAACGCGGAGATGAGAGGAAATTCGCAGGGATATTGACCATAGATATTTCAATCAACTGGTTACGGGATATGGTTGATTCGATCCATGTATTTGAGACTGGCTTTGGATTCCTGGTCTCTCAGAACGGCACCTTCGTAACCCATCCGGTGGAAGAGCTGATCATGAATGCCTCTATTTTCAGCCTGGCTGAAGAGTATGACATGCCTATGTTCCGGGAGCTGGGGAGGAAGATGATCCATCGTGAAAGCGGCTTCAGTACTTCGACTTATGAGAACTTCTTCAACCACAAGAAAAGCTGGATAGCCTACGAGCCTGTACCGAGTAATGGTTGGTCTCTGGCAGTCGTATTCCCGGTTGATGAGCTGATGGCAGATGCCAACAAACTCAACCTGGAAATCATTCTTCTGGGTAGTGCAGGATTGGTGGTTATTTTTCTGGTGATCCTGCTGATCTCCCGTTCCATCACCCGGCCGTTGCGTAAGCTGACACTTGCTGCCGAAAGCTTTGCTGTTGGGGATTTTAATGTCACCCTGCCGGAGATTACATCCGGTGATGAGATCGGACGGCTGACCAATAGTTTCAGCTATATGCAAAAGACCCTGGCCGAGACGATCGGAAACCTGACAGATACCTCCGAGCAACTTCGAATTTCCAACGAGAAGCTGGAGGATTACAGCAAAACCCTGGAGTTAAAGGTAGAGGAACGAACGGCGGAGCTGGTTGCAAAGAACACCGAACTGGATAGCGCCCTCCACACCCTGAAGGCAGCTCAGGCACAGCTGGTACAATCGGAGAAGATGGCTTCGCTGGGCCAGCTGACCGCCGGGATTGCTCATGAGATCAAAAACCCGCTCAATTTTATCAATAACTTTGCAGAGCTTTCGACCGACCTTGCCCGCGAACTGAAAGAGGAGCTGGAAAAGCTCAAAGAGCAGCTGGAGGAAAAGGATGTAGAGTACCTGATGGAGATCATTAGTGACCTTGAAAGCAACTCCCGCAAGATCCACGATCACGGGAAGCGGGCCGACAGTATCATCAGGGGGATGCTGCTCCATTCACGCGGGAAGTCGGGGGAGAAACAACCAATCGATCTCAATGCATTGCTGGAGGAGTATGTCAACCTGAGCTACCACGGTATGCGGGCTAACGACGCTGCCTTCAATATCAAGATCGAATCTTCCTATGATCCGGCTGTAGGCATGGCGGAGGTTGTCCCCCAGGATCTGAGCAGGGTATTTCTGAACATCATCAACAACGCCTGTCAGGCCACCATTGAGAAGAAAAAAGAGGGGAAGGATTCCTATTTCCCTCTCCTCTCAGTCTCTACCAGGAGAGCCGCAGACACTATCGAGATCCGGATCAGGGATAATGGGAAAGGAATCCCTCCGGAGATCATGGATAAAATATTCAATCCTTTCTTTACTACCAAAGCAGCAGGCTCAGGTACAGGTCTGGGTCTCTCGATCAGCTTCGATATCGTGGTACAGGAACATGGCGGTGAACTGAAGGTTGATTCAAAGCCGGGGGAGTATACAGAGTTCATCATCCGGATACCTGCAGGCAAGCAGGAGTGATGGTCAAAATAAAAAAAATATGGAGCATCTGAACAAAAATATTAAAATCCTTGTAGTGGATGATGAAGTTGACCTTGAACCGTTAGTCAGGCAGCGCTTTCGTCGCCAGATACGGGACGGAGTTTACGACTTTCTCTTTGCACACCACGGACTCGAAGCCCTGTCGAAACTCATTGAACATCCGGAGATCGGGATCATCCTTTCCGATATCAACATGCCGGAGATGGATGGACTGACCCTTTTGCTAAAGCTGAAAGAGCTGAAAAACCCGTCGTTGAAGACAGTGATTGTCTCCGCCTATGGCGATATGGAGAATATCCGTACGGCCATGAACAGGGGCGCATTTGATTTTCTAACCAAACCGATCAACTTCGAGGATCTGGAGATCACCATCAACAAGACCCTCGATGAGATCCACCAGGTTCGGAGGTCAATAGAAGAACATCACCAGTTGCTCTTCATTCAGCATGATCTGGAGACGGCCAGGGAGATACAGCTAGCCATCCTGCCGATGGAGTTTCCTCCCTTTCCCCACCGGAAGGATTTCGACATCTTCGCATCGATGCAGGCTGCCAGGGAGGTGGGTGGTGATTTCTATGACTTTTTCATGATCGACAACGATCGCCTCGGATTTGTCATCGGAGATGTTTCGGGGAAAGGGGTTCCGGCCGCTATTTTCATGGCCGTCAGCAGGACCCTGATCCGCGCTACCGGGCTCAAAGGGATCTCAGTGGATGAGTGCATCAATTATGCCAACCACCTTCTGTGCAACGAAAGTGTATCCTGCATGTTTGTAACGGTCTTTTATGGTATCCTTGACACGCGCACCGGGGAAGTCGACTATGTGAACGGGGGACACAATCCACCTTACCTGATCCGGGCTGATAATACCCTGGAGCAGATTCCGCTGACCGGTGGACCAATCCTGGGATTCCTGGAGGATGAGCAATACAAGGTTGGGAAGATTCATCTCCATCCCGGTGACACCCTCTATCTTTATACCGACGGGATAACCGAAGCCTTCAATAAATCCAATGAAGCATTCGGGGAGGAGCGGCTTGAGGCCTTGCTTTGTTCCCGCGGCACAGAGCCCATCAAGGAGTTGGTTCTGACCTCTATGGCAGAAGTTCAGCAATTCTGTACAGAGGTCCCTCAGTCAGATGATATCACGTTGATGGCTATCAGGTATACAGGGTAGAATGGTGCCATGGTGCAGTGGTGATGTGGTGACGATGTGATGAGGTGAAATTGTGCCTTTGTGCCAGGTTTTACAACTTTTTAAAGAAAGTGACTTTGTCGTCGCCCTCTTTGTAGTAGTCGGGGATCTGTCCCGTTTGGGTATATCCCATCTGTCTGTAGAAGTGGCGGGTGGGCTCGTATTTTTCCAGGCAAGATGTCTCGGCGATGAGATTCCTGCCCCCCTGTTCCTTGGCCTGCCGTTGCGTCTCCTCCAGTAACAGTTTGCCTATTCCCAGTGCCCGGAATTCGTTGTGTGTGACGATCCAGTAGAGGTCAAAACTGTTTTCGGTTCCGGCGATGTGGCCAAAACAGCTATAGGCAACCGTTTGACCATCCCGTTCCACAAAAATGAACTGGTATGAGCTCTGTTCGCCCTCTTTCAATTTCTCTTCTACCAGTTCTATGGCTAGCTCTATCTCATTGTCGTAAAAAAAACCGGAGGAGGTGACGATCTCCCTGACCACCTTTTCGTCGCCCGGAATAGCCTTGTTCCTGAATTGATTTGTTGCCATAGTTGCCATAAGTATTATAGGTGTTGTTAGCTGCTGAAAGTTCGTTATCTGACTGCGTCTGCAAGGATCCTCTGTATCGCTTCCGTAAACGAATACCCTGCCTGGTTGAGGGCGGCGGCAAATCCTCCTGAGAGTGAGATGCATGGATTTGCATTGATATCAATGATCGCAGGGATTCCCTCCTCACTTACCCTGAAATCTACCCGGGCGTAGCCTCTTAACCCAAAACCCTGCCAGCAGGCTTCAGACATGTCAACCAGCTTTGCATGAAGTGCCCGGTCCTTCTCCCTGGCCCGAAAGTTACGGGAAGTATGCGTATATTCAAACGACTGTTCATTCCACTTGGAGCGGTATCCCAGGATCCTGGGTTTGCCGGCCGGAAAATCCAGGAACTCCATCTCGGCCAGAGGAAGCACTTCGGGCCCGTTCGGACCTGCCAGGATGGAGATATTGAATTCCCGTCCTTCAATATACTCCTCGATGAAATAGTGCTCTTTACTTTTACTCCCCGCTGCCCCCTTCATCCTTTCATTATTCCCGTTGAAAACGCTCGATTCATCCAGATCAAGGGAGCCCTCCTCCCAGATTGGTTTCAGGAGATAACGCTCCGAAGGATCCAGGATGTCTGTGTCGTTCACGCTAAACCCGTGTGGAGTATGCAACCCGAGTCGCTGCATCTCCCGTTTGGCCAGTACCTTGTTAGAGGTAAGGAACATTGGAATTACCGGCGAACCGGAGTAGGGAATGGCCAGGGAACTGAATAGTGAAGTAGCAATAAAGGCAAACTCCCCTTTGTTGCCGAGCGATTCAACCAGGTTAAAGAGGATGTCAGGTTGTTCTTCCCTGATGCGTGTACTGGCTTGTTGCAAATCCAGATCCATCTCCATCCGGGCCACCGTATATCCCAGCTCCTGGCAAGCGTTCCCAACCATGTTGGCCTGCTCCAGCACGTCCTGTTCGTCTGCTCCGGCATCCGGCAAGAGCTTGTTGGTCGCAATCAGGATTTTTCGCTTCATGGCTTGGGGAGGTGATTGATCCGTTCCAAAGCAGAGGTCATGATCTCCCCGATGAGTTGTTCATAGGTATAGCCATTCCGGTAAGCCAGGATAGGCAGGTCGGAGTGCTGATGATCAAGCCCGGCCAGTGGATTGACCTCAATGAAAGAAGGCTCTCCATGCCGGTCGTACCGGATGTCTACGCGTCCTCCATCGCGGCAGCCCAGGATGTTCCATACCCGGATTGCCAGTTCGATGCAGGCTTCCTTCACGCTCTCTTCGGGAACGGTATAGGTTACCAGTTCTTCGTAATTGGTTTTGGTTTCGAGGGAGTAAATCTCCCTGGCACTTCCTTGCTTGTAAACGATCTCCATGATTCCAACAGGCCGGCTTTTCGCTCCCGTTCCGGTAATCCCAACGGTGAACTCCCGGCCGGGGAGAAACTCTTCCACCAGGAGGCCGGCAGGGTATTGCCGGAGCAACTTCCGGCATACCTCCTGGAGCTCCCTGCTTGAATTCACTCTGGATTTCCCGGAGATCCCTTTTCCGGTGCCTTCCGCAACCGGTTTGATGAATAAGGGAAAGTCCAGATCATCGGTCAGGATCTCGGCTTCGGAATGCACAATGAAGAACCCGGGAGTGTTCAATCCGGCGTCACGGATCACCCGTTTGGTCATCCCTTTATGGAGCGTGAGGGAGAGCACCAGGGGATCGGAGAAGGTATAGGCGATCTGATACGCATCGAGCAAACAGGGGACCTGAGCCTCTCTTCCGATGCCGCTGAGCCCTTCGCTGATGTTGAATACCAGGTCCCAACGATCTCCTTTAACCAGCCGGTTTGCGAGTTGCCTGACATGCCCGATACGATCGGTGTTGTATCCCAGATGCTGCAGGGCAGCCTCAAGCCCTGCAATGGTTGAATCACGGTCAAACTCGGCAGTCTCTTCCAGGGTGTATCCCTCTTTCAGGTATTCCGACCTGAGGTCGAAGGTAATTCCTATTATCATGGCCTAACCTACATCATCGGGGTAACGGAACACCCGCCCTTCATAGTTCATCAGCTTAGCATAGCCCTCTTCATGGCCCTGGTAGTATTCGGGCAGCAGGGGGATCTTGCCGCCTCCCCCGGGTGCATCGATGACATACTGCGGAACGGCATACCCGGAGGTATGGCCCCGCAACCCGCGGATGATCTCCAGCCCTTTGCTGATCGGAGTCCGGAAGTGGCCGGAACCGGGAATGGGATCGCACTGGTAGAGGTAATAGGGCCGGACACGGTTTTGAAGGAGTCCGTGTACCAGCTTTTTCATGATCTCCACCTCGTCGTTGATTCCTTTCAGCAGCACCGTCTGGCTCCCCAGCGGGATGCCCGCGTTAGCCAGCTTTTCGCATGCCTCTTTGACCTCTGGGGTGAGCTCATCGGGATGGGTAAAATGGATACTCATGAATAGCGGATGGTATTTCTTCAGGATGTTCACAAGCGACCTGGTAATCCGCTGGGGAAGGACTACAGGCACTTTAGACCCTATGCGAATGATCTCCACATGGGGGATCCTTCTCAATCGGTTAAGAAGGTATTCGATATGAAAATCGGGCATGGTGAGGGGATCTCCTCCGGAGATGATCACATCCCGTATCTCCTGATGCGCTTCGATGTACTGAAGCCCTGCCACCCAGGCGTTGATGCCTACATGGCACTTCTCCTTGGCTACCATGTGGGTTCGGGTGCAATAGCGACAATACGCGGCGCAGAAACCGGTAACCAGAAAGAGTACCCTGTCAGGATAGCGATGCACGATGTTGGGTGCCGGACTGTGATGTTCTTCCGACAGGGGGTCCAGAACCTCTCCCGGAGAGGAGATCTGTTCATCAACAGCCGGAACAAAGGCTTTCCTGAGTGCATGCTCCGGATCGTTCCGGTCTAACAGGCTCAGGTAGTAGGGTGTGATCCGGAGTGGCAGTGTGTGGGATTTTTTTCCGACGATACTGATCTCCTCCTCAGTTAAGCGTATGAACCTTCCCAGTTGGTCGGTGGTTCTAACACTATGTTTAACCTGCCAATGCCAGTTATTCCAATCCTTCTCCGTAACACCATGGAAAAAATTGTGCATAAACGCCTGTGACCGTTCAGAGATAACAGCTTTTTCCTTTTCACTTCGTAGTGGAATGGCTACTGAATGATTGTGTTGAAAGGAAACGGATAGAACAGGATAACTTGGAGGTTCATCATCGTCCTGATTCATTAGATCGCGGACGATGCAGAGTTCATTCTCTTGTGTTTCCATTTTGTGTGTTGCCCATGAAAAAAGTGGTGCAAGTAAAAGAAAATTTAAATTACTTTAGATTCTGTTTTTTAAAAAAAGTGCACAAAGGTATGTTAATAACTAATACGTGATGAAACTTTTTTTTCGCAGTTTTGGAGCAGGGCCCACATTCCTCATTATACACGGGCTTTTCGGGATTTCTGACAACTGGGTTACCCTTGGAAAACGCTTTGGAAAGAGGTTCCGGGTGCTTATCCCCGACATGCGAAACCATGGCCGGTCGCCCCACAGTCCGCTGTTTGATTTTCCCTCCATGGAGCAGGATATCCTTGAGCTGATCGAAGAGGAGACAAACGGAGCCGTGATGCTGATGGGCCACTCCCTGGGCGGCCGTGTGGCAGTGAACCTGGCGCTCCATCACCCGGAGCTGATCAGGAAACTTGTAATCGTCGATATCAGTCTCCGGAAATACCCTCCCGGCAAGGAGCACCTGGGCCTCATTGAGGCGATGCGTTCGCTGGATTTGTCCCAACTGGGGAGCAGGTCGGAAATCGAAAAGCAACTTCGCGAGCGGATCCCGAACCTGAAGCTGCGGCAGTTCCTGATGAAGAACATTTACCGGAGGGAACGTGGCCGGCTTGCCTGGCGCCTGAACCTGCCTGTAATCAGCTCCTTTCTCGGGAGCTGATCAGTAGCGCATTACTTTCAGGCTCGAAACGGCTGATTCAATCTTCAGGATGATGATATTGGTCCCTTCCGGATAATCTGCTGTTTGATAAACCCCATCTCCTTTCTTAATGAAGCCTTTGAAGTCGCGGCTCACCAAAACCGATTCGGAATGGATTTCACAGGCCGACTCTTTGGGGATCTTCACCTCCAGGGAGGCAGCCCCCGCACTAAAAGTGAGATAAGTCTGCGGTTGAAGCGCCCCCAGTTTGATCTCCAGAGAAGCTGCACCGGCATCGATCTTTGCTGTATCGATCTTATAGTCGCTCAGGTCCATCTTCACGGCAGCGGCCCCGATATCGAAATCCAGGTCCCACACCTTCTCCTGGTTTAATTTGATATCGACGGTGTTTTTCTTCACTCTCCTCACCTTGCGGTTTTTCTCCAGGCTGATGTGGATGACGGTTTTCCCGTTCACCTCTTCGGTCGTCATCGAATAATCCCCGATATCGCCCTCTTTCCTGAATGAGAGCATCTCTGATGTTTCACCATCAACCTGGAATTTCCCGGCGGCTGCATCCATCTTTAACACGGCTTTCCGGGATGTGGAGTCCATGGGAACAGAGAGCACCTGGGTGCTGTAGGTGAAGGTTCGCGGGCTGTCGTCTTCATCCCACTCATCCGACCAGCTCCAGTCATGGTCATGGAATGAAAAAGACCATCGTGGTTCTGTGATCTGGTTGAAGAAGATGAAGCTAAGGGCCAGAAAAGCGATCACCAGGATAAACTTCACTACATCCTTGATGGGGAGGATCGAGATCCCCCAAAAGATGAGAATGAGTGGCCACAATCGCCAGATGCTCACCCAATGGAAGTCGAGCCATCCAAAATTGCTGAATAGGAATATGAGCCCGATCGCAATGAGGATCAGAGCCCAAAACAGGTTACGAAATTTCATAGTACGTGTGTTTAATCATTTTTCTTTGGTTTTCTTCCATAGGCATTGAAAAGCAGGGCAACACCGATCACGATCAGGATCACCGGCCAGAGGTCTCCAAAGTCGAGACGTGGAATGAACTGATCGGCCAGAAAAATGGCGCCCAGCGTGATCAGCACCAGTCCTCCGATCAGATTCCCTTTTTGCCTGGCCTCCTGGTTTGGTTTGTTTGGATTTTCTTTTGATTCCATTTGTGTTGAATTTTGGGTTTGATTACTTCCCCCGGGAGCGTCGGGAGTGACGATCCAGAGGATGATGTAGATGATTACAGCGCCACCTCCGAAGATGGTGAAAATCACGAAGAGGAGTCTCACCAGTAACGGATCGAGTTTGAAATAGTTGCCAAGCCCGGCTGCCACGCCACCGATCACCCTGTCGGTTGTACTTCTGTAAAGACGTTTAGGTTCCATGTCAGGAAGGATTTAATATAAAAATAGTTACCGCATCGAAAGTATAGAGAAAGGGAACTGGCTGCAACAACTCTCCGGTTAGTACCGGTATTCTCCCGATTAGCAGAAGGATTTGACCGTTCAGCAGTTCCCTCTAGCCCGCCAGGCTGTTTTGTTTGCGGGCATAGATCCGGGAGGAGATATTGACACTGAATTCAAAGAGCCCGTAAAGGGGGATCGCCACAATAAGTTGCGAAAAGACATCGGGACTTGGGGTGATTACTCCTGCGATGATCAGGATGGCAATCAGGGTATGTTTCCTGTACTTTTTCAGGTAGGCGGGGGTAATAACGCCTGCTTTGGTCAGGAAGATCACCACAATGGGAAGCTCGAACAGCAATCCCATCAGGAGGGTCATCAAGGTAACAGATCCGGTGTAAGAGGAGAGGGCGATCTGGTTGGTCACCGTTTCACTCACCTGGTAGCCTCCCAGAAAATTGACCATCAAGGGGACCACGATGAAATAAGAGAAGAGAATCCCTGTCAGAAACAGCATAGATATGATGAAGACCCCGCCCCTGGTATGCTTCACCTCGCTGTCGGTCAAACCCGGCTTGATAAACCGCCAGAACTGCCATACTACAAAAGGCATAGCAACTACCAGGCCCGCAACAAGGGAGATGGTCATATGCGACATAAACTGGCCGGCAAGGTTGATGTTAATAATCTGAAACGAGGATGGATCGATACACAGGGAGGGCATGGAAACCAGTTCGGCCAGTTTGCACAGGAGCTGATAGGTGACAAAGCTCTTCTCTTTGGGTGCAAGTAGGATGTGGTCGAAGAGGATTTCTTTGAAGATAAAGGCTACGATCCCGCAAACCGCAATGGCCACAATGCTCCATATCAAGGTGCTCCGGAGCTCATCCAGGTGCTCCCAGAAAGTCATTTCGTGGACGTCTTTGTTTTTAGTCATTGGTCAATGGTGCAGTTCCTGACCGGCAAAAATAAGAATTTCGGGTAATAAATCTCTACCTTTGCTGTCGCAAAATATCCTGCATGATGACGCTCATCCTCTATATGACCTCACATGGCTGTGCCGGGAAAGCTGCTGGAATGATCCGCGACCTGCTTCCGGGTGAGGTAATCCTAATCAACCTGGAGAGTTCCGAGGTTCCTCCCCTCGATAAATTCGACACCATCATCATTGGAGGCTCGATCCGGATCGGAACCCTGCAGAAGCGGATAAAAAAATATTGCGAAAAGAACCTGGAGAGGCTTCTTGAAAAAAAGATTGGCCTTTTCATCTGCTGCATGTTTGAGGAAGAGGTAGCAATGGATCAGTTGAAACAGAATTATCCTGAAATGCTGTGGCAGCATGCTTCGGCGCTTGGCCTCTTTGGAGGGGAACTTGAATTTGAGAAGTTGAATGCCTTCGAACGGATGATCATCAAGCAGGTAGTCAACATCTCCGTGGACGTCTCCAAATTTAATGAACAGGCGGTGAAGGAGTTCGCTGAGAA
>JADHVQ010000100.1 GCA_016783905.1 Bacteroidales bacterium | reverse complement strand
TCTCCCCGAATTTTACGATGATGTTTACTGCTATATCAGTAGAAAAAGTGAATATCCCAAGCCAGGAGTTTGATATCCCTTCTGATTATCTGCTAACGACAAAAGCGGAGATGAAAACCAAACTGGTTCTCAATCCTTAAACTCAAACATGGCAAACAGTATAGCATTAACTATATGGATCATTAATAGTCGGCAAAATTATTCTTATGAAAACTGAACTGAAGATCTCCTTCATCATCCTGATAGCTATCGGATTTGGATTATTATTGGTGTTTCTAACAACTTGCAAGAAGGATTGCTGCAACGACCCTGTTACCCCACCCGTACCTATTGCCCTCACTACGGATACGGTGACTGACATAACACAAACAACTGCTAAAAGTGGCGGTACAATAACCTCTGACGGGGGAGATACCATTACCGCACGCGGAGTTTGCTGGAGTACGGCACAATCCCCCACCATCGCCGATAGTCTGACCTCCGATAGCATCGGGATCGGAAATTTTACAAGTTCAATCACCGGCCTTTCCGCCAGCACCACCTATTACGTCCGTGCCTATGCCATCAATCGGGTTGATACAGCATATGGAAACCAAAGAACCTTCACCACCCTTGCAGCTACAGCATTGCCTGTCCTGACCACAGACCCGGTGACTAATATAACTCAAACTACAGCCACATGTGGTGGTGTAATCACATCCGGGAAAAGGGCCTCGGTTGTGACAGAAAGGGGGGTTTGCTGGAGCACATCCCCAAATCCGACAACAGCAAACAGCAAGACTTCAGACGGTAGCGGAACTGGCGCTTTTGTGAGTAATATGACAGGCCTCAATGCTAACACGACCTATTTTGTGCGTGCCTATGCCACCAATAACGTCGGTACGGGATATGGGAATGAGCAAACGTTCTCTACTTTACCTCCAATTAATCTACCGACACTAACGACCACCTCAATTACGAATATAACTCAAACTACCGCCGTATCTGGTGGTAACATCACTACGGATGGGGGCTCGCCTGTAACAGAAAGAGGTGTTTGCTGGAGCACTTCACCAAATCCGACAACGGCAAACAACAAGACTTCAGACGGTAGCGGAATTGGCACTTTTGTGAGTAATCTGACCGGCCTCACTGCCAACACGACCTATTACGTCCGTGCCTATGCCACCAATACCATCGGTACGGGATATGGGAACGAGGAAGTTTTAACTACACTCCCCAACATCACTCTTCCCACACTGACAACCACAAACCCTTCTAATTTCACCCAAATCACATTCACATGCGGAGGTGACGTTACATCCGATGGAGGTGACCCTGTTACCGCAAGGGGGGTCTGCTGGAGCACTTCTTCCAATCCTACGGTGAATGATCCACATACCAGCGATGGAACCGGTACGGGTATCTTTATCAGCCAAGTCACCAACCTCCTACCGAATACCTCCTATTACATCCGTGCGTATGCCACAAATAGTGTGGGGACAGCCTATGGAAACGAGTTTGGCTGCGCCACAGTCCCTAATGCCTTTTATTGTCCCGAAGTGCCTACAATAACTTACGGGGGACAGGTCTACAACACGGTTATGATCGGATCCCAATGCTGGATGAGGGAAAACCTGAACATTGGAACGGAAATCCCGGGTTCGTTGGATCAAACCGATAACGGAATCATGGAGAAATATTGTTATGATGACCTTGCTTCGAACTGTGATGTATATGGCGGGTTATACCAATGGGGAGAGATGGTTCAATATCTCAACGGAGCATCCAATACCACAACATGGAACCCACCTCCCACAGGTAATGTTCAGGGGATCTGTCCGCCGGGATGGCATATTCCAACCTATGATGAGTATGATATATTAGCTGACTATTTGGGTGGAACAAGTCTGGCTGGAGGAAAAATGAAAGAAACCGGTTTTACGCATTGGTTGGCTCCGAATACAGATGCAACCAATGAAAGTGGCTTCACGGCCCTTCCGGGTGGCAGCCGGAATAACAATGGATTTTTTGGTGGATTGGGGACTGTCGCTTGGTTTTGGACTAGTACAACTCCTCATCCGCAAAGTGCCTGGATAAGAACTTTACATTTTGCAAATGGGGTTTTAGATGATGGCAATCAGGATAAGGCAGAAGGTGAAAGTATCCGCTGTCTGAAGGACTGACCTGCGCCATGATCGCGAAGGAGCGAAGGGCTTCACATAACAGGTTTTGAATATGTGATTACTGAGTACAAGAATGATTTTTGATCTAAAACCAAAACCAAAAGGGTGACATGAATTAAAGTCTTTCAATAAATCAATTTACCATGAAAACAACAATCGATCAATTCGTAAAAAGAGTAATCTATTTGATGTTGACCGGATTGGTAGGTATGCCCGGTTTACATGCCCAACCTTGTGGTTCCTGTACTGTTGTGCAACAACCCTGCAATGGGGATGGTATTCTCATCACCACCATTGATCCGGCTTCCGGATTGGTACCACCGCTGACATTTACCTATTATGATCCTGCCGGTTCTCAGAGTAGCCCTACTGGTTGGACCGATACATACACGGGAGAATATACCCTTTTCGTTTATGTGACAGATGGTTTTGGCCATGCCTGTTTTCTTCTTACCGGCATGACCCGTCCTTTTAACATTGATCCTGTTTATCCGACCCATGCAATTTGTCCGAATCCCGGTAGCGCTACGATCACCATCAACGGAGGGGTTATGCCTGATTATGTGGAATGGTACGATGCAGCTACATTTCCAGGTGCTTCTATCGGAATGGGAAATCCCATGAGTCTTGCCGGAGGATTCATGTATCGGGCCAAAATTTTTTATGCAGGTTGCTATGCATTTTATGATTCCGTTTTCATTGAGAACCAGTCGCCTCTCTCCCTGACCCTGGCCACTTCCGATGCGAACTGTACAAACGGAACGGCCACAGTGACCGGTATCGGAGGAGGTACGGGACCCTATTCCTATCTCTGGTCGAACGGAGCCACTTCGTCTTCTGTCACCGGATTATCCAGCGGATCTTACTGGGTAAGGGTCACCGATGGCGCCACAGGTTGTGATAGACAGCAAAATTTTTGGATCAATCAGACGGTGCAGATCCCGGTAAATATTGTTGTCGATCAGGCGCCGACTTGTTTAAATGCTGACGGACAGTTGGTAGCGTTTGGAGTAGGAGGCACTCAGCCCTATAATTACCTCTGGAGTGATGGACAGACAACCCAGACAGCGGTGAACCTGGCCGGAGGACATACGTACAACGTGGTACTGACGGACGCGAATGGATGCAGAGGTATGGGGAACAAGACACTGAACAGCACTACCCCGATTGTGGTGAATTACAGTACCATCCCAAGTTCCTGCACGGCGCCTACAGGAAGCGCTACCCTGACGATAACCGGAGGCACATCGCCATACACGGTTACATGGAGTACTACCCCGATTCAAAGCGGAACCACAGCCATCAATTTGGCTCCGGGAAACTATCATTTTACAGTTACGGATAATATAGGCTGCGTGCAATCCGGTTGGGTCACGATCCCTCCCCAGAATATCATCAATGCCTCGGCCTATGCTGCGAACGCCGTTTGTCCGGCAACTACCGGTACTGCGGGTGTTAGTTATTCGGGAGGCGTTGCGCCCCATTCCTTTTTATGGAACACCGGTGAGATCACTCAAATCATATCACCGGCTGCAGTTGGCTGGCATTATTGCACCATCACGGATGCCGACGGATGTTCTGTTAACGTATGCACCCAGATACTAATGACCAGCCCGGTGATTGTCGGTATAAATTCTACTCCCGCAACTTGTATGTACACTGCTGACGGAAGTCTCTTGGCAATCCCAACGGGAGGAACCCCTCCCTATACCTATCTGTGGTTAAACGGTTCCACATCCAATCCGGTAACAAACCTGGCTCCCGGAAACTATTCCGTCCGGGTCACAGATAATAACGGATGTTCAAAATTCAAGTATTGTGTAGTTGGTAACAGTGCGACAACGAATGATTGTTACTGTACGGTCGAAGGAACTGTCTGGTACGATCAGGATGCCAGTTGTTCATTCACCCCCGGTGAAACCGGAATCGAACATATCCTGATCCACCTGGCTCCCTTTGGATATACCTGGACAGATGTCAACGGACATTATTCTTTCACCGTACCAACCGGGAGTTATACCCTTTCTGAAGTCGTGCAATATATTTACCCGTTGACCCCTTCCTGTCCGGCCAACGATCCCGTTACTTTTTCAGTTACGGCGTCATCCGGATGCACCTATTCGCATGATTTCTTCAATAGTATTGATCCGTTGCATGATATTCATATCATAACCACCAGCCTGGGCCCTCCAATCCCTGGAAATCCCTATCATCAAAGACTGATCATCCAAAACGACGGGACTGTCTATGAACCGGATATCCTGCTGAATTATGATCCCGACGAAGAGCAACTTTCGACCTGGAGTTCGATTCCGGTCTTATCACCGATCACTGGTACAACCTGGTATGAGAATTCTCCTAATTCTATTGCTCTAAACCCGGGAAACGATTTACAGATTTTGACCCACTTTACAGTGCCCACAAACATCCCGCTCAGCACTGTCCTGAACTTCTCGGACATCGTAGCCTTTGAACCTCCGATTGCCAATTGGTTGAATGATTATACCCCATGGAATAACCGGAACAACTTTCATCCGGTCGTAATAGGGTCCTGGGATCCCAATTACAAGGAGGTGATCCCGGTGGGCAAAGGAGATGCAGGTACCATCACTGTAAATGATTCCGTCCTGGATTATATTATTCATTTCCAGAATATGGGCACCTATTATGCAGAAACCGTGGTGGTAACGGATACACTGGATGACGATCTGGATTGGACTACCATACGACCGGGATTTTCAACGCATAGTTATATCGCCGATCTGTCTGAAGATGGTGTGCTGAAATTCACATTTAATAACATTCATCTGGTATGGGCATCCGAGAATGAAATTAATTCCAATGGAATGGTGACCTATTCCATACACCAGAAAACAAACCTGCCAATTGGAACCGAAATTAAAAATACAGCTGCCATCTTTTTTGATTACAACGCGCCTGTGATCACAAATACGACACTAAACACCATAGGCAATCCGCAGGGAGTGCCGGAAGTCCGGTCGGGATCGGATCTGTGCATATATCCGAATCCGGTGTCTGATATTTTGTATGTGAAGGTTAAAGAATACGACAAAATAATATACATCGCAATCTATGATCTCACCGGACGATTGTTAAGAAAAGAATCGGTCACGGAAGATGCTTTGTTAAAAATCCCGGTGACAGAACTGACAGCCGGTGTTTATATAATCGACGTTGTGAAAATCAACGGTGAAAAGGTCAGCTGCAAGTTTGTGAGGAATTAACTGTGAAAAAACTTTTACTTTTTAGTTTACTTGTTTTCATAAATCAAGTAAATGCGCAGGTTTGCTTTGACCCTGCCATAACCATTACGGCAGGTACGAGCCCTCATGCAGCGACCAGCGCAGATTTTAACGGAGATGCCATTGCCGATCTGGCGGTAATAAATAATAACTCAAATGACGTATCTGTACTACTAGGAACGGGCACAGGCACCTTTGGCGCTCCTGTTAACTTTGCGGTAGGTACGTATCCGCAAGCAATACTCAATGCGGATGTTAATGGAGACGGAATTACCGATTTAGCGGTGGCTAATTACTTTTCAAACAATATATCGGTATTATTGGGAACGGGTACAGGCAGCTTTGGCCTTCCTGCCACCTTTGCGGTAGGTTCCAGTCCTCATTCAATTATCTGCCTGGATGCCAACGGAGATCTTATAGCCGATTTGGCGACAACTAACTATGTTTCAAATGACGCATCCGTATTATTGGGGACAGGTACAGGTAGCTTTGGAGTTGCTGCCAACTTTCCGGCTGGCACCGAACCTTCATCATTAACCGGTGATGATTTTAACGGAGATGCACTGGTCGATCTTGCAGTGACTAACTGGGGTTCCAACAATGTATCTATATTACTCGGCACGGGGACAGGCAGTTTTAGCGCCCCTACTGACTTTGCAGCCGGCACGAATCCTGCATCAGGAATAAGCGCCGACGTTGATGGAGATGGGATTGCCGATCTGGCTGTGACCAATTGGGGTTCAAATAACGTATCTGTGTTAGTCGGCCAGGGTACAGGCAACTTTGGCCTCCCTGAAAACTTTCCGGTTGGTACTGAGCCTCAGATCATGCTAACCGCAGATTTTGATGGTAACGGGAAACCTGATCTGGCAGTACCTAACCGAATCTCAAGCAATGTATCCATTTTATTGAACTGTTCTACAACCGGCACCGGACAAGAGTCGGGGAACAAAAAGCAGGTAACAGTTTACCCAAACCCAAGCACCGGAATTTTTACAATAGAAACAACTATCAGCAAGGAACAAACCTTAAAGGTATTTGACACAGATGGCAGACTTGTCCTAAGCCAAAACATCCACGGCAAAACAACGATCGACCTACGAACGCTGCATGAAGGCATCTACTACATGAAAATATCTGGCAATGTTCACATACCAGCTAAAAAGCTGGTGATTCTAAAGTGACAATAAATTGCCTTCCCTTTTAAGGGATGGATTGGAGAGCCCCTCAGACCCGTCCGCTAAAGCGAACGGCAATTCATCATATCATTCATTTGTAATTCCTAATTCGTCATTCGTAATTCTATTTGTTGTATTACCTTTGTACTATAAACCGGATTAAGGGATGAACTTTAATCCGTAGAAATATGAAACCATTAAAGAAAATCATTGGGATCCTGTTGGTTTTTCTGCCAGTATTAGTGAAAGCAGAAGTGAAAGAGATCCCCTTTACCCTCGATGATCGTGACCGGATCATCCGAACCGAGCAAAAAGTGGAGTCTTTGCAGTCGGAAATGAATACAAGATTCGAAGCGATAGACAAGCGTTTCGATCAACTTTTCAACTTCCTCTGGGCCATCATAGGCATATTCACAACCATGATGATCAGCGTGTTCGGATTCGCCTTCTGGGATCGGAAATTATCACTGGCACCATTGAAGAAGCAGGATCAGAAAATCCTTGCTGTCCTGGTGGATTACTCCAAAATTCAGCCAAAGCTTCTTGAAATCCTGAAAAACGCAGGACTTTTATAGGTTGTATTCACTCCAACAGAAACATCTCCATGCCAATATTCAACCTGAGAATTATCAGGTATAATCATCCTCCAATAAAACGCGTAACAAATCTCGATTTATGAAAACTCTCTTCACCTGCTTCATCATTCTCCTTGGAATGACCGGGAAATCACAGTTCTTCACATGGACAGAGCCGGTTCCCCTTACCGATTCGGTTCACAATAATACGAACTGCTCCATTCAGGTTGGAGATCCGATGATATCCCCCAACCCTGATTATGCTGTCTGGGAATCGTCATCTGACACCCTTTCCATCGCCATTTTTGGCAGGAACCTTGAAACGATGGAGGATCCGTTCCCGATTCTTTCCCAGCCGGGAGTGCACTTCCGAAATCCCAAACGGGTTCCGGTATTTGACGGCAATGTTCTGTTCTATCTTTTTTACGAAACTGACATCAATGGAAATTGGGATATTTACTATGTTGAATACCTGATGGATGGAACTGTCACTGAGCCTGTCCAGGTTTGTGCTACCCAGGCAGATGAACGAAATTTTCAATTTTCTGATGGAGTTGTAGTTTGGCAAAGCGACGATCAGATCGTTACTCAGGAATATGATCTCTGGAGTGGATTTCCCCCGGGATCCCAGCCGGAGGTTCTGGATTCGGTTGATTGTCAGTATCCGGTCTTCTCGGGGTACTATTGCGCATGGGAGAAAGTTGTCAGTAACATCTCTCAGGTGTGGTTTGCTTCCAGGGAATATGTTTCGGGACAATGGATTTGGTCCTCTCCCATGCTGATCGATTCGACCGGGG
>JADHVQ010000099.1 GCA_016783905.1 Bacteroidales bacterium | reverse complement strand
CACGATGGAAGACACGGCTAACATCATGTTACGCATGCCGGCCAACCTCTCCTTTTCCCCTATCACCCAGACAATCGATCCCAATACGACCTATAGTATCGATCTAACTCCCTGGATTGATATCATTGAAAACGCCCCGGCTGACCAGGTACTGAACCGTGGACTCCTGCTGACCTCCGACAACGATGTCACGGCCTATTATGAAATTGCCCATCCCAATAATCCGGGGATCTTTTCGCTGAAAGGAAAAAATGCAGTTGGCATAGAGTTCTATATTGTTTCACAGAACGACTACCACAACCAGGTCGGACAGGAATCCTTCGATATTGTTGCCACAGAGGACAATACAACCATCACCATCATCCCTTCCGATGATATCGTCGGTCATCCCGCGGGGCAGATGTATGAGGTCGCCTTAAACAAAGGTCAGACCTATACGGCACGGGCGGTATTCACCACAGCCGGGCATACCCTCTCAGGTTCCAAAATCACATCCGACAAACCGATTGCCGTATCCTGGCAGGATGACTCGATCTACCAGGGAGGGGCTTACGACGTGATCTGTGACCAGATCATCCCGACCAACATCCTGGGGTGGGAATACATTGCTATCCGGGGATTTGCCAACACCAATGAACGGATCTATGTGTGTGGAACAAAAAATAACACCACCCTCTGGGTGGATGGGAATCCTACTCCTGTGGCCACCATCAATGCCGGAGAGACATATAAATACATACTCCCCGGCGCCAACAATACGGTTTATCTTGAAGCTTCCGAACCGGTTCATGTGCTCCATCTCTCGGGTTACAACAATGAATTCGGGGGATCCATTCTTCCCCAGGATTCCTGTACAGGTTCCCCTCAGATAGGCTTCAACCGAACCAACAACAACAACTTCGCCCTGCTGATCCTGACCCGGAATGGAAACGAAGGGAGTTTCCTCCTCAACGGATCTAACGCCATCATTACCGCTTCCGATTTTACCATCGTGCCCGGCACCGGTAATGCCTGGGTATACGCCCGGAAGCAGTTGACCACCGCCCAGGTTCCGGTGGGGCCGAATCTGATCCAGAACACCATGGGCAAGTTTCACCTGGGGATCCTCCATCAGACCGGAGCCAGCGCCGAATATGGCTATTTCAGTGACTTCAGCAGCCTCTACCTGGGTGCGGATGCAAATATTTGCCCGGGCGATAGTATCGAGCTCGATGGAGGAGCCAACATGACCTCCTATGCCTGGTACAAGCAAATCGGTGGAAACTGGGTACTGATCGACACCACCCGATGGTATACGGTCATTGATAGCGGCTACTACTCCTGTTTGGTGAACGGGAACTTCTGCACACTGATGGACACGATCTACATTGGCATTTACCTGAATGCGACGGTGGATCTGGGGCCGGATACCACCATTTGCGAAGGCAATACGGTCACCTTCGATCCCGGACAATTCGTTTCCTACGTCTGGAGTACGGGATATACCGGCCCCACACTCACAACCGGAATTGGAGGTGAATACTGGGTGCGGGTAGAGAACAACAACGATTGTGTGGCACGGGATACCGTTATGCTCTACATCGACTCACTGCCGATGGCTAACCATTCCATCACGGGCCCTGATACGGTATGCCAGGGGCAGAACAGTGTCTACTATTACGTCGATTCTCTCCACTTTGCCACCACCTACATCTGGACACTTCCGACCGGAGCAACCGGAACCAGCGACACCGCAGAGATTACGCTCGATTTTGCCACCACCGCTTCGTCAGGAACCCTGGCAGTCCACGGTCACAACTATTGCGGTGACGGACCTGATACGACACTGCTGATCACGGTGAAGCCGTTGCCAGGTCCGGCCGGTATCGTGACCGGCCCGGATACCGTTTGTCAGACCGATAGCGGTATCCAGTACATCACTCACTCCATTGAAAATGCCACCAGCTACAGTTGGACCTTGCCTCCCGGAGTCACCATCATCACCGGGGCCGGTACCGACACCATCCTGGTGGATATCGGCTCCTCAGCCACTTCCGGAACCATCATTGTGTGTGGAGAGAACGATTGCGGCAATGGGGACAGCACCCTCTTCCCGTTGACGGTGAACCCCTTCCCGGTTCCTTCCGGACCTATCACCGGTTTGGATACCCTCTGTCAGGGCGCTGCCAACGTTATCTATTCCGTCGACTCCATCACAGGAGCTTCTGCTTACCTGTGGTCATTGCCACCGGGCACCTCGATCACCACAGGCGACAGTTCCAGGATCATCACCGTAACCTTTGACTCTACGGCCCTCTCCGGGGATGTGGTGGTGAAAGGATGGAGTGACTGCGGCATTGGCGATAGTGCTGTGTTTGTGGTCATCGTAAATCCTCTTCCCGTTCCGGCCGGGCCCATATCCGGTGATGATACCGTTTGCCAGGGCCAGGCAGGTGTCATCTTCAGTATTGATCCTCTTACGTATGCCTCCTCTTATACCTGGTCTCTTCCGGCCGGAGCCTCTATCACCAGCGGGACCGGAACAACCATGATCACGGTTGATTTTTCCACTTCGGCTCAATCCGGGGTGATTACCGTCAACGGTCACAATGACACCTGCGGGGATGGGCGACACAGTGAACTACCCATTCTCGTGAATCCGTTGCCTGTTGATGCAGGAACCATCACCGGACCCGACACCGTTTGTCAAAACCAAACGGGAGTTCTCTATTCGATCCCGGCAATCCTGTATGCAACCAGTTATATCTGGACCTATACCGATACGGGTGTCACGATTACCAATAATGGTGCATCTGCCACATTGGATTTTTCCCCGTCAGCCACCGCCGGAACACTGACCGTGAAAGGTCAGAACGACTGCGGATTCGGGATTGGCTCCCCCGGATTTCCCATCCACCTGAATCCCAGGCCTGTTGTTACCCTTCAGATCTGCCACCCCGTTACCACCCGTGAGGCCCAGCCGTTCCGGCTGAGGGGAGGAATTCCGTTAGGAGGGAATTACACCGGCGACGGTGTAGCTGCCGGTTGGTTCACTCCATCGCTGATTCCACCTGGAACCGACACGATCCCCATCACATACAACTATACCAACATGTATGGTTGCACCTTCAGCGACACCCAGCAAATCATTGTATTGCAACCCGTTGCATTCAACTGCGGCGATACGCTTCTCGATGTCAGGGACAGCGCTACGTATCCAACGGTACTCATCGGCTCCCAGTGCTGGATGGCAGCCAACCTGAACGTTGGGAATCCCATCCCTTCTTCCCAGATGCAACGGGATAACTGCATCAGCGAAACGTACTGTTACAACGACAACCCTTCCAACTGCACCTCTTACGGAGGCCTCTACCAGTGGGATGAAATAATGGATTACGACGACACTCCGGCGGTTCAGGGACTCTGTCCACCCGGCTGGCACCTCCCCTCCGAACCGGAATGGGGCAACCTCTTCAGCCAATACATTAACAACGGTTTTGCAGGCAGCGCACTTAAATCGAGTGGTTATTCAGGCTTTAACGCGCTGCTCTCCGGGATCCGTTTCCATACCACAATCTGGAAATACCCGGCCAACGATCCGGTCCTCAGCTCTATACTCTACTGGTCCTCCACCATACACTCTCCTTCCAAAGCATGGGCTCACGGGATGAATGAAGTGGTCATTGACATCGAATACACTCCCAGTGTTTCGTTCTATCCGGCGTTGCGGAGTAATGCGTTTGCGGTGCGGTGTATTAAAGACTAGCCCCCCCCAAACCCCCTTCATTTTGTTATGGAATCTCCATAACAAGCACAGTATCAAAGTTGTAATTTTAATTATTTTTGTAATCAGTAAAAATAATTACTATTTTTGATAGTTTTATATTTATCATAGATTTTCACGTCATTAATGACCCGTACTTCGATTTTTCTTCTTGAATTTTCACCATGTATTACCTATTGAATATCAGACACATATTTCGTTTCAGAAAGACGGTTTTGATTTTCATATACGGCACATTAAAATAATATTTCTTTTTTATCTTCATTTATCAGGGCCACACTTGTATTCCGACATTTCTATAAACATATGAACCATAAACTGTTAATAACTTTCATACAATGCCATGATCAAATTTTAAAATATTGTATTATCTTTATCACGGTATTAATAAACAGTATATGGATCCATCGTCTTTCTTCCTTACCCCGCGAAACGTGGCGCACAAACAATATGAAGCATTGCGCATGTATTTCGTAGAGAACAGAACCGCTAAGGACGTTTCGCTTCGCTTCGGGTATACATACCGGGCTTTTACGTCATTGGTCTCTTCTTTCAGAGAAAAGTTGAACAGCGATCCCAAAGGATCATTATTTTTTGTGGATAGTCAGCCCGGTAGAAAAGAAGCCGTTGCTACCCGGGATGTCAAATCGATCATCATCAGCCTTCGGAAAAAGTATTATTCGGTTCCGGATATTAAAGTGGCCCTGGATGCTTCAGGTCATAGCATTTCTGAAAAGAACATTTATAACATCATTGCCGCGGAAGGATTTGCACGATTACCACGAAGAACCAGAATGGTTCGTCAGCAATTAGACCAAGTTCAAATTCCAGCAGAGAAGTCCGCGACGTTATCCTTTGACCCGGAGGTTTTTAAAAGTTCCAACGCGGGTATCCTGATGTTCCTGACCCTGATCAGGCGATATAAAATAGATACAGTCATTGAACGCTCCGACTATCCTTCTACCTCACAGATAGGAAAAACCCAGTCCATTCTCTGTTTTCTTGCTCTGAAACTATCGAACCGTCGTCGGTACTCGAGCGATGATACCTGGTGTATGGACCGGGGAATGGGATTATTTGCCGGATTGAACGTGCTGCCCAAGACGGCCTGGTACACTTCGTATTCTGATCGGGTGAAGAGCGCCATGAATCGTAGTTTTTTAAAACAACTTCATGCACTGTGGCTGAAAGCCGGCTTGCTCGGGGATACAGCGAACATGGATTTTACCACGATTCCCTACTGGGGGGACGACGCTCATTTGGAGAACAACTGGTCGGGAAAACGGGGCAAAACCCTCAGTAGTATGCTGGCCGTACTGGCTCAGGATCCGGACAGCGGACTGATCGATTATGGCAATGCCAACATCCTGCGAAAAGATGAAAGTACCGTGGTTCTTGAATTTCTGGATTTCTATCAAGGTAGCGTGGCCAAAAAGAACGAAACCCTCCGGTATATTGTATTTGACAGCCGGTTCACCAACTATGAAAACCTGAAAAAGCTCAATGAAGAAGAAATTAAATTCATCACGATCCGTCGCAGGGGGAAAGAGATGCTCGGACAGATATCGAAGCTTCCCGCATCAAAATGGCATGATGTAAAAGTTGAATGTGCCGGGAACAAACAAAGAACGTTGCATGTCTGCGACACAAATATATTTTTAAAGGGGTATGACAATACTATCCGGCAGATCATCATCACAGGGCATGGGAAGATTAAACCGGCCGTGATCATTACCAATGACTTCGATGTCCCCTGTGCAAGTATTATCCGTAAATATGCACGCCGCTGGATTGTCGAAAAATCTATCTCCGAACAGGTTGATTTTTTTCATCTCAACCTGGTCTCTTCATCGATGGTTATAAAAGTAGATTTTGATCTCACGATGTCTATCCTGGCTTTTAACCTCTACAGGTTACTCGCTCTGCACCTGGAACGATACGAGAATCTTGCCACACAACGACTTTATGAAAAGTTTGTCCTCAATGGAGCAGATATTCTGATCGGTGAAAAAGCAATAACGGTACAGCTCAAAAAGAAAAGAACACTGCCACTTATTCTGGAAACAATGGAAAATTATAAGGGTCAAAAATATTCCTGGCTCAATAATAAACAGCTTATCTTTGAAGGAGCGTCTTATTCTTAAAATACGTTCGGCTTATTACCGTGAAAATCGATGTTAATGCCATTATCAATAGACAGACACTAGACATGCATTATTATGCTGAGTAAAAGCCTCCATCCAAAAGTTCCTTATGCTGCACTTGCTACTATTGCAGGCATCATAACAACCATTGTTGGTCTTCTTGTACTTATCGGATCGCAATTTGATATCGGTATTCTCAAAAGCATACTTTTGGGTGCAGTTCCCATGAAAGCAAACACCGCTGCCGCGTTTCTTCTTTCAGGGGTTGCATTGCTATTGATTCAACGTCCGGTTACAGCGAATAAAGCGCTTGTTCGGTTTTTTGCCGTGATCATTACGCTTACCGGATTCCTCACACTTTGCCAATACCTGTTTAGCTGGAATTTTGGAATTGATGAACTCCTGTTTCGCGATTCAGGTAATGTTGCAACTGCCTCACATCCCGGGAGGATGTCGCCGGATACTGCATTGAATTTTATCTTTATTGGAAGCGCTTTTTACATACTCACATTACAAAAATATCGCAATAAATTTTTAATTGGCTTTTCTCTGTTCTTAGCGCTCACTATTAGTGGTATTGATTTTTTGGGTTACGTTTCAGGTTTTATAGTGTTATCCGCACTGGCTTATACAAAAATGGCAATGCACACATCCATTACGTTTATCATTTTGTGCCTTGGAATGCTTTCTGTCGCTTACAAGCGGCAGCCTGAAAAAATAACAATTGAACAGAAAACTTTAGCAGGACTTACTATTTCAATTGCAATCATTATATCCCTGGCTCTTCTCTCCGTTTCGGCCATCCGATCTCTCCGTCAGGTGAACAGGGAGTTGGAGTATGCCCAGAATACAAAACAATTGCTTTACCTGGTTCAGTCGGGTGTTATTGATTTGAAAGTCGGTGAACGCGGTTATCTTATCAGTGGTGACGAAAAGTATCTTGAGCCGGTGATAAAGGCAAAAGAAAAGCTGCCCAAACTCCTGGATGAGCTTACCCTGCTGACACGCAATGAACCACGCCAGCAGGAGTCGCTTGTTTCACTCAATCAGTTAATAAAAGAACGGGTTGATTATGCAGAACTACTGTATGATACCTACAAAACAAAAGGGGAAGGAGCAGGCATTGCACTCTTTAGTACCGGTAGGGGATGGATTCTTACGGACAGTATACGGGCTATTATTGCAAAAATGCTTGAGGAAGAAGACCGAAATCTGAAAATCCAAAATGAAGCTGCATTACAAAAGACAAATGAAACACTGGTTATCGTTTACATGGGTATTGGGGTGCAGATCCTTTTGTTTTTATTCATTTTTCTCATCATACGGAAAGATGTTATTGGCCGTAGAAAGGCAGAAAGTATTTTAGGAGAAAGCGAAGAAACGATTAAGAAAATGAATATAGAACTTGAACAACGGGTCACTGAACGCACGGCAGAACTGAAAAGGGCATATGTGACTTTGCGGGAAAGCGAGGAAAATCTCTGGTCCCTGCTTGCTTCAATGGATGACCTTGTTTTTTCACTCGATAAGAAGGGCATTTTTCAGAACTACTACCAACCTTCACATGAAGGTGAACTGATTATGCCGCCAGTTGAGTTTATCGGGAAGCATTATAAAGCGGTACTTCCACCAACTGTGGTTGAAAAATTACGAGTTGCGATAGAAGAAATGGAGACTTCGGGGAAAACACAACATTTTGAGTATGAGCTGGAAATAAATGAAAGTAAAAAATGGTACGAAGCGACCCTCTCTTCAATTAGAGGCATAAAAGGGGATATTGCAGGGATTACAGCAGTGGTCCGTGACATCACCAAACGTAAGAAGGCGGAAGAAACACTGAGGGAAAGCGAAGAAAAATACCGTAACCTTGTAGAAAGAGCAAGTGACGGTATAATTATTATCCAAGATGGAATTATCAAGTTTGCCAATCAGCAATTAGTAAAAATGTGGGGAGGTACGACTGAGGAGATTATCGGGACTTCATTTATAAATCATCTTCATGCAGGTTCGAAGGAAGAATTGGTTGATCGGTATAGAAGGCGGATGGCTGGCGATGAAGTTCCCACCATGTACGAAGTTGAGCTTCAACGGAAAGATGGAAGTAAATTATATGCTGAACTTAATGCGGGAGTGACATTATATGAAGGTAAATCTGCGGACTTTGTAATTATACGCGACATCACCGAGCG
>JADHVQ010000098.1 GCA_016783905.1 Bacteroidales bacterium | reverse complement strand
GTAACCTCATCGAGTACGAGAAGGTAGTGGATGAGCAGGGAAAAAGGTTGATCTTCTTTGGCCGTTATGCCGGGTTAGCCGGGATGATCAACTCGTTATGGGCATTGGGACTCAGACTTAAAGATTATGGATTGGGCAGTAAACTTGCGAACCTGAAACAGGCAAAGGATTACCACTCTTTGAACGAGGCCCGACAGGCCATCTCTGGCGTCGGTCAGCAAATTGCCGAAAAGGGGATCCCACACGAACTTCAGCCATACGTGGTTGCGTTTACAGGGTACGGAAATGTCTCCCAGGGAGCCCAGGAGATTCTCGGCTTGCTCCCGGTTAAGGAGATCTCCCCCGAAAAACTGACGACCTTGCACCTCCGGAAAAAACTTCCCGATAACCTGATCTATAAAGTTGTTTTTAAAGAGGAAGATATGGTCGAACGGATAGACGGGAAGCCATTCGATCTGCAGGATTACTATTCCTGTCCGGAGAGATACAGAAGCAAATTCGAGCATTACCTTCCCTATATATCCATGCTGATCAACTGTGTATACTGGGATCCGAGGTATCCTCGCCTGGTTACCAAAAAGGCATTGAAAAAGTTGTTTGCCAAAGGAAGACCAAAGCTGACCGTAATTGGAGATATCAGCATCGACGTAGAGGGCTCGGTTGAATGCACCCTCAAACCGGCCACCATCGAACAACCGATCTATGTATACGATCCTGATTCAGAAACCATCAGCGATGGTCACGATAAAGAGGGGATGCTGGTGATGGCTGTGGATATCCTGCCGGCTGAACTTCCCCGTGATGCTTCGGAGAGCTTCGGTGAGGTGCTGATCAACTTCATTAAGCCCATTGCTGATGCCGATTTTGATGAACCCTTTGAGGATCTGAACCTGCCGAGAGCGATCAAGAAAGGACTGATCCTGCTCAATGGAGAGCTGACACCGGATTACACCTATCTGGGAAAATACCTTGGCTAAATGAAAAAAGTCCTCATCCTCGGCTCCGGGCTGGTTGCAAAACCTATTATCCGTTACCTCCTGAAGAAAAATTTTCACGTTACCGTCGCTTCCAACACTCCCGACCGTGCTACTGAAATGATAGATGGAGATCCTCGTGGAGAGGTTATTGACTGGGATGCTTCCGAGGAGATGAAACTCGATTCCATGATGGCCGGACACGATATTGTGGTTAGCCTTCTTCCCTATACGTTTCATGTTGGTGTGGCCACATTGTGCATGAAATACCGGAAGAGCCTGGTTACTACCTCCTATGTAAAACCCGAGATGAAGGCATTGGATGCGTTAGCCCGTGAAGCTGGTGTGATCCTGCTCAATGAGCTGGGACTGGATCCTGGAATCGACCATATGTCGGCAATGCGGATTATAGACCATATCCACGATCACGAAGGGACCGTTCTGGAGTTTTATTCTTTCTGTGGCGCACTCCCGGCACCTGAGGCGGCAGAGAATCCGTTTAAATACAAATTCTCCTGGAGTCCCCAGGGTGTTTTAATGGCCGGCAACAACGATGGCAATTACCTGCACCGGGGAAAGGTGATGAATATCCCTACAATCGATCTGTTCAAGAATCCTTTTCTGGTGGATTGTCCACGAGCCGGAATGCTTGAGGTCTACCCCAACAGGGATTCTCTGGCTTACGTGGATTTATACGGAATACCGGAAGCCCGGACACTCTTTCGCGGAACTTTTCGGTACCAGGGCTGGTGCGAGATAATGGATGAGATGAAGCGGATGAACCTCTTCTCTTACGATCCAATTGATATGACAGGTATGACCTATGCTGATCTCCTCAGTCGGCAGCTGGCAGTTGGCAGTAATCAGATAGCACAGGGCACAGAGCACAGGGCACAGGACATACCCCACCACTTCACCACTTCACCACTTCACCACGGCACCACTGTACCACCTCACCATGGCACCACGGCTCTACAATGGCTCGGCCTATTCGACAATGTTCCTATGAACAGGACCCTGGCTTCCCCTTTCGATGTGGTCTCCGACCTGATGATCCGTAAAATGACCCTGGGTGATCATGAACGCGATATGATCGTGATACAGCATACCTTCCTGGCCGGTTATTCCGATGGCCGGAAGGAGGTAATCAGGTCCCGCATGCTTGATTTTGGAATCCCGGGAGGTGACACGGCTGTTGCCCGTACAGTTGCTCTTCCTGCGGCAATTGGTACAGAGATGATCCTGAAGGGAGAAATTTCTGCAGTAGGTGTTCACATCCCGGTAATCCCGGAGATCTACACTCCCATCCTCAATCAGCTGAAAACCATGGGAATTAGAATGGAAGAGGAGTATGGCCTTCCGCTATCTGAGAATATAAGTTAAGAGTATCCGTTTGCATTTTGTATTTTGTATCTTGAATTTAGTAACCATCATCGTTGTCATCGTGCTCGTCATCTTTGCGTATGCGATTTTCAGTATGCGTAAAAAAGTTTCAGATACCGATACTGACACGCAATCAAACCGGGATAAAACTCCTCCTCCCGGAGTTGATCCCAGGTTTGCTAAAAAACGGGGCGGCTACGGAAAATGGATTGGTGGAGGACTGGGATGGGCATTCGGTGGTCCCATCGGTGCCATCCTTGGTTTTGCTCTGGGATCGATGTTCGAGGGAATGAGTTCGGGCCAGTATGCTTACCGTGGAACTCCGCGTGGTGATTTTGCCATGAGTCTGCTGGTTTTATCCGCCGCTGTCATGAAGGCCGACCAGAAGGTGATGCGCTCTGAACTGGATTATGTAAGAGCATTCTTTTACCGTCAATTTGGAGATACTGAGGGAGCCAGGCTTATTCAGATGCTGAACGAAATCCTGAAACAGCATATCAATGTGCAGGAGGTCAGTGTACAGGTTGGACAATTCATGGACGATTCATCAAAGCTGCAGCTGGTTCATTTCCTGTTTGGTATTGCCGCTGCTGACGGACACTACCATCCCGATGAGGTGGGGGTGATTGAACAGATTTGTGGATACATGGGAGTAACTCATGCCGACTACCAGTCGATCCATGCCATGTTTGTGAAGGATCCACACTGGGCCTATGATGTTCTTGAGATTACAAAAAACGCCACTGATTCTGAAATCAAAAAGGCTTACCGGGAGATGGCCAAACGGCATCATCCTGACAAAGTTGGTCATCTGGGGGATGATATAAAGCGGGCCGCGACTGAAAAGTTTCAAAAAGTCAATATGGCCTATGAAGAGATTAAAAAGCAAAGAGGCCTTCCCTGATTATGACCGCACCTCTTTTTACTTCGGCAAAGCCGGGAAAGCTCACACTCCGGAATCGCTCTATCCGGTCAGCCGCATTTGAAGGGATGTCGCCCGGGCCCTGATCCACGATCCTGCTTTCATCAACAAGCTAATGAAGTTCTTCCACCTCGCAGAGGGGAATTCATAAAAAAAATCCGTGTCAATCAGCGCTGCCGAAGGCATCTGCGTCATCTGCGTTCTATTTATATTAAAAATGTACCACGTAAATTCGGGATTGCAATAGAAGCTAAATTGTTAGTAAAATTGGTGCTGGAGAAGCTGGAACAATGGAAAGACCTGAAGTATGGTCTTTTGATGCACTGGGGAATTTACAGCCAGTAGGGCATTGTAGAGTCATGTTCAACGAAGATATTACAGGATAGGCTGAACCTTTTCCTTGGATAAGGTGAACCGGAAAACACTTCCTTCCCCCGGTTTGCTTTCAGCCCAGATCTTGCCTCCGTTCTTATCTATAAACTCACGACAAAGTTTCAGACCTAATCCGCTGCCTTGCCCCAGGCTCCCCCCTGCAGAAGGAAAGGAAGCTCCGTTTTTAAAGATCATGTTGGCATCGTCAGATGTCATTCCTACTCCGTCGTCCCTGACTTCGACCAGGATGGTGTTTTCTTTATCACCATTGAAGTTTTTTACACTGATGGTGACATGGCCCCCTTCGTTGGTAAATTTAAGTGCATTGTTGGTCAGGTTACGCATCACAACACTGATCATATTGGGATCAAAATAGGCATGCCCGTCAGTCAGAATCTTGCTTGTCAGCTTTATGTTTTTTGCTGCCGCACTGGCTCTCATCAGGCGGATGGAATCTTCTACGATCTGTTTTACATCATTCATCCCAGGTTTATAGGAGATGTCGCCGCGTTGGTTGCGAGCCCAGAATAAGAGGTTTTCCACCAGGGTGTAAGACGACTCAATGCTGTCGCGGATACCCTCGATCGATTCATGCAGTTTTTGATGATCCAGATCTTCGTAGTTGATCATGATGAAATCGAGGATCTCCTTCAGCGTCCCCATAGGAGCACGGAGATCGTGACTGATAATGGAGAAAAGCTTGTCTTTGGTCGCATTGAGCTGCATGAGCTGATCGTTCTGCTCGGCCAGCATCCGATTGTTTAGTTTCAGTGTATCCTTGGCTACCTTAAGCTGCAGGTGGACCCGCACTCTGGCTAACAGTTCAGCGGGTTTGAAAGGCTTGGAAACATAATCCTCAGCTCCCATCTCGAGCCCTTTTACAATGTCGCTGGTCTGACTCAGTACAGTCAGGAAGATGACCGGGATCTGAGATGTCTCCTTGCTCGATTTCAACCGTCGACATACTTCGAAACCATCCATCACCGGCATTTTGATATCCAGGAGGATCAGATCGGGCAGGGCCGACTCGGCAAGCTCCAGGCCAAGGAAACCGCTGGTTGCTGTCAGGATGGTATATCCCTCAGATTTCAGAAGTCCTTTTAAGGTGGCGAGGTTGGCTTCATTGTCATCGACTACCAAGACTTTCAACTCGGTTTTTTCGGTGGGTATGGTTGGATCCATCATGGGAGGATTTTCATTTTTCTCTCACAAATATACTCGAAATTTTACGTTTCTTATTAAAAACAATTTTTTTTGCCATTGGCTTTCTGCAATCATTAGTCGTGAAACCGCCAGCTGATTCCGAACTTGAATGCCCCATCCTGCATGGGGTAGTAGGGAACCATGTAGTAAGTACGGCCCATGAAGCTGGCGTTGAGGTGAGTATAGGTGACAAAAAAACGGGCACGCTGAATTTTCACATTCAGAAATACATCCATGTAGATGTAGTTGCCGATCTCTTTCTTGTCCTGCAGATAGAACATCCGGGTGGCAGGCATGTAGCTATCGGCATAGTAGGAGGTGTTGTAGAAGAAATTCAGCCCCGGCTGGATCACAGCAGCACCCTTGAACAGAGGCTGGGTAAAGTAGATGGTCAGGTTTCCCATGAATGCAGGCACCCTGATCACGTTGGAACCCTGAACGGTTTGATAGGCAAACTGCCCCTTGAATTTAAAACGCCAAAGATCAATATCGGTGTTCAGCCAGCCGCGGATGTATCCTATTTCATCGCTATCCTGTTGTGGTACCGCTGCTGTATCAAGGTAAACATAGTTGGTCAGCCGGCTCATGCTGGCACCAAGTGTTAAATATTTATTGGTATAGACGGCGGTGGCAGAGATTAGCCCCTCCTTTTCCCATGTGTTGTTCCACCAGAAGTTATTACTCTGGTACTTCTGATAAAACCAGTCTGGCTCATGATACCGGTAGAATCCGGATAGAGAGATAATCCCCAGGTTTCTTTTTACCGATCCCAGGATCTGGGAAACTTTTGCGGTAAAACTCACATCCCCTTCGTTGTATGTGCCCAGCACATAATCGGCATATGCTTCCAGTTTGAAGGTGTTGAATGGCCGGAAGGCGATCCAGGCCGAAGGGATAATCTGGTTGAAGAAGCATCTTTTATGGGGATGAACCAGCTCAATGGAAGCCCAGCCCGGATCGAAATAGAGTTCGTAAGACTGGATCTCAGGATAGGTCACCTCAACGTACTGGTGTTTTATTTTGAATTCAACCTGGATACGCCGGTATTTCCGGGTTGGATGAAAGCTGGGATTGGTCCAGGTAACAATATTTTCTATTTTCTGAACGGTTACCGAATCGGTTGTTTGAATGGTGTCAAAATAGAAGTTGGAATAGAAACCGGCCATTGGGTCCCCGTCTTGGTAATTGAAAATCTGACGGTTATAATGAAATGAATAGGTGATTCTTCCCAGTTCAAACCGATTCCGCTTACGTTCGGATGTGTCGGTTTGAAAGGGATCATGCCTCGTAAGATCAAAGTATTGTTTGATATAGAATCCCGTTTCCCTTATACGGTTCTGGGCATCGGGAAGATTGACCGGGATGACCTGGCGGTTGGTTTCCAGGTTTTGTTCAAAGATACTATCGTATTTAATCCCCCCGTTCTCCTCGTTCTTGATCCGGTTTGCTACAAAATTGGCCACCACACCGTATCGTTTTGTTTTGGAGAAGAACTGTGCAGTCAACACAAAGTTGATTATGTTGGTTTTCTGTCTCAGGTAAGCCCCGGGTGAATTGGATACATGAAAATTGAATCCCAGGTTGAGTCCACGGTAGATGTTCCGGCTGAACATGGCGATGAAATTCAACTCTTTTTTAGCACCTTGCACATATTCGAGTTCGGTATAGGTTTTTAGCACCCGGTAGTATCTTACGCTATCGTTTTGATACAGGTAGTTGTCAAATGTGTGTATTCCGAAATCAAATCCACCAGGTTGCCAAAGAGGGGAGGGGAAGAGGTTGTTGTAAGCCGATCCTACATTTCCCAGGGATGCGTAGAAGCTACTATATTTGGTTAGCAGGTCATAGTTCTGGAACCCGGCGATGGTCGTATCCAGTGCATACAGTTTTAGTTTCCCTTCACGGTCGATGTTGTTAGAGAAATAAGAGACACGGATAGAATCATTTGCCGGTTCAGCTGAGTCGGAAGGAACCACCTGGGAGAGGCTATAGGAGCTGGGAAGAAGTGAAAGGCAAATAAAGAGCAGCCGCGTGAACATAGGAAACCGGATATCGCATGTAAAAATACGAATTACACGGCAATAAAAAAGCCCCGGACAAACGTCCGGGGCTTTAGAAAGATTCGGCAACGACATACTCTTCCACTTGGTATAGCAGTACCATCTGCGCGAGTGGGCTTAACTACTCTGTTCGGAATGGGAAGAGGTGAACACCACTGCTATAGTCACCGTAAGATCATAATGACAATAGTTGAAAGAAAACACAACCAGAAATCCACAAATCAACACCGTAGAGACGCCATTAATGGCGTCTGTACAAGTAGAAAGCATACGGGTAATTAGTACTGCTCGGCTTTGACATTACTGCCTTTAGACCTGCAGCCTATCAACGTCCTAGTCTTGAACGACCCTTAAAGGAAGTCTCATCTTGGTCTGAGTTTCGCACTTAGATGCTTTCAGCGCTTATCTCATCCGAACATAGCTACTCTGCGATGCAGTTGGCACCACAACAGATACACCAGAGGTTCGTCCAACTCGGTCCTCTCGTACTAGAGTCAGGTGACCTCAAACTTCCAACGCCCACAACAGATAGGGACCGAACTGTCTCGCGACGTTCTGAACCCAGCTCGCGTGCCACTTTAATCGGCGAACAGCCGAACCCTTGGGACCTTCTTCAGCCCCAGGATGTGACGAGCCGACATCGAGGTGCCAAACCGCCGCGTCGATATGAGCTCTTGGCGGCGATCAGCCTGTTATCCCCGGAGTACCTTTTATCCTTTGAGCGATGGCCCTTCCATACGGAACCACCGGATCACTATATCCTAGTTTCCTACCTGGTCGACTTGTAAGTCTCACAGTCAAGCACCCTTATGCTATTGCACTCTACGCATGGTTACCAAGCATGCTGAGGGTACCTTTGAAAGCCTCCGTTACGCTTTTGGAGGCGACCACCCCAGTCAAACTACCCACCATACACTGTTCCCCGGGTGAGGGGGTTAGGCTCCAGATAAACGAAGGGTGGTATTTCAAGGTTGACTCCACGAAAGCTAGCGCTCCCGCTTCACAGTCTCCCACCTATCCTACACATCGTTTACCCACAGTCAATGTAAAGTTGTAGTGAAGGTTCACGGGGTCTTTCCGTCCCGTTGCGGGTATCCGGCATCTTCACCGGAACTACAATTTCACCGAGCTCATGGCTGAGACAGTGCCCAGATCGTTACACCATTCGTGCAGGTCGGAACTTACCCGACA
>JADHVQ010000021.1 GCA_016783905.1 Bacteroidales bacterium | reverse complement strand
GGTCAGATATCAGGATAAAGAGCTCCTCATTCCGGTGGTTGATGAAGTGATCAGGGAGGTCGACCGGACAAATCAGACTATATACATCTGTGCACCGGAAGGATTGATAGACATTTATATATAAGAGAAGATGCCATTCCGGTTTAAACAGTTCACTATAGAAGATTCCCGCAGTATGATGCCGGTAGGCACTGACTCATTGCTTCTCGGGGCTCTTACAGATCCAGGGCAGGCATCAAGAATTCTGGATGCAGGAACCGGATGTGGGGTGCTGGCGCTGATGATGGCCCAAAAATCCGGCGCCATCATAGATGCGGTTGAACTGGATGAAGGGGCTGTGCTTGATGCTACAGAAAACTTTGAACAGAGCCCATGGAGCAGCAGGCTCGCCTGTTTTGGGATCTCCCTTCAGCTCTTCGCTTTCCTGACGGATCACCGGTACGATCTGATCATCTCGAATCCCCCGTTTTTCAGTGATTCCCTGAAGTCGGCAGAGAGAAGGAAGAACCTTGCCCGCCACGACCTGACACTGACGATGGAAGAGTTGCTGACCACTGTTCAATCCCTTCTGAAGAAGGGGGGACGCTTCTCTTTCATCATTCCCGCCGAACAATGGCCCAAAATCAGAAAGCTGGCAGAGAACCAACACCTCTACCCTGCCAAACTCATCTATATCTACCCTTATCCCGGAGCCCGGGCAAAACGGGTTATTGCAGAGCTCACTCAGGATCCCCCGGCCCAGACATATGAAGCAGAACTGACGATCCTCAATGAGGATCGGAAATACTCCTCCGATTACCTGGAAGCAACAAAAGAATTTCACAAAATATATTGCTGATAGCCTGAAACCATGTAATTTTACGCTCAAATTGTTAATTTATTCACAGTAATATGAACATTGAAAAAATCATGCACGACCTGGAGAAGAAAAATCCGGGTGAAGTGGAGTACTTACAAGCAGTCAGAGAAGTACTGGAGTCCATCGAGGAGGTCTATACCGAAAATCCCCAGTTTGAATCAGGCAACATCATCGATCGGATCATTGATCCCGACCGGATCTATACCTTCAAGATCAGTTGGGTTGACGATAACGGAAAAGTACGTGTGAATCGTGGCTATCGTGTCCAGTTCAACAATGCGATCGGGCCGTATAAAGGGGGATTACGGTTTCACCCGAGTGTGAACCTCAGCATCCTGAAATTTCTGGGTTTTGAACAGGTCTTTAAAAACAGCCTGACCACCCTCCCCATGGGAGGAGCCAAAGGGGGTTCAGATTTTGATCCCAAAGGGAAATCCAACGGGGAGATCATGCGTTTCTGCCAGGGATTCATGCTGGAACTCTGGAAGATCATTGGCCCCGAAACAGATGTCCCTGCAGGAGATATTGGTGTTGGTGGCCGGGAGATCGGGTTCCTTTACGGGATGTATAAAAAACTTGCCCGCGAGAACTCCGGCGTGCTGACCGGCAAAGGGCTGAATTGGGGTGGAAGCCTGATCCGTCCGGAAGCAACCGGTTTCGGAACCGTTTACTTTGCCAATGAGATGCTGAAGACCAGGGGAGAATCCTTTGAAGGGAAAATCGTTGCCCTTTCCGGATTCGGAAACGTTGCGTGGGGTGCAGCGCTGAAAGCAACCGAACTGGGAGCCAAAGTAGTGACGATCTCCGGCCCTGATGGATATGTCTATGATCCCGATGGCATCACCGGTGAGAAGATCGACTACCTCCTGGAGCTGAGAGCATCCAACGAGGATATCGTGAAACCCTATACCTACGAATTCCCCACCGCCCAGTTCCACCAGGGGAAACATCCGTGGGAAGTGAAGTGCGATATCGCCCTTCCCTGTGCCACGCAGAATGAGCTTGACAAAGACGATGCACAACACCTGATCAACAATGGTGTACGTTGTGTTGCAGAAGGAGCCAACATGCCCAGTACCCCGGAGGCAGTTGAGTTATTCCTCGAACACAAGATCCTGTTTGCTCCGGGGAAAGCGGTTAACGCTGGTGGCGTAACCACTTCCGGGCTCGAAATGTCACAAAATTCAATGAAGCTCAGCTGGCCGTTAGCTGAGGTTGACAGCCGCCTGCAGCAAATTATGAGCAGTATCCACGAACAATGTGTAAAGCATGGAACCGCCCCCGATGGCTTTGTAAATTATGTCAAAGGAGCCAATGTAGCCGGATTCCTTAAGGTTGCCAATGCTATGCTCGACCAGGGAGTCATCTGATGGCTTTCGTCTCTCCATTATTCCTCTATGGCCTCTTTGCGCTGGCGATCCCGATCCTGATCCACTTGATCAACTTCAGGAGGTACAAGAAGATTTGGTTTACCAATGTCAGGTTCCTGGCGGAGATCAAACAGGAGAGGCAGCGACGTTCTCAACTTAAACAGTGGATCCTGCTGGCGATGAGGTTACTGGCCATCGCCTCCCTGGTGATCGCTTTTGCACAACCCTACATCCCTTCCCCCCTGCAACCGGTAAACCAACAACAACAGCAGGGAATCAGCATTTTCGTGGATAATTCGTTCAGCATGGATGCCGTGGGAAGTGAAGGCAAACTGATTGAGACTGCCAAAGCAAAAGCCAGGGAGATTGTGGAGGCTTACAAATCCTCTGACCGGTTTCAGTTACTCACCAATGATTTTGAAGGAGCCCATCAGCACCTTGTTTCCAGGGATGAGTTTCTGAAATTGCTGGAAGAGGTCCGGATCTCACCCGCCTCCCGGAAGATTTCCGAGGTGGTAGCCCGACAGCAGGACCTTCTTGCAACTTCTCCCAACCGTTCCCGGAATATTTTCCTCATCTCGGATTTCCAGGAGGTGACAAGTGATTTCACGAACCTCAATCCCGATACCTCCTCTTCCTTTTTCATCCTGCCTCTGGCAGCCAATCGTGCCAGCAACCTGTACATTGACACCGCCTACTTCGAGTCGGCAGTACAACAGCCCGATCAACTTTCGCACCTGCGCGTTCGCATCAGAAACACGGGCCCCGACCGGCTGGAAAAGATCCCGGTGAAACTGATGATCAATAACCGGCAAAAGGCCCTGGCCAGTGCCGGAATCGATCCCGGATCGGAGACAGAACTGATCCTTCCCTTCACCAACGACCAAAACGGGATCCAGTCAGGATACGTGGAACTCCCTGATTATCCGATTGTTTATGACGACCGGTGTTACCTCAGTTACCCACTTGTCACCCGTGTTTCGATCCTCTGCATCAACCAGGAAGATGAGAATCCTTACCTGAATGCCCTCTTTGGGAGTGATTCTGCCTTCCACTTTGTAAATGCCGGGATTAACCGGCTCAACTACTCTTCATTCGGTGGCTACTCGCTGATCATCCTGAACCAGGTACACCGGATTTCATCCGGACTGGCCCAGGAACTTATCCGGTTTACCATCAACGGAGGAAGCCTGCTGGTCATCCTGCCCGTGAAGGTCGATGAGGCTGATTACAAGCGTTTTTTCCATGCCCTGGGAATCCCGGAACCGAAGGATGCGGATACAAGCCTGCTCAGGGTGTCGCAAATCCGTGTGGAAAGCCAGGTCTATACCGATGTATTTGAACCTAACGCATCGGGCCGGATTGAACTACCAGCTAACGCTGATCTTCCTGTGGTCAACCTGCACTACCCGCTACCTCTGACTACAGCCTCCAGGATAGAGCCATTGCTGCTTCTGCAAAACAGCGATGTGCTATTGGCCAGGGTCCCCCACGGAAAAGGGGAAGTTTACCTGTTGACCTCTCCTCTTGAACTAGGTTATTCAAGCCTGCCGGGTCATCTCCTGTTTGTCCCCACCTTTTATAAAATCGCATTGCTAAGCCAGCCGCGTAGCGATCTCTATTATTTTACCACCGCCAACAAGCCGGTGGAAGTACCTGCCGACACATTTCAGCATGACCTGGTTTTCAGGATCGTAAAACAGGATTCCGAATTGGAGATCATTCCCGAACTACGATTTGTGGATGGAAAAATGCTTCTCTATCCTCATGACCAGATCCGGGAAGCAGGTCTCTACACCCTCTATCTCGGGGAGAAGCCCCTGACCGGGCTCGCCTTCAACTTCCCCCGCGATGAATCTGAGCTCAAATGCCTGGATCCGGAAGCTATCCGGGAGTGCCTGGAAAGAACACAAATTCGATCCTTTGTCCTGCTGCAGGCTGACCACCCTTCACTGACGAAGGAGATCCGCGAGGCCGGGCAGGGAAAACCGCTCTGGAAACTTTTTATCCTGATTGCCCTCTTCCTTCTTGCACTGGAAATTGTCATAATCAGACTGTTTCCGAAACAATAGTGTCAAAAAAACGTACACTAGTGTCAAAATATTTGACACCTAAACATCATTCCATAAAGGAAAATATTTTATAATTGTCTGCAATACAGATACTTATGATTTTGGCATAGTTATTGCATTACTGACTATCCTAGGGAAGCAAAATAAAAAAACATAAAAGTCATACGCCATGAAAACTCTAAGCATCATCAACCTTCACAAAGCTGAGATCAGGAAGAATCAATTAGCAAAAATCAAAGGTGGAATTGAAGTGAAATGTTTTTGCTCAATTAATAATCCTTACGTCGCCATAAAACAGCAAGGCGGTACTACCAAGTTTTGCAATTGTGAAAGTGCTACCGCTAACACCGCAGGCGTTTACAGCAGTACACCGGATTAAATCCTAAAAATGTTACCTTTGCCAGTACCCGAAATGGGTATGTGTATCACATTATGTGCAAAGGCTGATGAAAAATGCGGTTTTTTTCACTTCAGGCAAAGGTAACCGTTATCTGTACAGCCCATACAGAAACCAACTCCGGCTGTGTCATCCTCTGATTCATCACCTATTTTCTCTCGAAAAAAAAGGCGCCAACCTCAGCCGGTGGATCACAGCCATCCGGAAAAATGGGGAAATTGCCATACCGGGAGTTGGCACTTTTTCCTTGTCAGAAGTTAGCTACCAGCTGGAAAAATACCGGTTCCTGAAACGAAATGGTTTTGTGAAACCGGACAGGGATATGAATATTGAAGGGAGGCTGAAGGTCTCCGATGTGAAGAAAAATATCACCTCCGTCAAGCAGATTATTTTTGAAGTGACCGAAGATTGCAATTTTAATTGCACCTATTGCACCTACAGCAAATTTTACATCAACAAAGAGAGACACAACAGCTATTTATCGTTCGAGAATATCAGGCATACGCTCACAGAGCTGATCTCCAAACGCACCCCCTCGCCATCAAACCACCTCATCGTCAGTTTCTACGGAGGCGAACCACTGAAAAATTTCAAATTCATCAAATCGGTGGTGGAATTTACAAGCAGCTATCCGAAAGATCAGATCTCCTTCACCTACTCCCTCTCCAGCAATGGCCTGTTAGTAAAAAAATACATCGGTTTTCTGGTGGAACATGACTTTGAGCTCTCCGTTAGCCTCGATGGAGATGAAGTAGCCAACTCGTTCCGGGTACTGAAGAACAACAAACCATCGTTTGACATCACCACAAAAAACCTCGACTACGTCAGGACACACTATCCCGAATATTTCGAGAAAAAGATCAGTTTCCTGACGGTGTTGCATAGCCGGAACTCCATCAAATCCGTGTATGAATTCTTCCAGGAACGGTATGGGAAGGTGCCACAGATGTCGGATGTCAATCCAATCAATCTCAACCCATCGCATGAAAAAGAGTTCCGGGAGAAGGTGCACTCAAAACCGATCACACAGCAGGAAGAGAAGGAGACCATAAAAAAAATGGAAAACAGGCATCCGAAGGTCAGGGAGACGGCCAAGTTCCTGGAATATTATTCCGGTTTCGTGTTTAAAAACTACCTGGAGATGATCTCTCCCATACGGGGGAAGGCCTCCTCTAAAAAGTTTATTCCGACCGCCACCTGTACCCCCTTCTCCATCCGGGCCTATTTTTCTGCCGATGGCACCATTCTTCCCTGTGAACATATCACTCCATTTTATGTGATCGGTTCTTATACCGACCACCATCTATCCCTTGATCCCAAAGGTATAGCCAGGCTATATAACCACTATTATGATAAGATCTCACGGTATTGCAGAACATGTTATTTCATCGATAACTGCCAGGAATGTCTCTTCAATACCGGTGTGGAGACAGACCATCCATCCTGCTCCTTCTACACCAGGGAGTCAGGATTCAAGGAATACCTGAAGAGGCATTACTCCAGTATTGAGAATGATTACAAGTTTTACCGGAAGACCGCTCAAACTACGTTCTATGAAGGATAATCCTCCCTGGCTGTTTCTGGAACCATACGTGCATGTAATTCGCCAGGAGAGTGATGTTCTTCTCTACAATACCATCAGTAAAACCGTGTTGGAGTTCAGCAACTCCCTGGCGCTATCCAACGTGGCGGATGAACTGCTGGTTCCGGCCAATGGATACGTGATCCCCCTTTCTCCCAGTCAGCTTCAGGATACCGAAGTCCGGGATTTCCTCCATCAGATTCGCCAACACTTTATGGGAGACCTCCTCGATCCCTCCTGGTCGGATGGCAAGCCTGTCAATATTTTTCCAGAGCCCTTTGTCAGGCATGGACTCAACCCTGTTCCTGTAGGGCAATCCCCCCTGAAACCCGGACTGGAGGGGCGCAATTATCTGCAGGAACTCACCCTCTTTCTGAATGCCGGACCCGATGAAGCAATCACACCTTTCGCTAAGACCTATCTTCAGTTCTCCTACCCCTCTTTGGTTTCAGAAAAAGAGGAACAGATGGATTTTCACCTCTTTCATGCGTTGATCGACGATGTCAATCATTATACACCGACACTGATCCACATATCCGGCATGAATCTGCTCGCCTATCCCCATCTTGAAAATGTGATCAGACAACTGGCATCCAGTCCTTTTCAAAAGAAATATCATCTCCAAATCGATCACTGGGTGGAACAGTTCATCTCCTTGATCCTGCTTCAGAAACAAACAACCCTCTCCCTCTACATCACCTTCCCCACTCATCCTGAACTCATTGCCGGATATTTACAGAGCCTCCCGGATCTGAAACTCCTGAAGAAACTGGAGTACAACCTGCTGGTCAGCAACCAGGAGGAGTTACAGATGGCGCTGGAGATCATAAAGATCCTCGACCTCCGGAACGTCTATCTCAAACCTGTCTATACCGGGGAAAACCTTGATTTCTTCCGGCAGAATGTATTTGTTTCCAGGGAGGAGATCCTGGCTGCACAACCCGATCAGCAGCAAGTATTCTCCAGGATCTCGATCAACGAAAACGATTTCGGAAAACTCTCTGTTTTCCCCGGAGGAGAAGTCTGCGCCAATTTGAACGATCCCAGGATTGGAAATGCGACAAAGAGCACCCTGGTTCAACTGGTCGCCCTGGAACTGGAAAGGGGAGTCAGCTGGCGACGAACACGCGCAAGCATCTCTCCATGTAAAACGTGTCTCTATCAGTTCCTTTGTCCTCCCATCAGCTCATACGAGATCTTTCTGAAGCGATATAATTTCTGTGATGTCTGTTCAAACGGGGAGGAGTCATGAACTGGAACTCGTTGGTAACATCCTTCCGATTCATGATGAAGCGTAAAACCTTCACCGCCATCAACCTGATCGGGCTGACGGCCGGATTGACGGTCTCCTTTTTCCTGCTGATTTACATCATCAATGAATTAAGTTACAACTCCTTTCATGATAACAGCAACCGGATCTACCGCATCATCACGCAAACCGAGGAGAACACCATCCCCTACTCCCCTTCCCTTCTTCCGGCCAGACTTCAGGAGCAATCCAAAGGTATCATAGCGTCAGGTGGCATGGTCTTAACTCAATTCCTGACGGGTCCGGTGGCTGTTAAAAAAGGGCAAGCCTACCAGGAGGAATCGGGATTTTTTTGTGCCGATCCGGCGGTACTGGATATCCTGAGTTTCAACATTGTCGGCGGTGATGGAAGGGCAGGATTGCAAAAGGCAGGATCAGTCATGCTTTCACAAGCTGCTGCCCTGAAATATTTTAATCAGGCAAATCCCATCGGGCAAAAGCTGGAGATTAAATCTGGTGGTGTTTTCGTTTCCTTAACCGTTTCCGGTATTTTTAAAAACCTGCCCTGGAACTCTACCATGGAAGTAGACTTTATTGCCGGAATGGATCTTTTCCACTTTTTGCTGAAAGAGTTCGGCATTGACCTGGCAGCAGAAGCGGTGGATTATGCTGATTATTATGCAGAACAATATCTTCTGGTTGACCATAGTGGGAGAATCCCTGAAATTTTGGACCAGCTCCCATCGCTCACGGACTCCCTTGGATTGACAGAGCAGAAGGTCTCCTTTTCGTTTCAGAACATTCAGGACATTCATCTTGATTCGGAGGAGATTACAAACGATTTCCATCAGAAAGGAAACCGGTCAGCTCTCTTCTATTATGGCTCACTGGCCTTCGCCATCTTATTGCTGGCCGGCATCAACTACTCCATCCTCAGTACTGCCCGGTCGGCCTTGCGATTTAAGGAGATCGGGGTCAGGAAGGTACTGGGAGCTACCAAACGGGAATTACGGATCCAGATACTTACCGAGTCGATGTTGCTGACCTTTCTTGCCTTGCCGCTCTCTTTTCTGGTGCTGGGATTCGTTGAGCCCTTTGTAGACAGGTTATATGGGTATGAGATCCAGTTATACACCTGGAACATGCTGATTTATATTCCCCTCTTTGCTGTCATCACCCTGCTTATCGGGATGATCTCCGGAGGATACCTTGCCTTTTACCTTTCGGCCCTGAATCCTATAAAAGCTATAAAAAACCAGGTATTTACGCGTCAGCGTTTCAGCCTGAGTAAATTGTTCATTGTGTTGCAACTGCTTATCACACTATTCCTCCTGGGGTGTGTGCTGATCATCTTTGCCCAGCTCGATTATTGCCTGAATACAAACATTGGCATACAGAAGAAGGAGCTGATGATTGTTTCATTCAATCCGGCAGAGTTTCACGCATACCCTGAACTTCGCGACCGGATTCAGGAAGAAGAGGCCATCGTGGCTGTCTCGGGAAGTTCCATCATTCCTCCCACCAACGCCAGTCGATTCGTCTCGTATACCGTCGTAACCTCCGATTCATTGACCGAAGTATTCTACCTGGAGAACTATTTTGTGGACAAAGCCTTCTTCACCACCCTGGGTATCGGGATGGTATCCGGCGAAGATATCAAACCGGCAGAGGGGCTCCAATCCGAAGCACCTGTTATCCTCAACCAGGAGGCTGAAACATTGATGGGTTTCCAACAACCTTTGGGGGCCTCCTTGGGGAAAAACATCATCAGGGGTGTCGTCAGGGATTTTAACATCCACTCTTTTCATTCGAAAATTTCCCCTGCAGCATTCACCTACAATCCCTCCGAATGCAATTACCTGGTGGTACGTTGCCGGCCTGGAGGGTTAAAAGAGGTCCGTCAAATTTTGGAGAAACACTGGAAGGCGCTGGCACCTGATCTCCCCTTTGCCTGTTCCACATTCGACGATGAACTGAATCTGATGTACTCCAGGGAACAGAAATTTGGCCAGGTGGTAGCTTCCTTCTCTTTCCTGGCCTTCATCATCACAGGGATGGGTCTTTTTGGTCTTGCCCTCCTGATGATCGAGCGCCGGTTGAAAGAGATTGCCGTCAGGAAAATCTTCGGCGCCTCGAACCACGACATCCTGTTCCGTATGCAAAAAGAGTTCCTGCTTTATATCCTGATGGCATCTGCGGTGGCCATCCCGGCAACATGGGTGATCATGAACAGCTGGTTATCTTCTTTCTATTATAAAGTTCCGGTACACTGGTACCTTTTTGTGATTGCAGTCCTCTCCATTACTATTTTTGTATCCTCGATCATCATGATCAGAACCTGGACTGTTCTTCGTAAAAACCTGATCAACGTATTGAGATATGAATAGGTTCCCATTCTCACGGCAACTTGATTCCATGGATTGCGGTCCTGCCTGCCTCCAGATGGTCGCCCGGTTCCATGGGAAGAACTACTCGCTCTCAACCCTCCGCGACCTCTGTCACATCACCCGCGATGGAGTAACCATGCTGGGGATCAGCGATGCTGCTGAAGATACCGGATACCAAACACTCGGCGTGAAGATCAGTTTCGACGAGCTTCTCGCGGAAGCTCCCCTCCCCTGCATCCTTCACTGGCAGCAGAATCACTTCGTGGTGTTGTACCGGGTGAAACAGAAACATGGGAAGAAACAGCTTTTTATCGCAGATCCGGCTATCGGGAAGGTTAATTACAATGAAGAGGAGTTTCTGAAGCGATGGCTCTCAGAGGTGAAACCCGAAGAGGAACAGAAAGGGATATGCCTGCTTCTGGAGCGTAAGGAAGAGTTCTATGAAAAGAGGGATGAAGAGACCGGGATGTCGCGTCTCCGGTTCATCTTCAGCTACCTGAAACCCCACCGGAAACTCTTCTCACAGCTGGTACTGGGAATGCTCCTCGGAAGTCTCTTCATGCTGATCTTTCCCTTCCTTACCCAGTCAATCATCGATGTGGGGATCCAGAACCAGGACCTGAGCTTCATCTCCCTGATACTGCTGGCCATGATGGCGCTTTTTCTCGGCCAGATCTCGGTGGAGTTCATCCGTGGATGGATCTTGCTGCATATCAGCACCCGGATCAACATCTCTTTGATCTCCGACTTTCTGATCAAGATCATGAGGCTGCCCATCGGATTTTTCGACACCAAACGAACCGGCGATCTGATCCAGCGGATCCTCGATCATGACCGGATCCAGTCTTTTCTCACGGTCAGCTCCCTGAGCATTCTCTTTTCCATTGTAACGTTCATCATTTTCGGGCTGGTCCTGCTGGCTTACAACTACATCATCTTCCTGGTCTTCCTGGCCGGTAGTTTGTTGTATGCCCTCTGGGTCTATCTCTTCATGAAACGAAGAAAGGAGCTCGACTACGCCCGCTTCTCCTACATGGCTGAGAACCAGGGGAACCTCTTTCAGCTGGTGACCGGGATGCAGGAGATCAAGCTGAACAACTGTGAACGGGAGAAACGATGGGATTGGGAACGGATCCAGGCCAAACTCTTCCGGGTGAGTTTAAAGAGCCTCTCCCTGACGCAGTACCAGAATGTGGGGGCGCTCTTTTTCATCCGTACCAAAGATATCGTGATCATCTTTCTCTCCGCATCACTCGTATTAAAAGGGGAGCTGACCCTGGGGATGATGCTGGCTATCCAGTATATCCTCGGGCAGGTCAACAACCCGGTGGAACAGATGGTCAGCTTCATCCGGGAAGCACAGGATGCCACCATCAGCATGTCCCGTCTGGATGAGGTAGGCTCCCTGAAAGAGGAAGAGGGGCCGGACGATCATCTGCTGCAGAGCATCCCGCAGGATCATAGCATCCGGATCAACCGGCTTTCATTTCAGTACGAAGGACCTCATTCCCCGTTCGTTTTGAAAGATCTGAACCTGGCAATTCCCGATAAGAGAATTACTGCCATCGTTGGGCCAAGTGGTAGTGGGAAGACCACGCTGGTCAAACTGATGCTGGGCTTCTATCCGCCTGTGAGAGGATCAATCTCTGTGGGGGAGCAGCCCCTGCAAAACATCTCTCCACGTTACTGGCGCAGCCTCTGCGGTGCGGTCATGCAGGAGGGATATATCTTTTCCGACTCCATTGCCAGCAACATCGCCATGAGCCAGGAAAATGTGGAGCCGGAAAAGCTTGCCCGGGCGATCAGGATCGCCAACCTGACCGAATTCGTGGAGTCACTGCCCACAGGCCTGGGGACCAAAATCGGACAGGAGGGGCACGGCATCAGCGAAGGGCAAAAGCAACGGATCCTGATCGCCCGGTCTGTCTATAAAGATCCGGAATTCATCTTCTTCGACGAAGCCACCAACTCCCTGGATGCCAACAATGAACGGATGATCATCGAAAACCTGAAGGAGTTCTTTGCCGGGAAAACAGTGGTTGTTGTGGCTCACCGTTTGAGTACGGTAAAAAATGCCGACCAGATTGTGGTACTCGATCAGGGGTACATCATGGAGCAGGGCACACACCAGGAGCTTACCAGTATCCGGGGAGCCTATTACGAATTGGTTAAAAATCAACTTGAACTGGGATTTTAAGATGAAGCAAAAATCAACAGACCAGGAAAAATATAGCAAGGAGGTGGAAGAGATTCTGCACAAACGACCCGCATTTCTGGTTCGCAAAGGGATCCTCATACTCGCTATCCTGGTGGCGCTGTTACTGGCAGGCTCCCATTTTATTAAATACCCGGAGCAACTTGCGGCCTCCGTCATCTTCCGTGATGTGCTGATCAACGACACCATCGGACCACAGGGTCAGATTATCCTGACTGCCGCAGCGGCCTCTCTGGTTGAACCGGGACAACCGGTACGGATGGTGCTGCAGCCGGCGCCAGGAAGTGCAACCATGGAGGTAAATGGTACCATCACAGCGCTGCTCCCGGTCAGACAGGGAGAATACTACACCGTGCTGGTGTGGCCTGAATCCACACTTGAACTCATGGGATTCGATGGCACAGCCTACATTTCTATAGGGGAGAAAAGTTTACTCTCCAAAATACTAAACCCGGTTTTTGCAGTATTCCGATCTGCTGACCGTTAGAGGGAGAAGTTATGATTAAAATCCAAGGATTAACAAAAGTGTTCCAGGCAGAGGATGTCCAAACGATGGCCCTGAACCAGGTGGATTTTGAGGTCGGGGAAGGGGAGTTCGTAGCGATCATGGGCCCGTCAGGATGCGGAAAATCCACCCTGCTCAACATCATCGGGATGCTGGATGAGCCAACCAGCGGCCATTATGAATTCCTGGGCCACAACATCTTTACGCTGCCCGAGAAAGAGCGTACCGCAATCCGGAAAAAGAACATCGGGTTTGTTTTTCAGAATTTTAACCTGATCGACGAACTGAATATTTTCGAGAATGTCGAGCTGCCACTGCTCTACCTGGGAGTACCTGCTCCCGAACGCAAAGTGAAAGTCATTGAAGTGCTGGAACAACTGGAGATGGCTCACCGTAAAAAATACTTCCCCATGCAACTTTCAGGAGGCCAGCAGCAGCGGATTGCCGTGGCCCGGGCACTGGTAGTGAATCCCGCTCTCTTGCTGGCAGATGAGCCCACCGGTAACCTCGACTCCCTCCATGGAGATGAGGTGATGAACCTCTGCATCAAGCTCAATGATGCGGGAACCACCATCGTAATGGTGACCCACTCGGCACGTGATGCCGAATACAGCACACGCATCGTCAACCTGTTTGACGGAAAAATTGTTTCGGAGAGGTATTGATGGCCCCTCCTGCCCCCCCCAAAAAAACCCACTTGCCCGTAAATCCCCTGATAGCGCCCCTAAATCCCCTGAAGGGGGCTTACTCCGCAAAGCGGATTTCCCTCCCCTCCAAGGGGAGGGCAGGGAGGGGTCATGTCCAGGGGATTAGATCCTGATCGTAAAAACCGTTTTCCCCGGCGCCGACTGCACCGTCATGCTGCCGCCGTGGAGCCGGATGATCTGGCGGGAGAGGCTGAGGCCAATGCCAGAGCCCGACTGTTTGGTGGTGAAGAATGGAACAAATATATCATCTAACTGCTCCGGGGGGATCCCTTTGCCGTTGTCAGTGACCTGGATCACCATCTGGTCCTGCACCGAGTGCGCGGCAAGCTCCACCACCGGGGATTCTATCTCATCCAGGGCCTCTGAGGCATTTTTAACGAGGTTGATCAACACCTGCTCCAGCAGGGCTCCATCGGCATTGATGAAAAGGGAAGGATGGCAGTTGATCCTGAGGTCAATTCCGCATACTTCAAATTGATGTTCAAAGAGGCTTACTATCCGTTGAAAAAGATCCTTGATGTTGACAATCTTAAAGTCTGGTTTGGGCAAACGGGTAATGCTCCGGTAGTTCTGCACGAAACTGATCAATCCCTTGCCACGGGAATCAATCAGGTCCAGTCCTTTTACTGTCCGGGCCACAATATCAGGAGTGACCTCCCCGGGCTCAATCAAATCCGGCTTATCCTTGCGCCGGAGTTTCTTCACGATGGTACCGACCAGGGTGACGATCGGGGTCATTGAATTCATGATCTCATGGGTCAATACCCGGATCAGGCGTTGCCACGACTCGATCTCCTTCTCTTCCAGTTCCGGCTTGATATTCTGAAAAGAGACCAGGTGCAACTCTTCATTCATCGTTCGGAACTTGACCTTTTTGGTAGCCAGCTGGATCAGCTCACCTTCCAGGATCAGCGAGATCAGCTTCCGGTCGTTCGATGCCATGTTGATCAGCATCTCGCTGAATCCATCCTTGATGTTGTTCAGCTTCCTGAGGTTTCGCAACACCTGCATCCCAAAGATCTTTTTGGCGGCCTCGTTGAAAAGTTCTACCGAACCATCTGTCTTGAACGAAATCAATCCGACAGCCGTTTCGTCGACAATGGTTTTGAAGTAATTGTTCTGTACCTCATTTTTCAGCCTTGCCTGCTCCAGTTTGTCGTTGATCAGATCGAAATACATATAAAGCGGGCTGAATTCATCTTTTTTGTTCCTGCGCACATTGGATGAGGTAACCTCGCCACTGAGGTAGAACAGAAAAAAGTTCTCCAGCTTCTTGTTCACAGCGTTCAGGTATCGGATCAGTATGATCACCTGGAAAATGAAGAGGCCGCCAAGAATAATGATGACCGAATAGTTGGGATAAATAAAAAAAGAGAGGCATAGAAGAAAACAGATCAATGAAATAAGTACTAAACGGATGACCAGGTTATAGAAATACCTCTTAGAGACCATATCGTTTCATTTTGTTATAAATGGTCTGTCTCGAGATGCCAAGCTCCCGGGCAGCGCTGGTCATGTTCCCCATGTGCCGGAGGAGGGCTTTCCGGATGATCTCTTTTTCAAAATCACCGTAGGATCCGTTCATTTCGGCTGGCTGCATCATTTGTCCGGGCATCTTTTTCAGGTAGAGGTCCTCAGGTTTCACCGTATTCCCTTCAGCCAGGATAACAGCCTTCTCTATTGAGTGCTCCAGCTCACGTATATTTCCGGGCCAGGCGTAAGTTCTCATGGCCATCAGGGCATCCTTGGAAAATGTCTGTTTTCCCCGATCGTATTTGGCAGCACACCGGTGCAGAAAATGGTTAGCCATCAGTTCTATATCACTTCCTCTTTCACGTAAAGGAGGAAGATCGATCTGAATGGTATTGATGCGGAAGAGAAGATCCTGCCGGAACAATCCTTCCATTACCAGTTTGTCGAGGTTCTTATTGGTGGCGCAGACCAGGCGGATGTCGATGGGAATGATCTTATTGGATCCAAGAGGAATGATGTGCCGTTCCTGCAGCACATTCATGACCTTCGCCTGCATATTCATGGAGAGATTTCCAATCTCATCCAGGAAGAGGGTTCCTCCGGAGGCGGTTTCAATGCGGCCGATCCGGTCCTGCTTGGCATCCGTAAAGGCCCCTTTTTTGTGTCCGAACATCTCGCTCTCAAAGAGTGTCAACGGAATAGAGGCCATATCCACGGTGATCATGGCTTCATTAGTGCGGGAAGAGCGTTTGTGGATCTCCCTGGCTATCAATCCCTTTCCGGTCCCATTCTCGCCAGTGATCAGGATGTTGACATCGGTTTTACTCACCTTCTCCACGATCTCCATCACCCGGCTCATCTGGGGACACTGAACGATGATCTCAGAATACTGCTGATCCAGTTCGGCAGTCAGCTGATCTTGCCGGTTGCGAAGTTTCTCGATCTCTTTGCCCGACTCCCGTAGTTTTAAGGCCGTCCGTAACGTTGCCAGGAGTTTGTCATTATCCCAGGGCTTGATGATGAAATCAACGGCCCCATGCTTCATGGCTTTCACAGCAAGCTCCACATCTCCGTAAGCTGTCATCATGATGACACTCAGGGAAGTATCCACCTTGAGAATCTCTTTCAACCAGTAAAGACCTTCGGTTCCCGTCACCACCCCCGCCGAGAAATTCATATCCAGCAAAACCAGGTCAAAGGATTCATTCTTCAGGGTGCTGACGATCATGTTTGGTGTCTTCAATCCGGTAACCAGGGAAAACTCATCTTCCAGAAACAACTCCAGCGCTTCCAGGATCTCTTTGTTATCTTCAACGATGAGCAGGTTTCCATTTTTCGACATATGGTACAATTTTACACTTTTTTACTACGAGTGTCCAAATTTAATACAATTATTGTCAAATATTTTGACACTTTTAAAACTTTTTTTTTACCCTTCGTAAATAACATATTGATTATCAATAAAATAATTTTATGGCCCGATTTTTGCTATCTTCCTGTGCTACATGGTTAATTTTGCTCCGTTACACCCTGACTGGCTAGTTGTGTAATTTTTCGTAGTTAAAACCAACACTAAAGTGAACTCTTAAGATGTATGAAAAAACAGGATGAGGCAACGCGGAATTTATTAGAGGTGATCCCTGATATCCTCCTGTGGATTGATAACAGGGGGCAGTTACTCGATTATCACCCGAACAATCACGCTTTTTTATTCGACAGGGTAGGAGGAGTTATTGGCTGTTCGCTTGAAGAGATCTTCAACCGTGAGCTCAGCACACAGATGCTGGAACTGGCCGGGATCTGCAGGGAACAGAACAAACTACAAGCGGGACAGGTTTCCTTCAAGATCAACGGATCGGTTTCCCGATTCGAGTGCAGGATCGCTCCGGTGGATGCCGATTCCTATATTGCGGGCTGGAGAAAGATCACGGATCTGAGCGAATCACAGAAAGGAGATCTGATCAAAGGCACCAGCAAAGCTACGCTGGTGTTGTTGACAGATAGTTCTCTTGATGAAGCGATCATTCGCTCTTTTACGATCCTTGGGAAAACTTACCAGGCCGACCGGATCATCCTCTTCAAGAATCATCTAAATCCTGAATCAGGGGATGCATCCATGACCTTGCAGCAAGAGTGGTCCCATCCTGATATTGTTTACAGTCTGGATAACCTGAATTTATCCCAAATCCCTTTTAGTCCTGACCTCACTCACTTTTATGAGACGTTGAAAAGCGACACCCCAGTGATCGCGATTACAGAGGATCTGAACCAGGAAGCTCAGAAATTTTTACACCTGATGGAGATCCGGTCGGTGGTCATCATGCCGGTCTGTGTGAGAAACACCTTCTGGGGTTTCCTTGGCATCGGGGATTGCCGGTTGCCACGTACCTGGAACGAAGAGGAGGTTGGCGCTTTCAGGACCATCTCCATGGTGCTTGGGGCAGTGATACAGAAACACCAGGATCAGGATGAGCTAACGATTGCCAGGTTACGTGCAGAGGAGTCGGACCGCCTGAAAAGTTCCATCCTGGCCAACATCAACCATGAGTTCCGGACTCCGATGACCGGCATCCTGGGATTTTCAGAGATCCTGTGTGAACAACTGGAAGAGACAGAAGCCCGTCAGATGGCTGAAAACATCCAGATTAGCGGTCGCAGACTACTATCGACCCTCAACAGCATGATTGAGCTATCCCAGTTTGAAGCTAAAAAGGCGCTCTTCAAACTGAGGGAGACCAAACTCAACGAGTTGATCCTGCTGACCTGTGAACCACATCTCGATGGAGCCAGGCGAAAGAAGCTTGGTTTTGAGATCTATATGAATGAATCGATATTCTCCTTCATCGACGAAAAATTATTTACCCGGCTCCTGAACCATATCCTGGAGAACGCTGTGAAGTTCACCAATACTGGTAGGATTATCGTAGAAACCCGCAACGAATGGGTTGCAGGGAGACCGTGGTCCTGCATCAGTGTCACAGATACAGGCCCCGGTATTCCCGTAGAGTTTCATGAGCTGATCTTCGAAGAGTTCCGGCAGGTCAGTGAAGGATATAACCGTAGTTATGAAGGAAGCGGACTCGGACTTACTCTCGCTAAAAAAATTACAGAACTGATGAATGGCAAACTAACGCTTACCAGCCATGAAGAAAAAGGCAGCACCTTCACCATCTGGCTACCCTCCAGTCAGCTGAGTATCCCTGAAACTCAAACCAGTATAAAGGAACCGGAGATCCTCCCCGAAAAGCCTGAGTTCCCCATCCCGGAAACGAAGGAAGACCTTCCCTCCATCCTCATTGTGGAAGACAACCGGGTAAACAGTGAGCTTATCCTCATCTACCTCCATGCCCAATACAACTGCGATGTGGCCCTCGATGGCGAATCGGCAGTGGAGATGGCCCGGAACAAACAGTATGACACCATCCTGATGGATATCAACCTGGGATCAGGAATTGATGGCATGGAAACCACCCGCCGGATCCGAGCCCTCGCCGGCTATAAACTCATCCCCATCATCGCTGTCACCGGTTATACCATGGAGTCTGACAAAGAGGAGATACTGGAAGCCGGGTGTTCCCACTACCTCCCCAAGCCAATCGATAAATATAAGCTTTCCAACCTCATCGCCAGCCTGGTGGGAAAGAAGTAATCCCTGTTTTTAATCCCCTGATAATTTTCTACTTTTACATGGTTAAAACCTCACCATGAAAAAGTTCCCATTACACTGGCAGATCCTTGTTGCCCTGATCCTGGGGATCCTCTATGGCGCATTCCTGGGTGAATATACCGGTTATGTTGACTGGATGGGAGATCTTTTCCTGCGGGCGCTCAAGATGATCATCATTCCGCTCATCCTGAGTTCCATTATCTCCGGAGTGACCAATATCGGAACCGCAGAGAACCTGGGAAGGCTGGGACTCAAGACCATCGTCTATTACCTCTCCACCAGCACCATGGCCATTGTCACCGGTTTGTTGTTTGTTAACCTGTTGCAACCTGGCGTAGGAGCCGATCTGGGATTCAGCAAAGAGGTGGAAGAGCTGGGCATCATGCAACAGTCGTTCGGACAGATCCTCATCAACATCATCCCTACCAATATCTTTGAATCCTTCACCCAGGCAAGCATGCTCTCCATCATCTTTTTTGCCATCCTGTTCGGATTCTTCATCAATATGACCAGCGAGAAATCAAGGACTTTTCTGACAACCTTCTTTGATTCGACCTTTGAAGTGATGATGAAGATCACCATGTTCATCATCCACTTTGCACCCTTTGGCGTTTTCGGGATCGTAGCTTACCAGGTCAGCCAGTCGGAAAGCATTTCGGTGCTTGCCCAGAGTATGGGCCTTTATATGCTGACGGTTTTGCTGGGGCTTTCGGTTCACGTATTGATCACCCTGCCTTTGATTACCCGGTTTGTAGGGAGGGTGAACCCATTGAAACATTTCAAGGCGGTGACCACTCCACTTCTCACTGCCTTCTCCACCTCTTCCTCTTCGGCTACCCTCCCGCTTACCATCCAGGCGGTGGAAAACAACAGCGGAGTCTCCAACAAGATCTCCTCCTTCACCCTGCCACTGGGGGCCACCATCAACATGGATGGCACCGCACTCTATGAATGTGTGGCTGCCATGTTCATTGCACAGGCTTATGGAATTGAGCTAACCTTCGTTCAGCAGCTCATCGTGGTGGTTACTGCCCTGCTGGCTTCTATCGGCGCAGCCGGGATCCCGATGGCCGGACTGGTGATGATCTCGATCATCCTTACGGCCGTTGGCTTGCCGCTTGAAGGATTGGGGCTGATCCTGGCCGTGGACCGGATCCTGGACATGTTCCGGACCGCGACCAATGTATGGAGCGACACCTGTGGCGCCGTGGTCATTGCAAAATCGGAAGGGGAAATCCTCAAGGTGTGATCGTTTGTATAAGGTCCAGTGGCACCAGCATTTTCAGGTGGCTTTATGTTTATCCCCGGGACTCTTTGATTTCCTGGGATCCAGAAGTTTCATCGCGTGTTCTCTGCCATAAACGATCAGCAGGTCATTTTTCTGAAACACTGTATCCGGGGGGATGGTGCCAATATACGTACCATCAGGCTTCTCGATGCCAAGAACAATGATTCCATCTTGCTGGAAACGTGCATCCGAAGGCTTCTTCCCATCGAGCCAACCTCCCTCCCTGACGTACAGATCTGAAATGTGATAATCGTCAGCCAGTTTGTACAGCGATCCATAGTCCCGCATCGAAAAACTTTTGAATTTCCCGAGGACCTTGTTGATCAACTTCGTAAGCGCTGCATCTACCTTGTTGCTGGAGGCGACGATTGTCAGGATGATGACAGCGCCAACCAAAACTGCCACCCCGTAGTACCAGGGCAAACCCTTTTCATCCTTGTGGACAAACGTAAGCAACAGCGATGCCATCACCGTTACAATCCCGGCATTGCCCAGGAGCATCAGGGAAGCAACTATCTTCCGGCGGACCGGATGCGTAGTGATCTGTTCCGACTCGGAAGTGGTAAATCCAACCCCGGTGAAGGCAGAACGGGACTGAAACTTCGCCGAATGGATCGATAATCCTGTATTAACCAGCATAGCAGCAGCTATCTTGGTGACCAGCAAGGAGATGGTCACGATGAAGATCACCGTTAAAATAGGGACCAGGCTCATGATATTTCGTATTAATGTGTTACAAATTATAGATGTTTTTGTGTCGGACGACATTATCCAATACATCCAGAATCTCACGTGTGAAACCTGGAGGTGGATTCATGGGCAACTCGTCAGGACACTCCTGTCGCTCCTCCTGGATCTGATCGGTGATCCGGTCGCATGAAAGGTAAATCTGCTCCTTCTGGAGTTCACTGTTGGAATCGATGGAACCGCCAAACCGATCACTGTAATCCAGCATTGCTGAGACAACAGACTGATAGACAACCTCTTTGTCAGTAGATGTTTCACATATCCGGCGATAGGCGATGGCAAAAAGCTCTGTGGCGTTTGCTCTGATCCGGTCTGGAATTGGAAGAAATGAAGATTCGATTGTGATCCTATCCGGGTTCTCTTTTTCCCACTTCACATAATCCCTGGCAACCTGAATATCATGCCTGGAACGACTAAAATCCATGAGGTAACTTGTATAAAGGTAGATGATCCTGGGCATCAGGTAGCTCATCTTGTTTTTTGCCGTACGCAACAAGGTAAAAAATACCTTGCGATGCTCCTTCTCCACATCAAAGATAAAGAATGTAAACACCCGGAAGAGCATCTTCCTGCGATTCCACAGTGTTTTTAAGCCTGGCGTCCTGACATCCGGTTTTTGCTTAACTCCATTGATAAAGGCAATGGCCCGTTCCATAAACACCTGGGGATCATAAATCTTTTCCCAGTAATCTGCCAGTCCCTCAAAGAGCTCAATCCGTGTCATCTGCCTGGGAACGATGTTAGAGATGATATCGAGTTTATCGCTGATCTGATCACAGTCTAAGGAAACTATTCTTCCCTGGCGTTTAAAATCATACCACATCTTTGTTCCCGGTGGTGCTGAGAGCGGATGGCAGAGGTGATGGATGATGTTCGCTTCCCTGACAAAGTTGGCTGTCTTTTGGAAAACAGTGTGATCATCAGAATCCGCCCCGATGATCATATGAGCCAGCACAACGATCCCGTAGGATTGAATGGTATGAATGGCATCGGGAATCGATATCCGGATATTCTGCTGCTTGTTCATATCTTTCAGAGAGTCCTCGTTCACCGACTCGATCCCGATCATGACCGCCAGGAAGTTGCAGTTGGCGAGCAGGATCAGTAACTCCTCATCCTGCGCAATGGTAATATCCAGTTGTGTGATAAAGCCAATTGGATTGGTAAATGAATTATTCAGTTCAACAAGGCGCGTCAACAGCTCTTTTGCATATTTTTTATTCCCGGCAAAGTTATCATCGGCAACGAATACCATCTGTACATTCATTTCGACCAGTTTCCTGATCTCCTGAAGTACCTGATCGATCGTTTTGCTCCGGGGTTTCCTCCCGTAGGTGTAAATCACATCACAGAAGCTGCAGTCAAAAGGGCATCCCCGGGTGGTTTGTACCGAAACGGCATTGTACAACGGAATATCTTCCCTGATCAACTCCCAGGCAGGAGGTGGTACCCGGGTCATATCGGGCTTCGAAAAGCTTTTATATCCCCGGGAGTAAGAACCCTGTTTGAAATCTTTCAGGAATTGCGGCCAGGTATTTTCAGCCTCTCCGTAAAAAACGACATCGATGTATTCCTGATTCTGATGAATGAGATTCTCTACCCCGATGCCTCCCACAACTACAACAGCACCAGGAACCAATGTTTTGCAGTGGGCTGCGATATCCAGGCAATGCTTTCCCTGGTTGGAGGTGATGGAGATGCCTATGATATCATATGACTTGCCTTGCAGCGCCAACTCAACCGGCCCACGGATATATTCATCGTGAATCTCAACGTCATGACCGGGAGGGGTAAGTGCAGCGACGGAGGCAATGGCATGTGGCGAGAAGATCGCTTTGGCGAAGAGATAAGGGATCGCACGGGTAATCTGGCTGTCGATATCATCAGATGAACCCGGGCTGATCAGTAATATCTTCATAGATATCTCCAATCAATTCAGAAAGAGCATTTTTCTGCTTTGCGTTTGATTTCCAACCTGTAAGGAGCAGATATAAATCCCGCTCTTCACTATCCCACCGGTCTCATCTCTTCCATCCCAAACTGCTCTCTTGAACCCGGCTGATTCATAGTTGTCAATCACGGTATGGACAACCCGGCCAAACACATCATAAATGATCAACGTAACATGTGAAGCTTCAGATAGTTCATATTCAATCCATGTTTGTGAATGGAACGGATTCGGATAATTCCCGATAAGTTTCAGTGAATTTCCGGGCAACTCAGATACCTTCGTAATGATACCCTCCATCGCAAAGATTTGCACATCATCGATGTTCCAGCCACAATATCTCCAGCCTCCGTCTGTTTCACCCATGGTCCAGCGGAGATAGACACTCTCCTGATTGGAGGCGATCGTTGAAATATCAAGATCCATCACTTCCCATGAACCGGCAGTCATCTCTTCCGGATTTGCCCAGACTGTAGTCCAGTTGACATCGTCGGTACTGACCCGCACATAGGCATGATCGTATTCCGGGTCCTCAACGCCCAGCCATCTCCAGAACGTTAATTGAACCCCATACAAATTTGAGCAATCGACCGGTGTGGAGGTGAGATGTTTTTCCGAAAGATTGTTAGGATAATCGCCGGCCAGGTTATATCCATAGACATTATCACCTGTGTATCCACTGGTAGGGTCCGGGTCTCCATACTCTCCTCCAAGGCCCAGGGGTTGACCAAAGGCCCAATCTGCTTCCGTGGTCCAACCGGGATCACTGTTAAACAACCATTCGTACTTCAATACTCTATCCCCAACCAGAAGCACTACCTCCCTTGAAGTATCCCCGATGTGATCCGTGGTATTGATGAACTGAACCGATGCCAGATGGGCTCCCATGGTCAGATTATTTGCATTCTCATTGATTTCAATGGTAACGTCGGCTGTGTCTCCCGGAGCTAATGTTCCCTGCAAGCTGCCAGTTAAGGTAATCCAGTCCACAGGAGGATCGTTGGTAACTTCGTAGTCAAAAGAAGTCAGGCCTTTATTCTCAAGCCTATACACCTTACTCTCAGGAGCAAATGGTCCCCCAACGGGGCCTTCCGGCTGAAATCCCTCATTGGGAGTAACGTTCAAACCATTCATGCCAGCCAGTACCTTCACACAAAAATTACCGGTTTGCTGGAATCCTGAAGGATCATCGTAGTCATAAAAATCAAACCATGTATCCCCGATCCTGTAATAGCTCTCATCCTCACTGGCAGATGACTCTACAATGGTTCTGTAATCTGCACCAAGCAAAACAGGAACATCAGAAGTTCTGTCATAGGAGTATCCCCCATCTGAGAGTGTCAGATAAATGTAAAAATCTTCTCCTTCAGTAATGGTAACAATCGAATCCAGATCGATGGTATGCAGTCCTCTGAATTCCAGCGTACCGCTTTTGTCCGACAATTCATTTTGCAATTGAGTTCCGTTAAAATCATCATAAATAATGATCGTATAATCAACACTATCCACTGCAGAGAAGACGCTCACCGCTTTGAGCAACTCATCTCCTTCCCCGATAAATTTATTGAAAACAGCGGAACAAATAGTCAGTGTATCACGTTTCCCATGATAATCATGATAGTAGATATTATCATACTGCTGAGGTTCCACATTTCTGAACGTGATGGCTCCCATATCGGGATGGTGACCGCAATGCTTATCGTAATAAGAGATCCAGAAATAACCATCCAGTCCCCAGGTAGCTCCCCAGCTGTTCTTACAAAGCCATGCACCGGGTTGCGGCGCCTGGGTTGCCTTGTTATCGTCCCATCCGATAATGGCCACCGCATGATTCGGATCCAGTGGAGAGGTTGGCGGTTGATAATGGATGAAATTGTTGATAAACGCGTTGTTATAGCACAAGCATGTCCCCATCACGCCATGATCCATAATGCTCTGTTTGACCACGTCAATATGTTCAAGGTTATCCCCTACGGTAAACCATTCGATTTCTCTTGGATAATAATAATGATAACTGTCCAGATGCCTTGCAGGTGGTATTGTGAACGATTGTCCGTCGATATCACGCACAGCTCCTTCCCCTCTTGACAGATAGGCGGATGTTACCAGGTAATCGCCGCCTTCATGCACTACCAGACCACTTCCGGAGGGTGGATAGATATCATCATTATTATGCTGATTGAATCCGTTCCACCAGTCCAGGTGGTACTCCGCCAGGTTCGGCTCCCCGGTTTCACCGGCTGCAGTCCATGCGCCCGTCATCATGAGGTTCCCTTCGATGGCTGCCATGGCGCCATGGGTCCAGCACGTTCCTCCCTGCTGGCTTTTCACAGAGGTTACATAATTCTCCCCATTGACATTGCGTAAATCAAAAGATGCAGGTGGATTTTGGGAAAGAACAGAAATACTGGTAAACAGTACTACAAAAACTAACAGCTCTTTTTTCATCGCTAATGATTTTAATGAATTTCATATGCGAAGTTAAGAAATTTCCACTCGCTTATGATGAGAAGAGAAACATAAATATTACCAATAGAATGAGCACAATGGATATAACTCCAGGTCGTCGGATACTGGTTTTGCCCCGATGGTAACTTTTCCGCCTGTTTGCAGACGCGACCATTCCAGAAGGTTTTCTAGCAGGCTGAAAAGGTTGGTTGCAGATTTTTTCAATAATAGCTGGCTTCAAATCTGAGCCGATCTTAACTTGCTTAGACGCTTGGAAAACTGAGAAATAGAAGTCAAATCAATCCCCCAGTCTTCGCCGAAGTAATCGGCATATCCATTACCGGCGGGAATCTATGTTTGCAGGATCGTGGAAAGGGATAGATTTGCGTCGAAGAAGATAGTTTTAGTGAGGTAATCTGTGTATGCTCGAGGATGTCCAACAGGATCTGGATGAACTGGAGTCTTATGAGACAGCTTACTCCGTACGGGTTCGCTTGCAACAGATTGGAAGGCTGATTGATGCTAAAGAAGATATCCTGGCTGAAAAAACAGGGATGTTCAGAAGAGGATTCTTCTCCCTGGTGGATTCAACCTTTCGACCCTATTCTGTTCGAGAGTTGAGGGCGTGGAGAAATTGCGTAAAGCCGGCGCCATTGTAACCTTCACAAATGAGCCGATTGGGCATGCAACGGCTGGGGAAGAGACCATGCAGCAATATTCCGACTGGATTGAACGGATCGTTGGGAATTAACCTTGGTGGAATTCTGCAAAAAAACTGTTTTATGAAGCGCTGTCTTTACCTGATATATATGGTTCTCACGAAAGAGCTCAGAAATACCTGTAAAATCGGGTTATATGGATCAAGTCAGGCTAGTTGGTGAACCTTTACTTTAAACTCATCAGGTCTCGGCAACAGAAGGAGCAGGCGTACATTAATAATCTAAGCGCCTGAGCTTGCCGGGGAGATTGCTGAGCTTAAGAAGCTGATCCTCGAGGTTCGAGAGGTGATTCTCGTGGACTTCCCATAGGAAGGCTGGGTTGTTGATATTGTTTGATTCTCTCATGTGTAGATTTAAAGTCGATCTCTCCCTTGAAAACCATACATTATACTATCCCTTTACTGGTAAACTTTTCGCTGAAGATTTACAGGGCAATTCTATTTTATTATTACTTTCTCTCTGAATTTCAAATCGTTTGAGACAATTTCAACCATGTACATTCCTGGCTGAAGCATTGAAACATCAATAGAGTTAGTTAATCGCTTTGCATGTAATACTTTCTGACCGATCTGGTTGTAGATTACGATTTCATCAATCTTCAGGCCATTTTTGGAGGAGATCGTTAAGACATCTTTGGCAGGGTTTGGAAATATTGAAAATTCATCTTCAAACGTGATCTCTTCCATCGCAATCGTTGCACAGGCCTCTTCCACCTCTTGCTGGCTATTGCAACCAGGTGCATTATTGTGGATGTCAATAGTTCCGCCTGGACTTGCTAAATAATCACAAACACTTTGCACTTCGCAAGTGGATAAGGAAATGTTATTATAAATGCGTAAACTATCGATAGAGGCTGCATCTATATTATCCAAACCCATTAAACTGGTCAGTACATCGTTGCCTACAATCCCGAGTTCTCCTCCGATAGAAGTCACATTAGCAAGGCCTGTTAAACTTGTCAGGGCAGAGTGGTTCCAAATATAAAGGAGTCCCGGGATGGAAGTCAAATTATCAAGACCTGATAAACTTGTAAGAACGGGGTTATCCCCAATTGCAAGACCTCCCCCAATAGAAGTGACATTGTCCAAACCTGTCAAACTGGTAAGGGCTGCGTTTCCCATGATTCCAACACCTGCCCCGACACCTGCCCCGATAGAAGTTACATTATTAAGACCTGTTAAACTGGTAAGGGCTGCGTTGTATGAAATTCCAAGGCCCCACCCGATGGAAGTAACATTGTCCAAACCTGTTAAACTGGGTAGGGCTGCGTTGTTTTGAATCAAAAGGTTTTCCCCGATGGAAGTCAAAACATTCAGACCGTTTAAATTAGTGATATCATTACCTTCAATTATAACACCCCCTTCTATTTCAGTACAGTTAGGGTTGTTGGTTTGGAAATTGTCGATTTGCGCCTGAGTTGAAAATGTTATTCCCAAAGGAAGGCAAGGTTGAGCTGATGCTGTAATTTGACAGAAAATCAGAATCAAAATAATTAACGATAATTTTTTCATGGCTCTATATTTTAAAGGTTAGCAATTGAGTAAGTAGAGTATCTGGAAGGAGTGGTTCAGGGATGTACCGGAAGCGAAGGTGTAAATATACGAAAATTAGGTAGATATGTCAAGTGAACAAGAGGAAAAAAGTTCAGAAAGTCAGGGAAATAGAGTCCTTAGGACAGCCCCTAAGATCAACAGGGTAGAAGTCCAAAGAGGTAGAGATCATCTCCTGATGGCCCTGTATGGCATTATAATAAGTGTTCTCCCTTGACATTTCATTGATATTCCTTATCTTTGGATGAGTTTAGGGACTGTTAATAAATAAACTTGACATTTGTAACATTATGTATTATATTTGTGGACATGAAAATGTCCATAGAGAAAAAAATCGAAAAAGTGTTGCCATTTCTAAATGAGAAACAGCAACGTATATATTTAGCCTCAGAGGCTGAATATTTAGGCTTTGGTGGCGTAACTGCTATTTCGGAAGCCAGTGGAATATCCCGACCAACCATTATTTTGGGTAAAAAAGAGATCAATGAAAAAATAATTGAACTACCCCATGATCGGATTCGAAAAAAAGGAGGAGGTCGGAAAAAATTGCACGAAAAGCAACCGAGGTTATTAAAAGAGCTTGATAAATTGGTAGACCCGGTAACCCGGGGAGATCCTATGTCTCCCTTGAGATGGACCTGTAAAAGCACTCGTCAATTGTCTGATGCATTAAAAAAAAAGTCAATATTTATCAGCCATGTATCTGTCGCAGAGATGCTCAAGGAAATGGGATACAGCTTGCAGGCAAACGCGAAAATAATTGAAGGAGGAGATCATCCGGACAGAGATAAACAGTTCCGATATATCAATAAATTGTCGAAAAAATGCCTTTCAAATAAATTGCCGGTCATATCAGTTGACACAAAGAAAAAAGAATTGGTTGGAAATTATAAAAATGCAGGAATCGATTGGGAGAAAACCGGTCAGCCAATCAATGTAAATGTTTATGATTTCCAGGACAAAACGGTTGGTAAGGCGGTACCCTATGGGATCTATGACATAGGGAAAAATGAAGGGTTTGTGAATGTTGGCAAAAGTTATGATACCTCTTCATTTGCAGTGTCAAGTATTCGTAGGTGGTGGATTGAAATGGGTATGCCGGAATATAAAACAACGAAACAATTATTAATAACCGCCGATGGTGGAGGCAGTAATGGATATAGAAGAAAATTATGGAAAACAGAAATTCAAAAATTCAGCAATGAATTTAATTTGGAAATAACCGTATGCCATCTTCCCCCTGGAACAAGTAAATGGAATAAAATAGAACACAGACTTTTTTCTTTTATTACAATGAACTGGAGGGGTAAACCTTTAACAAGCTTTGAGACAATCGTAAATCTTATAGGGTCAACAACGACTTCAAAAGGATTAAAAGTGAGATCGGCGCTCGATGAAAACGAATATGAAAAAGGAATTATCGTTGGAGACGAGGAATTAAAATCTGTTAATTTATTTCCACATAAATTCCATGGAGAATGGAATTATACAATAAAACCATGCTACAATTAATTGTAAATATTATTTATTAACAGACCCTTAGTATGTTATGTAAACCCAGGCACAATGAGTACAAAAATATTCCTTTCAGTTCTGGCATTTGTCTTTACTGTAAGTGCCTTTGGTCAAAAGCCCACGCTTGAATTGACCTTCACCGCTGTTGACAACACCTCTTACGTCCAGCTCGACAGCATTAAAGTAATGAACCGCACCCAAGGAGGCGATACTACGCTCTATTGGCCTGATACGGTGCTTGTGCTGGATTACCATGTGGGAGTACCTGAACTTAATCCTAATTGGCAAAGGCTACAGGTATTTCAGAACTATCCTAACCCGGTGAAATACCAGACTACCATATCCTTGTATGTGCCTGAAAAGGATGATGTGGGTATCATTATTGCGGATATTTTGGGCCGGGTGATACTCAAAACTGACAGGGTGATGGGAGAAGGGATTCATTCCTTCCGGTTTGCACCGGGCAGTGGCAGCCTGTTTTTCTTCAACGCCCAATGGAGGGGAGAACGCGGCAGCATTAAAATCTTGCAGGCTACATCCAATTCAAACGGAGTAAGTTCACTCGAATACCTGGGTGCTGAGGCCTCATCCCCGCAGCTAAAGGCAACAGAAGATATTCAAAGCTTCTCCTTCAGCTTAGGTGATGAGCTGCTTTACATTGGTTACGGAAATGCGCTCCAATCCGGCATGATGGATACCCTGGAAACCAGCGAAACCTATACCTTCCAGTTTGCCACCAACATCCCCTGCTTAGGAACACCTACGGTGACCTACGCGGGACAGGTTTACAACACGATACAGATCTTCAGCCAGTGCTGGCTGAAGGAGAACCTGAACGTAGGAACCATGATTCCCGGAGGCCGGGATATATCAGACGATGGTATCATAGAGAAATACTGTTATGACAACGATCCGGAAAGGTGTGCTGTTTATGGCGGGCTATATCAATGGAACGAAATGATGCAATACACCACACAACAGGGGACACAGGGTATATGCCCGCCGGACTGGCACCTCCCCACGGATGAGGAATGGAAGGTGCTGGAAGGGGCCGTGGACAGCCAGTATGGTATTGGAGACATTACATGGGATGATCAAGGATACAGGGGTATTGATGCCGGAATAAATATGAAAACCACCAGTGGCTGGAACAGTGGAGGCAACGGCACCAACCTGTTTGGGTTTTCAGGTCTGCCGGGTGGCTACCGCCACTTCTATGGTTTCTTCGACTTCATTGGCGACTACGGCAACTGGTGGACCTCCTCGGAGAGCGATAACTACTACGCATGGTACCGTTACCTCGGTTTCAACTTTCCGGGAGTAATCCGGGACACCAACTACAAGGAATTCGGTTTTAGTGTCCGTTGTATCAGGGATTAGGTATGCCCAGACGCACACAAAACGACCGGGGAATAAACCCGGTCTATATAAGTGAGCTTGTATGTATCGTCCTCCTTATAAGCGATGCGGGTTTTTAATCTGAACGTAGTTTTGAGAGGTGAGTGTAGTTAGTACACCATCCCCCCCGGGGTGCGATCAGGGGAAAACCGTTTTTGCGGACCCACCCCCTATACGCCATCAGAACGACAAAAAAAAGACGAAAAAATGCAAATTTTGTGCAAATAGAAAAGGGCTTCCAGATTATAATCTCTGAAAACCCTTGTCGTTACGGGTCGGGGTAGCAGGATTCGAACCTGCGACTCCCTGCTCCCAAAGCAGGTGCGCTAACCGGACTGCGCTATACCCCGATGGCGGAGAAGGGGGAAAATGAACCTATCTCCGAAATGCCTATAAATAAAGGTGATTAACGATTTTCAGTTTTGCAGTCCACCGATTAAAACACCTGCAAATTTTCACTGCATTACGTTGCAAAGACCTCTTTTGATCCATGCAAAAGTACTAAAAATGGAATAATGATCAATATTGAATCTGATTTTTTTACTCCTATGAGAATTGACATTAATTGTAAATCTTAGGCAGATCCTTATTTTCAATACTTTTGAAGCACAGAAAGGAGGATTAGCTGATAACTTCACTGCACTTACTATTTCGGGTTACTTAA
>JADHVQ010000020.1 GCA_016783905.1 Bacteroidales bacterium | reverse complement strand
TAAAGAAGTTCAGGGGCTACATAGATACGCTTGCCCAGATGTGTCCATATCCCGACATGAAAGCCACTGTTGAACTGGGATTTGATGCTGTCGAGGTTGGTTGACAGTTTATTCGCATTATACCCGATCTTGACACCCAGGGCAAACTGACCATGAGAAACAGAGGTTGTAAATAATGCGACAATTACAAAAAGGAAAAGTTTTTTCATAATGATTGGTTTTTCGTTTTCATGTGATTTACTACCATCGTAAAAATAATGAATTTATTCCTGACTCAATGCCATTTTAATCGCGCCCTCTACCCGGTTCACAATTTCTTCAATGGATTGCCCTTCAGGCTCTACCGGATCAAGGACCGTATAGGTAATTTGTTGTCCGCATTTCAGCGGAAAAAAGCCGTTGGATATCAATTGACTATGGCCATCAATAACAAACGGGACAATCACGGCAGAAGGTGCTGCACGAAGCAATGTATGAATGCCCGCCGACATAAATTTTTTCACCCGTCCTGTTTTACTACGCGTACCCTCAGGAAAAATACAGGCAGCATAATTATTTTCCTGAATAAGCCGGCCGAGCTTCAATATTTCCCTTACCGCCTGAGTTCCTTTGTCCCGATCGATCAATGCCGATTTTCCATGCTTCAGGTTGTGGGAGATACTTGGTAAATTTTTAGACAACTCAATTTTAGAAATGAACTTCGGGTAATACTTCCTGAATCCCCAGACAATAGCGGGTATATCGTACAGACTCTGATGGTTGGAAACAATAATAACCGGCCTTTTATCAGGAATTTTTTCAAATCCCGAGAAGGTAACCTTGCAGCCTAACAGGTATAACCCTTTGACCAGAAAAAAGTTCAGCAAATCAACCGCTTTTTTTCTTGCCGGATCACCAAAAAAACAGAGGGCAGCCACCTGAATCGGATGGAAAATAAGCAACATCAGGCCGTAATAGAGATGAAATACCGGAGATAGCAGCAAGCCGAGAACTCTTTTCATGGATTACCCTGCTATTTTTCTCTTCTCCCCAAACTCCTTCAGTAGGTTTTTAATTGTTTCTTTTACAGATATGATGGATGTTGCCCTGAAGGCATTTGTTCCCGCGAATGCGTATCCGTGTTTGAAATTTCCTTTCAATGCACTGATCAAAGCCATGATGATACAGTAAGGGCTGGATGATACGTCGCATGTCTTAATGCATTGGAAAGGACAACGTATCGGTTGCTTTTTCCCCTGTTTCACCTTTTCGAGGAATTCATTAAAGATGGCCCGGCCAGGCATGCCAACCGGACTTTTAATGATCCCGATATCTTCCTGCCTGGCCCCGAGATAGGCCTGTTTAAAACCATCGGAAGCATCACATTCGGTGGTGGTGACGAAAATCGTTCCCATCTGCACACCGGCAGCTCCCAGCTTCATGATATTATACATATCAGCTCCGGTATAGATCCCCCCGGCGGCGATGACCGGGATCTTTTTGCCATATTTTTTTTCAAACGGTTTCATCTCCCGGATAACTTCCGGGATAAGATTCTCCAGCGAATACTGTTCATCTTCGATTTGTTCGGGTTTGAATCCAAGATGCCCGCCTGCTTTAGGACCCTCCACAACAACGGCGTCCGGGAGGTAATTATACTTGCTAAGCCATTTTTCACAGATCAGCTTGGCCGCGCGTGCCGAAGAGACAATCGGGACCAGTTTTGTCGTACTTTCTTTTGTAAGGTAAGAGGGGAGCTCCATAGGCATTCCTGCCCCGGCAAAGATGACATCAATCTTCTCGGCAATGGAGGCCTTCACCATATCCACAAAGTTTGACATGGCCACCATAATGTTGACACCGATGATTCCTTTGGTTTTTTCCCTGGCCAGCCGTATCTCCTCCTTCAACCCATAGATGCTTGCTTCCAGAAAATCGGAAGAGATCTTTTTATACAGCAAACCCAGACCTGCACTTGAGATGACACCAACACCACCTTCATTTGCAACAGCAGAGGCAAGTCCGGATAGAGAAACACCAACGCCCATTCCACCCTGGATGATCGGAACAGGAATCTTGAAATTACCAATGGAGAGCTTTTTCAGGGAGGAAATTTTTGCAAAGGTACGAAACTTATACGTCCGACGGTGTTAAATAAAAAATCTTCACCTGATTTTAATGTCAGAAAATCAGAGGCTTACTGCACCATCATCTTCCGGGTTATTCTCTCTCCGTCAACCTCCACACAATAGGTATACATCCCTTTCGTCAATCCCGAGAGATCCAGCGAAATCACCTGGGTGCCTGAGTTCATCCTGCCCAGCTCCATCCGTTTCAATGTCTTGCCAACTATGTTGAGAATGCTGACAGAGACGGTTGCCGTTTTTTCCATCCTTATTTCAAATTGGGTGGATTGGGTGGCGGGATTCGGGTAATTTTGCGATACGACAAAGCCTGAAGGTTCAGTGACTCCCGGGATTCCTACAAAGTAGGCTTTGGGAAAGTTCATATGGTTAATGTAGGCCTCTTCACCCGAACCGGTTCCGGGGGTGAAATCTTCCTGAAAGATGATATGAACCTTATCGTCGACAACCGGTGAAACGGCCGGAAAAACACATTCGGAATACAGGAACACTATCCCCTCGGTCATATCCTTAATGCCGTTCCAGGTAGTTCCGCCATCAAACGAAGCATTGCAGAAGATGTGCCGGAAATAGTACTGACCGCTGAAATAGTCGGGTGCCAGTGCCGAATAGGCTACAAACAGGTTGTCCTCGGCATCTATTCCAATTTGAGGCATGGAGGTTAATCCGACTCCGTAACTAGGTTGATCGCCGGGGATTTCAAGGCTTGCCGTATCACCTATCAGCCATCCGATCAGGTTTCCTCCGGCTTCCAGGAACTCAAGTGTGTACGAGCTGACAATAGTGGAATCGAGCATGGGCATGGTTTCATTCCAGTAGATCAATCCTTCGGTGCTTGTAGGATAGTAATACCAGCCGGATCCGGAGACGATATCATGGAACCACAACATCCTGCTAAACACCACATGTGCCATCCCCTGAGAATCCAGTGCAATGGCGGAGGTGCCGTCTCCGCTCCCGTAAACGGGCGTCAGGTCAGGGATATTAAAAGGCGTATACGGCGATTCATAAACGACAATCTTTTCCCAACTGTCACCATTATCAGTTGATTTAAACACCAAACCGTCGAAGTAATCAAACCCGTAAGTGAATGCAATGGTATTGCCAACGGGTTGAGCCCAGGAGTATTTGAGGCTGGAAATGGCAAGAAAAAAACCGGAACCCAGCCCTTCGATGATCTCGCCGTTGATCTCCCAGGAAACACCTCCATCGGAAGATCTGTAGTAGAGCAATGCATCCTCCTGCCCCTGGTAAGGATCATCGTATACAAAAGCAAGCAGATGGATGAATTCATGGTTTTCGCCGCTGGTAATCATTGAATGCCAGACAATCGAATAGTTCCCATCAGGTGGGTCTAAAACGCTTTCCAACCAGTCGCCCTGTCCCTTGATCTCCCGGCGGAGGATCTTGATCGGCCCTTCCCCTGTAAGATACTGGTAGTGGGCAATCACCTCTCCGGTAGGGCCCCAGGGAGCATAACTCGGGAATCCATTGTTGGGATCATTCCCCAGATGCGGAACCGCACCTGTCCAGGTGGTTCCGTTGTAAAAGTTATAGGCGGTACCCCTGTCGGGTACACCCGTAGCTCCCCTCAGCATCCAGGTTGCACCAATCGTTCCGTCAGCGTGTTCATATAACCGGTTCATCAGGTTCCCGGAGTTATAGGTCTGGGTATCATACCAGGTGTTTCCGATGACCGTTGCATCGAGTATCTTTTGACCGGGTAGCACCGGGCCAGCATTGAGAAGGACGCCATCAGGAGACACCCGTGGTTGACACAACCTGGGATTGGTCAGTGGCAAATAATCAGTCACATGCATGTTTTGCGCATATCCTATTGCCACAATCATAATAAGTACGAAGAAGAGGATTTGTTTTTTCATCGTTTCTTTTTTTAAGTTAGACTTCTGCTGCGGATTACTCCTGTAAATACAAATGTACTATCCTTTTTCGGGAATAGTTAATTTCCATTTATTTAATATCTTTGGCAGAGGTGCATAATGATATTTTTATGGAGACACATAACAAAAACGTTTATTTGCCAGATACAAAAAGGTTTGAGAATGCTTACATCCATTCACTGGAAGACTATGATAAACTTTACTCCGAAAGCATATTACATTCCACCGAATTCTGGGAACAACAAGCCCGCGAATTATTACATTGGCATCATGATTTCCAGATGGTGAGCGATTGTGATTTTACGGAAGGACTTGTTTCCTGGTTTCTGGGAGGGAAAATTAATGCAAGTGAAAATTGTATAGACAGACATCTAAAAGAGAGAGGGGAACAGGTGGCAATAATCTGGGAAGCAGATGAACCCGGTCAGGAGCAGAGAATAACATATCGGGAGCTGCATCGGGAGGTCTCACGTCTTGCCAATGTTTTGCGCCATAATGGAATAAGAAAAGGTGACAGGGAAGGGGAAGTATTTGCATGTGTGGCTGACATTGGTTGGATTACAGGCCATCCAGCGTGAGGGAGATGCCTTTGTGTCTAAATATGATCGCTCAAGTCTTCGTATATTGGGCACTGTAGGAGAACCTATCAGTCCGGAAACCTGATTCGGCCACGCTACCTTTTTTCGGAATAGAGCCTGCATTGCTTTCCGAAGAGGGTGAAGAATTGACTGGCGATGGGGCACGCCGGGATGCCGATGGGTACTACTGGATTACCGGCCGGGTGGATGATGTTCTGAATGTTTCAGGTCACCGGTTAGGCACTGCTGAAGTAGAGGGAGCTCTGGTTGCACATCCATTCTGCTCCGAAGCAGCTGTTATTGGATTCCCACACGAAGTGAAAGGAGAAGGATTGCTCCCGGGTTACCCAAAACCAGGTCGGGTAAGATCATGCGTCGCATTCTTAGAAAAATTGCAGCCTCGGATACAACCGATCTGGGGGATATCACAACACTTGCCGATCCGTTAATCGTTGAGAAACTGATTGAGCTGAGGAAGAAATTGTAGGGGTTAAATGGATGGTTTATATTATTGAGGATGTGGATGTTTTTGCCAGAACACTTTCATACAAGTCACAATAAGCCTTTCCAACGATCATAAATCCAAAGGTGTTTTGAACTTTTTCATGCATCAGGTTGGCGTCATAATCCTGATAATGGTCGAGCATGAAATTCACTGCATTCAGTAACTCAACCTCGTCGCACGGATTGACCAATATCCCAGAATGCTGATCTACAATATCCGGAATGGGACCTGTGTTTGAAGCAACAATGGGTTTACCGCATGACAAACATTCCTGGATCACCAGTGAAAATGTCTCATAGTTACTAAACATGACAAGGAATTGTGCATGCTGAATCTCCCTGACCAACTCCTCTCCAAATTTTATTCCCCTGAAATACAACAAGGGTTCCTCCAACCCAAGCTCCTGTGCCAGGGACTTGGCTTGTTCCTCGAAAGGTGATTCCCCTCCAATTAAATGACACTCGAAATCCCTGCGGCATTCAGACAATTTTCTGACCATTCGTAAGATCCCATTGATGTTCTTTGCCTGATCTGAGAATGTTGAAATGTGGATGAATCGTTTTTTCGGGGCTTCCTTCATCGACCCTGCGAGTGTAAATAAGCTGGTATCGACAGCAGGCGGGATGACCTTGAAATTTCTGTTCCGGATGCCTTGCTTTCCCATGGCCATTCTTAAATAATCAGAAATCGCAATCATCCCATCTGCATTTCGAACAATGATCGCAGTTACTTTCTTTCTCAGCCATCCTTGATATTGATTATTTTCAGCCAGGTATCGTGTCCAATATTCCGTAATGACGTAAGGCTTTCTGAACAATAGTTTCATTAAAAACGGGAGGACTGCTGCACGTGTAAGAATATGAATATGAATAAGATCAAATTGTATGTTCTTTCGTGAGAAAAACATCAGCCCCTGAAGAAGGGCTATCTGATAAAACACCATATTTATCAAACCGGTGAGAAAAAAGTGGCGCGAACCATGAGGGTAATGGACCCTGAGTGTGTCGATACCATTGTCTGTCTCTTTAACAAAGCTCATTCGGAATGAGAGTCGTTTTAACTCAGGATCTGGAATGACTGTTAGGACGATGACATTGGAATAGGCTGATACCGCCTGGGCAACCTTCTGAATAAAATGACCAGAGTGCAAAGGATACCAGCGAGATATAAAGAGAATAGCGGGCATGAAAGTGGAACGTCAACGGATTGTAAAATTATGCTAAATTTGCTACCCTTCCACCTTCTCATGAGAACCACATACATTTATTGGTTTGCACATTACAAGTTAGCCGGACCATGTGTACGATATCGCGGGAAATATTTTCTGGATCAATTAAAGATGCAGTATAATATTCAATCCTCCTTTGTTTATCCAGGTTATCATTACCAGAATATTCTTCACTTCATTCAGGTTTATTTTTCTGCATTATTATTCCGCCGAAAAGATTCTGTGATCGTTCACTCCTCCCCGATCATTGAGCACCAACGACCAAAGCAGAAACGCAATGCGGTACTGACAATCGGATGGATCGGTTTTTACAATGCCCATAGGGAAAATTTGATGAAAATCTTTCTCCCTGCCCTTCTGCAAATTGACATTCCAATCAACTTTATGCTACTCGGCGTGACAAGATCCATACACATACAGGAGTTGCATGAAGCCCTGAAGGGAAAAGAGAACATCCTGATCGACATCCCTGAACAGGTGGATTGGCTGGATGAGGATTCGGTGTATGCAAAGGTTGCCGGATTTGATGTTGGGATCGCCCCGCTTATTGACAATCCGTACAACCGGGCCAAATCGGCTTTTAAACTCAAACAGTATCTTTCGTGCGGGATTCCTGTTCTGGGTAGTCGCGTTGGGGAGAACAAAACGGTCATCCAAAACGGTCTGAATGGGTTTTTCTGTGATACACCTGAAGATTACCTCAAGATGATTCTTTTTTTTGCCCACCTTCAGGAGGAGAAATACAGTGAATATTGTATCAATGCCAAACTGAGTTCAGCTTCCTTTTCGATGAATAAATATTGTGATAGCTTCATGGAATTCTGTCAAACCCTGAGCGTTTAACGGTATGATAAACGTGATGGGAAAATTTTCAAAAACGTTGCGCGCACTCCTCGAAATAAGCAGGAATCCATCATTACTGAACCTTGTTTTATCCGATAATCGGTACTGGTCAAACTACGTGCACCAGAAATTTGGTCCCAATCCGGATCTTCCCCTCATTCAACTAAATGACCTAATTCCGGAATTAACTGACGATCTGGAAGTTATTACCTCCTTTGATGGAGGTTGCCTTCCGACAGATCTTTCATTGCTTAAGGCACTTTGCAGGAAATTTCCGGAAAGCAGGTATTTTGAGATCGGCACATGGCGTGGCGAAAGTGTGGCAAATGTATCCAACATAGCCGCTGAATGTCTAACCCTTGATTTGACTGAGGAGGAGATGATCCGAAAGAAATTTTCAGATTCACATCGAACCAGGATTGGAGCCTTACCGGAGGGGATCGCCCATTTGACACACCTTAAGGGAGATTCCATGAAAATTGATTTTGCTGTATTGAATCAACAATTTGATGTCATTTTTATTGATGGAGATCACAGGTACCACTATGTGAAAAATGATACTAAGAACGTTTTCAGACACCTTGTTCATGATCGATCAATTGTAGTGTGGCATGATTATTTCTATTCTCCAGGACTGTTAAGATTTGAAGTTCTGGCTGGTATTCTTGACGGAGTTCCGGAACAATACAAACAATATCTCTACTGTGTTTCCAGCTCGAAATGTGCAATTTTTATCAGGGAACCAATCCTTTCCCGGGAACCTCATCCCGCTGCAATGTATGAAGAGACTTTTCGGGTTACCCTGAAATACAATAAAGCTCCGATTCCTCATACCGTGAAGCAATAGCTATCTGCGTACCGTTGGCTTGCGGGGCAAAGAGCCCGGAGACGATCTCCGGACGGTTGTTGTGCGCAGAGAGATGGGACAGAAGCAGCAATTTCAGAAATGGAGACCGGTGACCGGTAAAGATCTCCAGAGCCTGTCGGTTTGAGAGGTGTCCAAGGTCACCATGGATCCGCCGTTTCAGGTAAAGAGGATAGCTGCCCTCCAGGAGCATGGTTTCATCGTAGTTCGCTTCCAGGAAGGCGGCATGGCAGCAGCCGAAGTGATGGGCCACCTGTTCACAGCTCCTGCCGATATCGGTAAAAATGCCAGCGGTAATTCCGGCCGAGGTTACCGTGTAGCTGTGTGGATCGGCGGCGTCGTGCTGCTTGGGGAGGGGATGTACGGTAAGACTACCAACGTGTACCGGTTCCTGGGTTATAAATGTCCGCGGTAGGGATGAATCAGGCCTGAGTTGGCTCTTCAGGTAGGTTATGGGACTCATATAAACCGGGATCCCGTGTTTCCGTGAGAGCACCTCCACGCCCCTGATGTGGTCACGATGCTCGTGGGAAATAAAGATTGCCCGGACTTTCCGGATGGATAATCCCAGCCGTGCCATCCGTCGTTCGGTTTCACGGCAGGAGATACCGGCATCGATCAGAACGGCATCGTGGCTGTTACCAATATAATAACAATTTCCGTTGCTGCCCGAGTTGAGCGAGGCGAGGTAGAGAGACATGGGTGCAAAGGTCGGGAAAAATAACAGGTTATTAAAAGAGTATTGAAAACGGGTTAATTTATAATTTCAATAATTTTTCAGTCTGATCTTTTTGTATTTTTATTTGTTAATCAAATAAAAGTAAGCTTAATATGAAAAGGAAGTCGTTTTTAACATGGCCAATGGTGGTTTTCCTGGTGGCAATCAATGGAATGACTCCACTCTTCTCCCAATCGAAACCACTGGCTGGAGATACCCTCATCCGGGTAGCCGTAAAAGTGAATGATACTCTTCTCACGGATTCCCTCTATCTCCGGATCCTCTCCGCCGGACCCCAGGTGGAGGCAAAAGAATTCATGCGTATGGTTGGTGGGACATGTATTCCCTTCTCGCACCTGTTTCGTCAGGATGGCCTGATGGTGCAGTATGGAAGGTTCATCTCTTTTTCCAGACTGGGTTTTACCAAGGGTTTTGTAAACCTCCAGCTGGCTGAGATGGTTCCGCCCGTATCCACCCGTCGGGTCGGTACCGATTCCCTCTATTTTGCCCCGCTTGACTTTCTGGCCCAGGCTATCGGTGGGACCGTTGTCTATGATGCCATCGCGGGCATGCTGCAGATCACCAAAGATCCGCCACCGGGATTCGCAGCCCTCTTTCCTCCTGCTGCGGATGTGGCTCAGGCCCTTTCAGATTCAGGATATACAGTGCAGCAGGGAGAGATGACGAAACAGAATCCCATTGATTTTTGCCTGGGAGGGTACACTCCGAATGCCAATGGAAACAATGTGGGAGCTCCCTATTTTGGTATCCAGATCCCTGCCCCCCCCGATATGGATAGTCTTTATTCTCCTCCTATCACCTTTAATTTCAATGCTGATGAAGCAGTGGTCCTGATCGGTCGGACGCCACCGGAATGTATTTACTACAGTTACCGAAGCTACCTGATGAACCGTCTGTATGATTTTCCTCCCTCCGCCACACGCACCAAGATAAACGCCAGCCTGGGAGAAACCACGAGCCTCTACCGCATGCGGCCCGAACTTCCTCTGGATTCAATGTTCGGGCGTAAGTTCGCCCTCATCATGGCAGGCGACAGCCTGGTGGCGATGCGTGTTAAAAACATCATACTGGCCGCAACTCCCGAAATCCCAGAAGCAGATATCCATTTTGATATCCTGCCTTCGGAAGGGATGTTCCGGTTCGGAAATAATCCCCTGGCCGACTGGGGGAGCATGCTGCACCGGGTTGCACAATTCAGTGATACAGCAGCCCAGAATAATTACCTGAACAATCCTCTTCTTGAGATCCTGCGTGTTTCGCCAAACCAACCACCCCAGCAGGTTCTGTTCTCCCTTCGTTCCTTCCTCCCCCGCACATGCGGCACGAATGAATTTGCCCTGATGCCGGATATGGAGGTACTTGAAGAGGGGATCTATAATATGTATCACGCTGATTATGAGATAATCTGGTTGCAACCGAGTCCCTGGGTCATCGAGGGTTTTGTGGCCATCCAGCAGGGATTGGATGCACTAGGGGACAATCATGATGCCCTCTATATCGTCTCCCCCGGTTTTTTACTGCGGGACAATGACATTGCACTGGCTTACGGAGTAGATCACACCCTTACCGGTAAAGCAGTCTATACCAATTTAACTATCTACCAGAAACACTATATGGCCGGATTCGGCGGGATCACTAACACCATGATGAAAAAAAGCGCCAGGCACTTTGTATCCGATACTACCATTGCCGACAAGCTGTATGCCTGGGGCTTTGCCCGTCATCCTGTTCCCGGTAATCCTTATCTCTTTGTCGTTCCCGCCGATACCAACCATACCCTGGAGGGGATCAACCTGAATGATACGGCCATGATCGCCTATAGGTTATACGTGAATACCCTGACGAAGATCGGGGCCGATCCCATGGAGGTGATCCTGGACCAGGCGGTGCTTCTCCGGCCCTTCAATACCGGGATCCATGACGAGGCAAACGATCAGTCATCTTCGGCTATGAAAATCTATCCCAATCCTGTGATAGAGAGGGCTACCCTGGAATTCACCGTGCCGGAATGGTCGGATGTCTCTTTCACCATGTATAATTCGAGCGGTCAGCCCGTGGGTAACCCGATCCGGGTTGATCACGTCAGGGGCACTGTGCTCCAGGAGATCAGACTATCCGCGAACATTCCTTCGGGTATCTGTTATATCCGGGGGGTTGTCACCGAAATAGATAAGGAGAGATCCTATACGCTTACTTCACGGATGGTTTTGCTGGGTGGTACCAGACAGTAAGAGAAAACGCAATAAACCGATCATAGTATGCAGGTCACAAAACTCATTACGTATTAAACCTGGTTTTACAGAATTATAAAACAATCTGTAATTGTCAATTACTTCATGCTTCTACCTTCTAACTTGAATTCTAACCTTGTACTTCGTACTTCTGACTTGAAAAATTGCCGTATCTTTGTATCCCGGTTAAACCATTAGTATTGCCGCACTATGTTAAAGGTAATCCTCCTATCCATAGGCCTCATAGCCCTCGCCATCGCCGCTATCGCCATAAAAATGTTTGTAAAGAAAGATGGTGAGTTTAAAAAATCCTGTTCGAGTGTGGATCCGTCGACCGGGAATCCCCTGGGTTGTACCTGCGGCCAGGCTGATGGCGGTGCAAACTGTGAAAACAAAGCGATTAATTAATTGATCGTCTGACGAATTGATCACCAGTAATTTAATTGATCTCTACCACCAATTTCTTCAACCCTTCTGTCATCAACGTTTTATAGATACCATCCTGGTCTGAATAGATAAAATAGACCTCCAGGTCTGGTTGTTTTCCGTCGAGAAACAGCAAAGTATTGTCCAGGCCCATAACCATGAAGGCGGTAGCATAAGCATCTGCATAGGCACAGCGGTCGGCAACAACTGTAACGCTCAGCAAGGAGTGCCTCACCGGGTAACCTGTATGCGGGTCGATGGTGTGGGAATAGCGGATACCATCCTGTTCATAGTACTTCCGGTAGTTCCCCGATGTTGCCACAGCATGGTTGGTGATGGGTAGTTCAGCATTGATCTCCCGGGAGGAAGATTGATCTTCCGATGGCTTCTCAATGCCAATTTGCCAACTTTTCCCGCCTGGTTTAGTCCCACGGGCATACACCTCTCCTCCGATATCCACAAGGTAGTTTTCGATGCCCCTGGATTCCAGAAAACTTGAAATAAGGTCGACGGAATAGCCTTGCGCCACTGCATTAAAATCAATCTTTATCCTGGGATCTGCCTTGATTACTTTTCCATTCTCGATCCGGACATTTCTGAAATTAACCAGAGGGAGCAGACTATCAACTGTCCCTTGCCTGATAGCAGGCTTGCTATCCGCTCCGAAGCCCCAGGCATTGACCAACGGACCTACAGTGATATCGAAATACCCATCGGTTGCTTCTGAAACTACCCGCGATATCCTGAATAGTTCCAGAAAGAGATCATTTACAACTACATCTTTATTGTTGTTTACCCTGTTGATCATTGAATTCTTCACCCATAATGATGCCGTCTGGTCGAAATCTTTCAGCAGGGAATCGATGGAAGGCTGGTAGTTCTTAATATCAGAAGAATAATAGGTAACAGCGTAATAGGTGCCCTGTGCTTCACCTGTAAAATGGATCTTTTCCAATGTTCCGGGCTGGCTACAGCCAACCGGTAAAACAAGAGTTATCAGGATCAGATACCCAAATGGAATTATTCGCAGCCAGGTCGAACTATTGTTGAAATCCAATTGATTTTATGTATGATGAATGTGTTATATTCCGAAATCATCAAAAGCGATCATTTCATCTGGAACCCCAAGGTCATCGAGCATTTTCAACACGGCGGCATTCATCAACGGGGGACCACAGAGATAGTATTCGATCTCCTCCGGTTCGGGGTGATGCTGAAGGTAGGTATCGAGGATGACCTGGTGGATGAATCCAACGTGTCCGGTCCAGTAATCCTCGGGCAACGGTTCCGATAATGCCACATGAAAGGTAAAGTTGGGATTTTCCCTCTCAATGTTTTCAAATTCAGTGGTGTAAAACAGCTCTTTGAGGGATCGCCCGCCATACCAGAATGTGGCTTTGCGTTTTGTATGTTTCGTTAAGAAAAGATCAAAAATATGAGACCGCATGGGAGCCATTCCTGCTCCCCCGCCAATGAACATCATTTCCCGGTTTGTGTCCTTGATAAAGAACTCTCCGTATGGACCGGAGAGGATCACTTTATCACCGTGTTTCCGGGAGAAAATGTAGGAAGAGCATATGCCTGGATTGACTTTCTTGAAACTGCCTCTCTTCGGATCCCACGGGGGGGTGGCAATCCGGACGTTGAGCATGATGATGTTGCGTTCGGCTGGCCGGTTCGCCATGGAGTAGGCACGGAAGCCCGGTTCGGGATTTTTCATCTTCAGGTCCCACATCTTGTATTTATCCCATTCCTCTTTATATTCCTCTCCAACCTCGATATCTTTGAAATCCACCTCGCATTTGGGGACATCGACCTGGACATACCCTCCGGAAGTAAAATCAAGGTTCTCCGCTTCCGGGAGTTTCACTACAAACTCCTTGATGTAGGTTGCCACGCTATGGTTGGACATCACCTCGCACTCCCATTTCTTGATGCCGAAGACCTCGGGAGGGATGGCAATCTTCATGTCTTCCCTCACCTTGACCTGGCAGCTGAGCCGCCAGTCATTTTGTTGTTCTTTCCGGGTGAAATATCCAACTTCCGTCGGAAGGATACTCCCTCCGCCTTCCAGGACCTGGCATTTGCACAAGGCACAGGTACCGCCACCTCCGCATGCAGAAGGCAGAAAAATGTCGTTTGTAGAGAGAGTGGTCAACAGAGTTGATCCCGGATTGACCTCCAGCTCTTTTTCTCCGTTTATAATCAATCTGACCTCCCCCTGGGGAGTCAGTTTTTTCCTGGCGTAGAGCAAGATGCTCACCAGAAAGAGCAAAACGACGAGAAAAACGACGATGCTTGATAAAACGCTTATTCCGATGCTAACTTGCAGAAACATATTCTTCTTATTGAGCGCGCTTAGATTTTAATTCCCATAAACATCATAAATGCTATCCCCATCAATCCGGTGATGATGTAAGTGATGCCCAGTCCCCTCAATGGGGCCGGTACATTGGAATAGCGTATCTTTTCACGGATAGCTGCAATGCCCACGATGGCAATGAACCAGCCCACACCCGATCCCAGTCCGAACGAGGTGGCTTCAGCAATAGAATGATACTCCCGCTCCTGCATGAAAAGTGAGCCCCCCAGGATGGCACAGTTCACCGCAATCAATGGGAGGAATATCCCCAAAGAATTGTACAGCGCTGGCGAAAACTTTTCTATGATCATCTCTACCAGCTGAACCATAGATGCAATCACAGCAATAAAGACAATGAATGTGAGAAAGTTGAGGTTGACATCGGTAAATGACGGTCCAAGCCAGGAAAGCGCCCCCGGGCCTAACAGGAACTCATGGATCAGGTAATTAACCGGAACAGTGATGCCCAAAACAAAGATGACAGCGATCCCAAGTCCTACAGAAGTCTTCACAGTCCTCGACACGGCCAGGTATGAACACATACCCAGAAAATAGGCGAAGACCATATTGTCGATGAAGATGGATTTGACGAATATACTGGTTACTTCTTGCATGATCTGATAACTAAACTAGTTTCACATTAATTCTCTTCAATGAGGTCGCGGACTCTGGAACGCTGCACCCAGATGATGATACCCACAACGATCAACGCCATAGGAGGAAGGATCATCATTCCGTTATTTTCATAACCCCAGTTATACAGACCGATCTTTTCAAATACGGGGTATCCCCAAACCGTGCCTGAGCCCAACAGCTCCCTGAAAAAGCCAACTACAATGAGTATCCAGCCGTATCCAAGGGCGTTGCCAATGCCATCCAGGAATGATGGCCAGGGTTTGTTGGCCATGCCAAAGGCTTCAAACCTGCCCATGATGATACAATTGGTAATGATCAAGCCAACGAAAACAGATAACTGCTTGCTAACATCATAGGCAAACGCTAATAGGAACTGGTCAACCAGGATAACAAGGGTGGCAATCACTGTAAGCTGTACTATGATCCTGATCCTGGGTGCGATAGTCTTTCTCAGAAGCGAGATCAACACATTGCCCACGCCAAGGACAAACACAACCGAAAGGGCCAACACCACTGAAGGTTCCAGCTTGGCTGTAACAGCCAGGGCAGAGCAGACACCCAGCACCTGTACCGTGATCGGGTTATCCCGGTTGAGTGGTGTACTTAGTAATTTTCTGTTCTTAGGAGAAAATAATGGGTCCCTCTCTTTTACTTCCGCACTCATCTATTTGATTGTATTTTGAATATAAGAATTGTAATTTTCAAGACAGTTTTCTAACATATCGTTAACCCCAGTGCAGGTGATGGTACCACCGGAGATGGCATCCACTCCATGGATCTGCATAGCAGGCGTCAGGGTAGATGGTCCACCCTTTACCACTACGACTGAGTTGAACTGGCCGGCATCATCAAAAATCATCTTGCCAATGAACTGGTTTGAAAACTCTTTCAATGATATTTCAGCCCCCAATCCAGGTGTCTCCTTGTCATGCGAAAAATTGGCTCCTACTATTTCGTTAAAGTCAGGTCCAAACGCAATGTTGCCATAAAGCGGACCCCAGAGCCCGGCACCGCGTAAAGGAACAATATAAAGTGTATTCCCTTCAATTTCAGCAACAAAGAGAGGGCTCAAGAACGGTTTCCCCATTTTTTTGTTATAAAGCTCTTTTTTTAGGTCAATGTCAAATGGCCTCACCTCGCCCTCCTCAAGCTTGCCATTCCTGTATACGCTGGTAACCTGGCCATCCTGATCTATCGCAAGCTCAGTTTTGATGTACTGCTGATATAATTCCTCTGCATTATCAGAAGTAGCTTCAATATTCACAGCAGCAAGGATACCCTGGATATTGGCAATGGTTATGTTCTCTTGTTGCCGCGGCTGCAGGAGCATTGCTGTTGACGACAGCAATAGGGCAACGATGATCACCATGACCGATGAATAGATGAATATATAGCGGTTGCTAAACATTAGTTTATTGCTTTTTGCCATCTTTTTCTTCGTTTCCTGATATTAGCCTCTATCACATAATGATCTATCAACGGGGCAAAGACATTCATAAAGAGGATGGCCATCATCATTCCTTCCGGGAAAGCCGGATTAAATACCCTGACCATGATTGCAAAGAAGCCAATCAGGAAGCCGTATATATATTTTCCTTTAACCGTTTGAGTGGCTGTAACAGGATCTGTTGCCATGTATACCGCACCAAATGCAAAGCCACCCATTATAAGATGTTCCCATGCAGGAATTTGCATGTATTCATTCAATGCGACGAGGTTAAATATCAATCCCATCAACAGGCCGCCAACCAACACGGACAACATGATACGCCAGCTGGCAACACCGGTGAAAAGTAAGATCAAAGCCCCGATAATGATCGCCAATGTTGATGTTTCCCCGATAGATCCCGGAATGAATCCCAGGAACATATCCATAGCGCTGGGTATCTTGTCAACCTCGCCGATCATGGCATCACCCAGGGGTGTGGCACCTGAAAAGGCATCAGGCTTATCCACTATCCAAACCTTGTCTCCTGACATCTCTTTGGGGTATGCAAAAAACAGGAACGCTCTGGCTGTAAGGGCGGGATTGAGGATATTCATACCAGTCCCTCCAAAAACCTCTTTTCCGAAGATCACTGCAAAAGCAGTTGACAAGGCTACCATCCAGAGGGGTACATCGGGGGGCATAATCAGGGGAATCAGCATGCCCGTTACAAGAAATCCTTCATTTACCGCATGCCCCCTGGCTTGTGCAAAACCAAATTCTATGGCTAGTCCCGTGACATAGGATACGATTACGATGGGCATAACTTGCAGGAAACCAAACCAGAAGTTCTGCCAGAGATTAGCCTCCTGCCCGTTGGCGATGAAATGCTGGTAACCTACATTCCACATCCCAAAAAGCAACGTAGGGATCAGGGCAATTACAACGATGCTCATGGTCCTTTTCAGGTCAACAGCATCCCGTATGTGGCTCCCGGTCAATGTCACACTGTTAGGGACAAAGAGAAACGACTCAAAAGCCTCAAAGGTCGAATGAAGCTTTTCAAACCTGCCTCCTTTCTCAAAATTGGGTTTGATCTTGTCGAGATATCGTCTCAATCCTTTCATTGCAATCGTTGATAAGTATCTTGGTATTATGTCGTCTCTTTCTGCATCAGGTCCAGCCCTTTTCTAACAATAGACTGGATCTCCATTTTCGAAGTATCCATGAATTCAATCAGCGCAAAATCCTCAGCGTCAATCTCGTAGATGCCAAGGTTTTCCATCAGGTCAATATCTTCAATCATAATGGCTTTGATCAGTTGCAGAGGGAAAATATCGAACGGAAAAACCTTCTCATACTGCCCCGTCATCACGAAAGCACGTTCACCTCCATGCAAATTGGTATCCAGGCTATATTTCTTCTTTGGCCATAGTCCGGATAAAAACTGGCTGTAAAAACTAAATTTATTGAATCCCGGTGTAGCCCATCCAAAAAATTCAAAATAATCGCCTTCAGGGATCACAGTGATTTGAGAATCATAAAATCCTGCAAAGCCATCCTTGATTATCCTGGTCCCGGTAAGCACGTTGCCACTGATATATCGTGGCTTACCTTCCAGGGTATTGCCGGTAACCATGTTGTGAATAGATGCCCCTGCCAGGCTTTTGTAGTAGGCTGGTTTTTTGATCATGGAACCGGTCAACGCATATAGTTTCGTTGCATCGTACTTTCCGGAAAGGAATAACCTTCCGATCATCAACACTTCCTGTGGCCGAAGGTACCAGGCCACATCCCCTCTGTTGATCGGGTCCAGCCTGCTGATCTGCGTGCTTACATTGCCGGTGGGGTGAGGCCCCATGAAGCGGTTTATCTGCACGCCCTTGGTTTCCAGGAAAATATTGGATGTGGCAGGATCGTCAAGTACATTCAGGTGCACCTTGCCGGAGGTAAGCTTCCGCAATGCATCAATTCCTGCCTGGAATGCTTCGGCCTGACCTTCAACAATGAAATTGTAATCAGAGGCCAGCGGACTGGTATCGAAGGCAGAGATAAAAATTGCCTTGGGATTCTCCTCCGCCCTGGCGATGATACTGTAAGGCCTTTGTCTGATGACCGGCCAGACCCCGCTTTTCAGCATCTTTTCGATGATCTGCTCACGCATTAGTGCATTGGGATCAGCCATGCCATAATCAACATACTCCAATGTTTCACCGGCTTCAATGATGATCTCCAGCAACACCCTTTTTGCGCCTCTCCGGATCTCTTTTACCTTGCCGCTTACAGGCGCAGTAAATATGATTTGCTCCCTGTATTTGTCAGAGTATAACGGGGTCCCTGCCTGAATTTCCTCTCCTTCCTGAATAAGAACCTTAGGGAATACACCAATAAAATCAATGGGCTTGGAAGCATACGTTTGGGGAGAGATAGTGATTATGTTTTTTACTGCCTTACCAATAAGTTGAATATCAAGTCCTTTCTTAATTTTAATGGTTGCAGACATAATAACTATCTATATAAAATTAACCGCAATTTTACAAAAATTTATCGTAAGCGCCGGATTATAACCTATAATCAATTCAAATATTCTTCGGATAAATAATTGGCTGATGAAAAAATATTACTACATTCTTATTATAGCGATGATAAATTCTTGTTCAACAAGCAAAGAATTGGACAAGAGATACAGAAACTATAACGGAAGGATTGCATGACATTGAGGTCATTGACGATAATAATGCCATTGCATATGGTTATGGAACAGTTGGAGACACAAATAAAGAACCTGGAAATTTATTTATCAGTAATGACAATGGGGAAAACTGGACTACTATTGAACAAGATTTCCCGGATATACACAGAATAGGAAAATCAAATAAGAAATTGTGGACTTGATAGTTGACTCTATTTATGCAAGGCCGATCTTCTTTATCGGGTCTATGGTGTATCCAAAACATTGGAGTCAGACGAATCAAAAAGTAAAAAGACAACGGGAAGATGAACCTCTTTGTCCAAAACTTCCTTATCGGTCAACGCCTTGAACTCTTTTGTTCTTGCTCTTTTCCACAGCTCACCGGCCGCTTGCTATTTGTTTTTAATTGGGCAGTGTATAGTGAATTCCAGCGTTCGGGCCAAGCGGTATACCCAAAACCAGCCAAACCACTAAAAGCAAAATCCATACAATCAGGAAAGCAATGGAATAGGGGACCATGGTAGCAATTATGGTTCCTATACCTGCTTTTGGATCGTATTTCTGAACAAAAGCAATGATCAGGGCAAAGAAACTCATCATAGGAGAGATCACATTGGTCACACTATCGCCGATACGATACACAACCTGAGACAGTTCCGGAGAATAACCCATGATCATAAACATTGGAATAAAAACCGGTGCAAGGATAGCCCATTTGGCTGACGCACTTCCCATCAGCATATTGATGGAGGCGGCAAGCAGGATGAAAAGGATCATCAAAGGAATAAGCCCGATGTCGACAGACATCAGGAGATTGGCGCCCTTAACAGCCAGAATTATTCCAAGATTGCTCCACTTGAAATAAGCAACAAACTGAGCTGCAAAAAAAACAAGAACGAGATAGGTAGCCAGTGTTTTCATGGAAGAGGCCATTCCTTTCATAACATCTGCATCATCCTTAAATGCCCCTGTGGTAAAACCATATGCAAGGCCCATTGCACTGGCAGTAATAAACAACATAGCAACCACTCCGCGGATCAGTGGTGAACTTAGCACTGTTCCGTCGCTTCCCCGGAAAAAACCGTTATCGGGAATGATTCCAATAAGAGTTATGATTATGATGGCTATCAGGGTAAGTAAGGCCATCAGCAAACCTTTTTTCTCCTTTTTTGATAGTTTGTCGAAGGAATTTTCTTTTTCTTCAGCTTCACCGGTATAGTTGCCCAGCCTTGGTTCAACAACTTTTTCAGTGATAAATGTGCCTGTAAAACCAATTACAAAGGTGGATGCCGCCATAAAGAAGTAATTGGCGGTAGGATTTACCTCATATACAGGATCAAGAATTCTGGCTGCCTCCTGAGACAATCCGGCCAGCAAAGGATCAACGGTCCCCAAAACCAAATTGGCGCTAAATCCACCTGATACACCTGCAAAAGCTGCTGCCATACCTGCTATAGGGTTTCTGCCAACAGCCTGGAAGATCACACCGGCAAGCGGTATAAGCAAAATATATCCAACATCCGATGCAACATTCGATAATATACCTGCAAAAACAATTACAAAGGTCAGCAGATGCTTGTGAGAATTTAAAACCAACATTCGAATAACAGCGCTTATCAGTCCGCTCTGTTCAGCAATACCGATACCGAGCATAGCTACCAGCACAATTCCCAGGGGGGCAAATCCCGTAAAATTATCCACCATTTCAAGCAGAACACGGTGAATGCCATCATGGGACAAAAGATTAACCGCTCTGACAATTTCTTTGGTTCCCGGATGAACAACTCCCCATCCTAATACATGGCCAACAGCTGACAATACCAGTGCAGTTAAGGCAAATAATGCAAAAAGTGTGGCCGGATGAGGTAACGCGTTACCAGCTCGTTCTGTCCAATTCAACATCCGCTGAAATATCCCTGCACTCTTCATTGACCTACTCAAATAAACATAGTTTTATTAATTGCATATTTCACGTAAAAATATGAAAACTTAACAAACTCTAGGAATAAACAGGCATCCCTGCCGGAATGCTGATAAACATAAACATTCTTCGAAAAAACTTGAGCGTTGCAGTCTTGTTGCGGAGCCTCGGCCCCGTGGCCGTGAAGCGGAACAAAAAAGAAAAATGCAAAAAATAAGCCCCTCTGAAAATCTGCTCCAGAGAGGCTTACAATTACCAGTACCCGGAGCCGGAATCGAACCGGCACGGGAATTACCCCAATGGTTTTTGAGACCATCGCGTCTACCTATTCCGCCATCCGGGCAAATGGCCTGCAAAATTATGCATTTCCTGGTAGATCCCAAAAAATAATGGGATAAGGCTTCAGGTTATAGGATGTCGTTATTTTTCGTACCTTTGAAAGAATTCTGACACCCGGCGGGACACTGATTCAATCCCTTTCTCCTTCAGACAGGCGTTGACCGACTTGCATTCCCCATGCTGGCCCGGAATTGAACCGGGCCAGGATATGCCCTGAAAAAAAGGAGTTTTAATGAGGCAATTAATCATCACCAAGCAACTTACCAACAGGGAAACTGCTTCCATGGACAAATATTTACAGGAGATTGGCAAAGTTGACATGATCTCCGTGGAAGAAGAGGTGTTGCTTGCCCAGCAGATCCGACAGGGTGATCAAACAGCATTGCAGAAGCTTACCATTGCCAACCTGCGGTTTGTTGTTTCCGTATCCAAACAATACCAAAACCGGGGTTTAAGCCTTTCAGACCTGATCAATGAAGGAAACCTCGGTTTGATGAAGGCAGCTCAACGGTTTGATGAAACACGCGGATTTAAATTCATCTCATATGCGGTGTGGTGGATCCGGCAGGCTATCCTGCAAGCTCTTGCTGAACAATCGCGCATTGTCAGACTTCCATTGAACAAAATCGGATCAATCCGTAAGATCCATCGGGCAAACGTTCGCTTTGAACAACAGTGGGAGCGGGATCCCGAGGTGTCGGAAATGGCCGGAATACTGGATATTTCTGAGCATGAAGTGCGTGAATGCATGAAAAATTCCGGACGCCATGTCTCCATTGATGCTCCGCTGATTCAGAATGAAACTACCACAATGTGCGATATGATCCAGGGTGATGAAAACACCAGGCCCGATCGCGAGTTGCTGATTGAATCGCTGAGAATTGAGATCGAGCGGGCAGTATCCTCTCTCTCACTCCGGGAAGCCGAAGTAATCCGCTGCTTTTACGGTTTGAACGGAACTCCTTTGCGGACCTCTGAAGAAATTGCAGAACGTTTCGACCTGACGCGCGAACGAGTCCGCCAGATCAAAGAAAAGGCCATCAGAAAGCTGAAACATCTGTCCCGGTCTTCTATTCTGCAAACATATCTGTGATGAAAACAGTCTTTTTAAGCCCGATGTTCATAAAAAACCCTTGCATCCGTGCGCCGGATCCAGTATTTTTGACCAGTAAACCCTAAGATTACACGCATGGCAGCAAAGATCAAGCTCTTCTCAGGAAGAACATCCAATTATCTCGGCGAAAAAATAGCCCAGGCTTATGGTACCGAATTAGGAAAAATGTCGGTTACTAACTTTGCCGACGGGGAGTTCCAACCTTCCTTCGACGAGAACATCCGCGGTACCGACGTGTTCCTGGTACAATCCACATTTGCTCCATCCGACAACCTGATGGAACTCCTGATGATGATCGACGCTGCCCGCCGTGCTTCCGCCCGTACCATTGTTGCCGTAATCCCCTATTTCGGATTTGCCCGCCAGGACCGCAAAGACAAACCCCGGGTATCGATCGCCTCGAAACTGGTAGCTAACCTGCTGATGGCAGCCGGCGTTACCCGCATCATCACCCTCGACCTGCATGCCGACCAGATTCAGGGCTTCTTCGACGTACCTGTCGACCACCTTTATGCCTCCTCAGTCTTCCTCCCCTACCTCAAAACACTCCATCTTGATAACCTCACCTTTGCTTCTCCGGATACTGGCGGAACCCGGAGGGCCGGATCTTATGCCAAGTTCTTCCACACCAACTTCGTCATCTGTTACAAGCACCGCTCCAAGCCCAATGAAATTGAGAGAATGGCTCTGGTGGGAGATGTCAAAGGAAAGAACGTGATCCTGCTGGACGACATTGTCGACACCGGAGGGACACTCTGCCGGGCGGCTGACGTGCTGATGGAAAACAGCGCCTCCTCTGTCAGGGCGATGATCACCCACCCTCTCCTCTCCGGCTCTGCTTATGAGAACATCGAGAAATCTGCCCTCGAGGAACTGGTGGTCACCGATACCATCCCGCCGAAAAAAGAGAGCCCCAAAGTGAAGGTGATCACCACAGCCGACCTCTTCGCCGAGGTGATCAACCGCCTGAAAAAGAAGGAATCGATTTCCTCTCTCTTTAAATTCTAAGAAAATTTTTCCTACCTTTGCCGGCCAATTCAAATCGTAAACATTTTATGAAACAGGTATCATTGAGCGGTTCTCTCAGAGAGAACGTAGGGAAAAAAGATGCCAAAAAACTCCGCAGAGAGGGCAACGTGCCCTGTGTTATGTATGGCGGAAAAGAGCAGGTTCATTTCCTGACCGATGAAAAGCTCTTCTCAAAGGTTATCTTCACCCCGAATGTATTTATCATCAAGCTGAACATCAATGGCAACGAGCACGACACCATCATCCAGGATTTACAGTACCATCCGGTAACCGACCGGATACTGCATGTTGATTTTCTTGAAGTGTCCGGCGAAAAACCCATCACCATTGCCGTCCCGGTGAAGCTGACAGGAACTCCCGAAGGAGTACTGAAGGGCGGACGTCTGATCAAGAAAGCGAGAAAATTGAAGATCAAAGCGCTGATGGAAAATCTCCCCGATTTCATAGAAATCAACATTGCTGACCTCGACATTGGAGACTCCATCAAGGTCTCTGACCTTCACCGCGATAACATTGAATTTCTTGATGCAGCCAGAAATTTGGTTGTTGGTGTCCGTTCAGCCAGAACCGTAGTAGAGCTGACAGAAGAGGCTGAAGAGGGAGCCGAAGGAGCTGAAGGAGCTGAAGCCGAAAAGCCGGCAGAAGAATAATTAATCAGATATGCGATACGGGATACACGATAAGGGATCCGGATAACGTATGAACAAATCGCGTATCGCGAATCCCGCATCACTTATCATGAAATACCTCATCGTTGGTCTTGGGAATATCGGTGACGAGTATGCTGATACCCGCCACAACATCGGTTTTATCGTGGCCGATGCGCTGGCATTGTCCCTGAAAACCAGTTTCGCTTCCGGACGGCATGCCTCGGTGGCAAAGGGAATGCTAAAAGGCCGCTCCATCACCATCATCAAACCCACTACCTATATTAACCTGAGTGGAAAAGCCATCAGGTTCTGGATGAATAAAGATAAGATCCCTCCCGAAAATCTCCTGGTGGTGGTCGATGACCTCGCACTTCCCCTAGGCACCCTGCGCCTGCGGAAGAGCGGGAGCGATGGAGGGCATAATGGCCTGATCAGCCTCATTGAAACCCTCCAGACCATTGATTTCCCAAGACTTCGAATGGGAATCGGCAACGACTTCGCCAAAGGGTACCAGGTTGAATATGTCCTGGGCCGCTGGACCTCCGAAGAGGAAAAAGTACTTATCCCCCGAATTAACCTTGCTGTTGAAATGATTCAATGTTTTGTTCTGCAGGGCGTTTACAAGGCAATGAATCTCTTTAATTCGTAATTTACTAAATCCATCCCATCAGCCAATAATAGGCAATCGCTACCCACTCCCGGATAATCAGGAGCTCATAATGCAGCTGCGTCCAGAACTGGTACCGTAAGGTAATGTTACTCCCCACATCCGGGACCCATCTCCTTCCGCCCAGTTTGCGCGCAGTAAAGGAGATATCAGATTCAATGTCGCTTTCAAATGCAGGCAGTCCGTCAATCTGCTCAAACCCGGCTTTCCGGAAGGTTCCTACAGCCCGGTAAAGGTGCTCGGGGGAGGTGATTAGTAAGAGGGACGAGGGACGAGGGACAAGGGACGAAGAAGGTAATTCATAATTCGTAATTTGTAATTTGTAATTGCTGATCAGTTCCCTGATCAGCATGGCCTGTGCCCGTGTATTGGTCCCTGAATCTTCGAGCAGGATCCGTTCGGGTTCTACCCCACGGAGTATCATCTCGGCCCTCATCCTGTTCACAGAACTTAGGGTGTCAGTTGTATCTCCGGGTAACGCTATGATGATCCTGGCGTCAGGGAAATTTTTGGCAGCGAGAGCGGCATAATAGGTGCGCATCAGTCCTGTTTCGCTGGGGATCCCGCTGCCACCCAGAACAACGATGTAATCAGGCGTGCCGGAGATCTCTGCCTTCGATGTACCCAATCCATACCAGATCCAGAACGGCGCCGACGTAAATGCAAGAACAATCCCGATAAAGGCAAATGATCCTATAATGATAAGGAAAAACTTGCCAATTCGGAAAATCCTAGGAAAGAAATTCCCTGTTTCGCATTTCGTATTTCGCATTTCGCTACCTCGCTACCTCTACCTTCTCCTTTATCACCTCTCCAATCTCATAAACCGAGATCCGCTCCTGCAACATTGTATCCCGGTCGCGGATCGTCACCGAGTTATCCTGGATCGTCTGGTAATCAATGGTAATACAAAAAGGAGTTCCGAGGGCATCCATCCGGCGGTAGCGCCGTCCGATGGTATCCTTTTCCTCGTAGAAACAACGGAAATCGTATTTCAGCGAATCCATGACCTCCCGGGCTTTCTCAGGCAGACCGTCTTTCTTGACCAGCGGCAGGATCGCCACTTTGATCGGAGCCAAACGGGCGGGAATACTCAGCACAACCCGCTCCGATCCATCATCCAGTCTTTCTTCCCTGTAGGATTGGCTCAGGACAGCAAGGAATGTCCTATCGAGACCAATAGAGGTCTCTACCACGTAGGGCACATAACTTTCGTTCAGTTCATGGTCGAAATACTGCATCTTTTTCCCGGAATACTCCTGATGAGCCCTAAGGTCAAAATCGGTCCGGCTGTGGATGCCTTCCAGCTCCTTGAATCCGATCGGGAATTTAAACTCGATATCGGATGCTGCATTTGCGTAGTGAGCAAGCTTTTCATGGTCGTGGAACCGGTACTTTTCAGCCGGTATCCCGAGGGAGAGGTGCCATTTCATGCGCTCTTCCTTCCAGTAGGCATACCATTTCATCTCTTCGCCGGGGCGGACGAAATACTGCATCTCCATCTGTTCAAATTCCCGCATCCGGAACAGAAACTGACGGGCCACGATCTCGTTGCGGAATGCCTTCCCGATCTGGGCAATCCCAAAGGGGATCTTCATCCTGGCCGATTTCTGAACATTCAGGAAGTTTACGAAAATACCCTGGGCGGTTTCCGGGCGAAGGTAGATATCGCTGGCATCTTCATTCACCGATCCCATCTGGGTGGAGAACATCAGGTTGAACTGACGTACATCGGTCCAGTTACGGCTTCCCGAGACCGGGCAAACAATCCCCAACTCCTCGATCAACAACTTCACATCTGCCAGGTCATTCCGGTCAAGAGCCGGGTAAAACCGCTGTTTAACCTCTGCGACCTTCTTCAGATTTTCCTGTACCCGTGAATTGGTCTCCCTGAACATCTTTTCATCAAAGGATTCGCCAAACCGATTGCCAGCTTTTGTTACCTCTTTCTCGATCTTCTCTTCGATCTTCAGCATGTAATCCTCTACCAGCATATCGGCCCGGTAACGCTTCTTGGAATCCTTGTTGTCGATCATCGGATCATTGAAGGCATCTACGTGTCCGGAGGCTTTCCAAACAGTGGGATGTATGAAAATAGCCGAATCGAGCCCCACGATGTTCTCATGGTACTGCACCATCGATTTCCACCAGTATTCCTTGATATTATTTTTAAGCTCTACCCCGAACGGACCGTAATCATACACTGCACTCAGTCCATCGTATATCTCACTCGAAGGAAACACATACCCATACTCCTTTGCATGGGCAATGATCTTCCTGAAAAGTTCCTCATCGCTTGCCATTTGGCAAAAATACGCAAAAAGTAGATACTGGATGCTGGATAAATTGGGGATTTGGTGACTTGGTAACAGGCCTTCAACTTTGAGTCTTGAACCTTGAACCTGATTAACAACTGCATTTTAGAAAACCGCAGGAACTTTCCACCGTCTTCAGTGCCGGGATCTCTATCAGCCTGTTATAGTCCAGTTCGCCTTTCATTGATTTGGCAAGAAGATCGATCCCCTTTTTCTCAAGGTCCATCTTCAGGGCTGCAAGAATGGCCCATCGTGAGCCATATTTTTTCAATAACGCATAACCTTCTTTTTGCCTGGTTTCCATGTTTTCCTTCTTTCTTTTGATTTCTGCTTCACCGGTCGGCTATGTTTAGATATCCCGGATTGCCAGTACAAGATACTTTAAAAAAAATGAAAATGCAAGAAAAATCTTTTTTAACGGTTTGATTAGTAACCTGTTAAAATGTTAACAGGTTCTTGAAAGATGCGTAAACCTTCCAGTATCAATGCGGAAGGAAAAAATTTCTACTTTTACTTCTGAAAAAAAAAATTCAATCTTACTGATCCCTGTTTTCACCCGCAGCGCCTGGGAGACTGCCAAACCGTGAGGGATTGTCACGGTAGGGTGAGAGGAATGCATCAATACAGCCACAGAGACACAAGGGCACAGGAGCACAGAGGCACATGGGCACAGAGTAACAAAGGCACGACAGAAGAAGGGCTTTCGCCCAAATAGTATCTATTGAAAAATCAGCTTCTTCCTGAAATGCTTTTCCGACTTGAAAAAAAACCTCTCTTCGGGTGTCTGCAATTGCACTTCATGATGGTCAATCTGAAGGGAACATTGTATTTCCCGATCCCGGGCACGGATCACATTGGCCATGGTCAGCGCTTTTTCGATGCCGTCGCCCCGTTGAAAATTGACCACTTCATCGGGAAGGGCAAGCCGGTTCCCTTCATAAATAGACTCATCCGGCCAGGAAATCAATTGGGCATAAACCGTCTGCAGGTTCATCTCCCGGAAATAGGCCACAGATACCGGGTTACGCTCCATCACCGCCTTCATAAATGGTTTCCAGTCGCAGTAATCCATGAAACGGCCGGCATAAAACGCTAGCTGAACGCTGGAAGTTGATACCTGGTGAACTGGTGAACTGGTGAGTTTGTGAGTAGATAATAGGAGCTCAAGGATCTCTTCCCGTGTTTGCTCTACCGTAATTCCCCATTCTGGTCCTCCCGTCCGCTCGTCCGCTCGTCCGCTTTCAACAAACACCTTTTCTCCCCCCGGCAAGCGCGGCACTGTATGCACAAACCGCTTCAGATCTCGTTGGAGCTCCTGTTCCGGATCAAGGTCGGGGAATGATGCCATCAGCGCCTTGATAAATGCAGGGTAAGGTTTTTTCGCAAAGAGTGGATCTTTTTCGCTGATGGTGGCGCGGCCTTCAAAAGGACAGCGGCAGAAATCCTCATCCCCAATCTCGCAAAGGAGTTTCCTGGCGGTCTTATCCCCCAACCGGTTCTTGCTTCCGTGTTCATAGCTGAACGCCTTTTCCAATGTAAGGTACTTGACCGTGGCCCTGCAGGGGACAGAAAGTTGGAACAGTTTCTGATACCGGTGAAAGGAGCGCAGAAAATTGATGAAGATTTCGTAAACAATCTCGCTATTCAGGAATGAAGTCAGCGACTCTTTAAAATGCCGGTACTCATTCTCTCCGATCGTAGCTTCCGGGTAAACTGAATGGATGTATCCGGTATGGTGTGCTACAATGGTCACCTGCTCATGTTCCAGTGCCCGGCGAGCGAGGGAGGAGAGCTCGGTGCCGTTATACCACATAGTCTTGGTGACAATCCTGCGGTTGTTGGTCAGTACACCATCATCCACTATCACAAAGTTCTGGGAGTGTAGTGGGGTTCCCATCAGGAAGATCTCTTTCAGTGGGATCCGTGCCACAATAAAGAGAGCGGCGGCATAGAGGGTAGCCAGCGACACACACTCTCCAGCCCCAACCGGATGGTCGGGCTTGTATCTGAAAGCATTCATCGCCTCCACCGTCTCTGTCTTCCAGTATGGGATGATATCGGTATCGAATTTATCAAGGCCAAAATGACGCCGGATATCTATGTCGAAATAGTACTTGTCACCTTCATACCCAAACAAGGCATTGGACTGCCTCAGCACATCGGGATCGATAAACTCCCGAAAGCGGTTGATCTCGGTCTCTTTGTCTGTCAGTCCCCATGTCTCCAGGTCGAGGTTGAAGTCGTAATGATCCATGATGTATTGTTTCACCCGCTGGATCCGTTTGAGGGGTGGCATGGTTTCGATCTTTTTAAACCATTTGTCTTCCCGCCACTTCCAGATCTCAGGAGAGAGAATATTTGCAAGCACCAGGGAATAAAGAAGTTCCGGGAAAATAAAGATCTCCATGTCGGAAAGCGTAAAGGCAGAAGAATATTTTTCGAGTTCGCGCAGCGTCATCCGGGTTCTGATTTGGAAGAGACAAAAGTACAAAACCGCCAAGACAAAGGAATGTAGGATTGAAAATGCTACAATATTTATAACTTTGTAGCAAACTCATATATATGTATTACTCCGGACAAGAGATCATCGAAATCGCCGTCAGAATTGAAGAGAACGGCTATGCATTTTACACTGCCGCCGCAGAAGCAATTAAAACCGATAACGATATCAAAAGGCTTCTTCTTGACCTGGCCGAACGGCACATCTTCGGAAAGGCAGGCGCTGGTAACGAACTTGCCAAAACAGTGCGCACTCCCAAAGAGGCGCTGGAGATCGCCTTAAAGTTCGAGAATGACAGCGTTGCCTTTTACACCGAGCTTGAGAAGCGCACCGAAAGCGATGCCAAAAAGCTGATCTATCAGATCATCGAAGAGGAGAAGGAGCACGCGGAGGATATCAAAAAGTTCATGTGACAAGCGGACAAATTTAAAAACTATCGTCTATGGATTGGTTCTTGACAACTTTTCGCGAGCATCCTGAACTTGCTGTCTTCCTCACCATTGCTGTCGGATTCTTCATCGGCAGGTTCAAATACAAAACCTTTTCGCTGGGAACCGTCACCAGCGTGTTGCTCGTCGGAGTACTCGTTGGGCAGATGAAAATCGATATCGGGCCCGACGTAAAGCAGATCTTCTTTTTGATCTTCCTCTTCTCGGTAGGATACAGTGTGGGCCCTCAGTTCTTCAACAGCCTGAGGAAATCGGGACTGCCGCAACTGTTGTTCACTGGTATCATCGCCGCCGTAGCCCTGGTCTCCACCTGGCTCCTGGCGAAGATGATGGGATACAACGCCGGTCAGACAGCCGGACTGTTTGCCGGGGCACAAACCATCTCTGCTGTGATCGGTGTTGGCGCGGATACGATCAACTCCCTCAGCATAGATCCCGATCTCAAAAAGAGCATGGTCAATGCGGTCCCTGTTTGTTACGCGGTGACCTACCTCTTCGGCACCATCGGGTCGGCTTTTTTCCTGGCACAGGTGGGGCCGCTTTTCTGGGGCGGACTCAAAAAAGCGAGGCAGCAATGCAAAGACCTGGAGGCAAAATTGGGCGTCGGTTCCGATGATCCCTCGCTGATCTCTTCATACTCCAGGATCGTTTTCCGCGCATATCACCTCGTGCCAGACTCGGAAGCCGTCGGAAAGACCGTCAAAGAGCTGGAAAAACTTTTCCTGGACCATGGTCACCGGATCTATGTGGAACGCATCAGGAAAAAGGATACACAGACGATCCTGGATCCTGTGCCCGATTACCGGTTTGAAGCCCATGATGATGTAGTGTTGCAAGGCAGGGGAACATTCATGATCACCGAGGAAAAGCATATTGGAAAAGAGATCTTCGATAAAAAATTGCTTGACTTCGAGATCGATTCCGTAAAAGTGATGCTCACCAGTAAACAAGGGGAAGGGATGACGATCAGGGAACTCAGCCACCAGCGCTTTGACCTGCGTGTGTCATTGACCAAAGTGACAAGAGGAGGTACCGAGATCCCGATGCTTCCCGAGACCCAACTCCACAAAGGGGATATGCTCTACCTGATCGGACCCAAGAAAGATATTCAGAACGCCATCAAGCTGATCGGTTTTGCTGATATCATGACCGATAAGACAGACATGATCTCCGTGGGCCTCGGAATTCTTCTCGGCGGACTGGTCGGTGTGCTGGCTTTCCATATCGGCAAAGTCACCCTCAGCCTTAGTACCAGTGGTGGCGCCCTGATCGCGGGTCTCTTTTTCGGATGGCTCAGGTCCAAGCACCCGGGGTATGCCCAGATCCCCGAGCCTGCCCTCTGGATCATGACCAATCTTGGCCTGAACGCCTTCATCGCTGTCGTAGGTATATCTGCCGGACCCAGTTTTGTGGAAGGATTTAAGCAGGTAGGCCCTATGCTGTTTGTGATAGGCGCCGTCGCCTCCCTGGTCCCATTGTTCATAGGGATCATCATGGCCCGGTATGTATTTAAATTCAATGTTGCACTTGGTCTGGGGTGTTGTTCCGGCGCCCGTACCACCACGGCAGCACTCCCGGCGGTCCAGGACTCCCTGGAGAGCCGGCTTCCCGCACTGGGATATACCGTTACTTACGCCGTAGGCAATACACTGCTGATCATCTGTGGTATTATAATCGTATTTCTGATCAATTAAAACATCTATAATATGGCTTCAAAAATTCCAAAAATCACAACTACACGGGCGGCTGAAAAGAAGCTCGAACAGATGAGTCCGTTCGAGATTAAAAATACACTCATTAATTTGGCCAACCAACATAGCGACAAGAGTACACACGCCATGCTGAATGCCGGCAGGGGCAATCCAAACTGGATCTCCACCATTCCCAGGGAAGCTCTGTTTACGCTTGGCCTATTTGGCGTTGAAGAGTGCCGGAGAGCCATGAACTATACCCAGGGGCTGGCCGGGATCCCCGGACAGGATGGGATCGCCAAACGGTTTGAAAAATTTCTGAAAGGGAACAGGGATAAGCCCGGGATCAACCTGCTTTCTGAACTCTATACCTACGGGATCAAAACCCACCAGTTTGATCCCGATGCCTTTGTCCATGAACTTGCTGAAGGCGTGATTGGCGACCAGTACCCCGTGCCGGACCGGATGCTGAAATATCCTGAAGCGATCGTGCACGATTACCTGGTGCAGGAGATGTGCGACAACCGGCCGCCC
>JADHVQ010000097.1 GCA_016783905.1 Bacteroidales bacterium | reverse complement strand
TCCTGAGGCTTGATCACACTATGATGGAACAGTTTCATCCCGGGGATTTGATCGGCATTCTGCCGGTCCATGCCTGTCTGACGGCAGATGCCATGAAACGATACCTGACCATTCATGGAAAACCGGTCTCGATGTTTAATGGGATCTGAGTTTACCGAGATTTAACCCAATTTCAACGGGTAGTTTCTCTACGCAGGTGGTTAAAACTCCGTTATATATCAGATTAGTTAAACATTTGTTAAATGCGTCATCCTGTGTAACTTTTTCGTTTTAACTGCATCTTATTACCCGAAACACAAAATCAGACAACCATGAAAACAATGAAATATATCATCCTATCCCTGCTCCTTACCCTGGGTGCTACATCACTTTTTGCCGGAATCATATGATCTCTCGCCGGTGGTACCCCTGGAGGCGCCTTACAGCGAAGCTTTATAGCAATCCCGTACAGACGCCATTCATGGCGTCTTGTCTCGACATACCCCCCAAATACATTGTGCTAAATAGGAAAGGTCGTTCCGAATTTCGGAGCGGCCTTTTTTTCTGAGCCTCTCAGCGGACTCGAACCGCCGACCTGCTAATTACGAATCAGCTGCTCTACCAACTGAGCTAAAGAGGCGTCGTCGGGATGAGAAGACTCGAACTTCCGACCCCCACGTCCCGAACGTGGTGCGCTAGCCAACTGCGCTACATCCCGGCTTCCCTTAACTCCCGGATGATTACCCGGGATTTCGGGAGCGCAAAAATACAAAAAAATTACAGATCCGCCAGCCAGCTTCCAAGTCGTTCAAATCCCTTCACGACCCTGGGGCAATACTCCCTAACGAAAGATTCGTGCAGTGTATTCTCCTGAAATCCATGGAACGCAGCCTGAAGAGCAAGCTGACCATTGAAATCCACATAGGCCATCCGTGCGGTCAGCTCTTCGCCGTTACGGGCGAAATCGTTGCCCGGGAGCACTGCAACCCCGGTATCCTCCAGCAAACGGTTGGCCAGTTCCACGGAGTTCCGGATGTCATGCTGTGTCAGTTTCTCCCGGAAGGGCTCAAAATTGGGAAACATATAAAATCCTCCGTGAGGCAACGGGATATCCAGTCCCATTTCGTGGAACCTGTTGGTCATGTAATGCGCGATCGCCCTGAGAATCCTCCGGGAGTGATGCAGGTACTGATCGAGTTCCGCATGAGGTTCAAATGCAGTTACCGCAGCATGCTGGATGGGCGAAGAGGTGGAGGTGAAGGTCTCGCTGGCAACCACCGCCATGGCATCCAGCAGCCACACCAGGTTGGGGGGAAAGGAAAAGGTGCCCAGTCGCCAGCCTCCGGCTCCGCACCATTTACTTAACCCGCTGCTGATGATCGTTCCTTCCGGGTAGAACCGGGCGATGGAGACATGCTGGCCCTGGTGGTGGATCATCCCATAGATCTCGTCCGAAACCAGGATCACCTTGTACTTGCGGGCAACCTGGGCCAGGAGTTTCAACCGTTCGATAGGGTAGGTATAGCCGGTTGGATTAGAAGGATAATTTAAAATTACGATACGGGGCCGGTCAGGATCTCCCCGGCAAATTTGCGCCAGTTCTTCATAACTGAGACGCCAGAAATTATCCTCCCGCGTGGGCACCCACCTGACATGCCTTCCAATGATATGGGCCTGTGGAGAGTAAGAGACCCAGCTGGGAGTAGGAATGATCAGGTCGCCATAGTAAACAAGCTGCAGAAGGAAAATCAGTTCTTTGGAACCTGGTCCGATCAGCACATGAGCCGGATCCGTTTTGACCTTCTGGGTCCGCCAGTTGTAGGCGGCAATTGCTTCCCGGAGCTGAGCCAGTCCTCTTACCGGCAGGTACTCCTTCTGATGGGCATTCCGTCGCAATGCTTCCACTACCACATCAGGGACGGGAAAAGGAGATTGCCCGAGCCCGAATTTAAAGACCTCTTTTCCTTCTTTTTTCAGTTCCTCGCACTTTTCGTTGATCGCCAGTGTGGCAGATGTTTTGAGTCCCCTGACATTGAGGTTCAGGTTGACGTGCAGGTGTTCCCGCTTGATTCTCATGAGCAAGGTATTATCCGGCGAAATTATATATTATATTTGAAAATAGACATCCAAAAAAATACCACTCATGAAATATCCTGGCTTGCCTGAAAAAGAAATGATCCCGGTCAGATCGCACGGATCATCTTCTCTAATTCCCGGAGTGTTACATCCGTGTTGATAATCAATGAGGGCTTCAGGTAGACCAATTCTTCTTTGTCCTCCCTAAAACGGGCCTCTCCCCCGCCGGTGATATTCAGCATGATCACCTCATCCTTCGATACCACGTTGTTTCCGGCAGCCTGGATCAATGAGGCCGTGGCAACAGCGGCTGCCGGGTGGATGTCGATTCCTTCTTCATCTTCAAAAAGCCGGGCAGCTTCAGAAGCCTCTTCGTTGGTTACAAACACCATCTCCCCATCTGTGTCAAGGAGGGCATCAAAGAGGCCCCCGATGATCCCATAAGGCGGTTTCCGGTTCGAGAGCACTTTGGCATCAATTTGCATGACCTGCTCCCGTGCCAGCTGGTCATCCATCGGGAACAGATCACGCGAACGGGCCTTCCAGGCGTCAACCATGGGGTGAAAAGGGAAATTCTGGGAGAGGTAAAGTTTCATCTTGTATGAGCCAAAACGTCCGTCAGCAATCAGTCGGAGATTCGCTTCCCATGCGGCAATGGCCCCGGTACCACTCCCAACCGCCTGGAAATAGATATCTGGGATCCGGCCGATGGTGGTGGCCGCCGATAAAACCGTTGTAGCCATTCCATCTCTACGGGCTATGTTTTTTGCTCCGCCTTCGGGGATGAACCCATCGAGCTGACACACCAGATTGGAAAGGTGAATAGCATCGTAGTAATCACATCCGGGAGGTGGTGAGATCAATGTAACACAATCATTCAGAGGTGTATCAAACCATAAGGCATTGAGGGTATCGGAAGGGACAGAAAGAAGCAGCGGAATGTGGTTGTCGGAGCAAACCCGTGCAAAGGAGCGGGCGGTGTTACCAGCAGAAGCTACAACCAAGGTTTGATGTTGTTCCGGTCCCAACCGGGCACATACAGAATAGGCTTCAGTTTCTTTGAATGAACAGGTCCTCATCAAAGCTCCACGGTCAGGCCAGTAACCGCTGAACGTGATATAGAGGTTTTTAAGTCCCAGCTGCCGGGCCAGCTTTTCACTCTTATAGGTGACCGGAGCTGAAGAGCCCTCCAGGATCCGGTGCAGGGGAAGCCAGTCGGCAAATTTATAGATCCCGAAACGGGTATCTTTCACCGTAAGCTGAACCTTGTCATATACACTTGAAAGCAGGGAAGGTTTTGGTTCACCGGCTGCTTCCAACATCCAGCCCTCATCTTCAAAGGTATCTCCTGTTACAAGAGATCTGAGATAGTACATGGTCGGGAGATGGAGTTCATTCATTAGTTGGTCCTGGTTTGTTACCCGGCAAAAATAAGGAAAATAGGAGGAAAAAGGTACTTTTGCGGAATCAAGCGAGGTAGCGAGAAGCGAAATGCGAAATGCGAAGTGCGAAGCATTCATGAACACCAATGAAAATAAGAGATTTTGTGAATAAATTATGGCAATTCATGTGCAATCTATGTTCAATTCATGGCAATAAATGGCAATAACTCCAAGGGTGTCGTAAAAAACTTCCTCCTTCGTTATGCCTTGTTGGCTACCGGTACGTTTTTCGTGTTTCTTGCACTCATTGGTATCGTACTGCCGCTGGTTCCTACCACCCCTTTTCTGCTCGTGGCAGCTGCATGTTTCTATAAGAGTTCCAACCGGTTCTACACCTGGCTGATAACCAATAAATTTTTTGGCACATACTTACGTGATTACAAAGATAAAAAAGGGATTCCCTGGCGGGTGAAGCTCGGTGCCCTGTTATTTCTATGGCTCTCTCTTCTGATATCTGCCTTTTACCTTGCCCCTCTTCTCTGGATTAAGATTTTGCTGATGGGGATCGGCATTGGAGTATCCATTCACATTCTGCTTATCCGCACCAAACGATCATGAAAAATACTGATCCGGGATTTTCGATTTATATTTCGAATTTCTATTTGATACCTGCATATCATGAATATTTCTCACAAAGATGCATAAGATCCGGGTAATTTTGTATCTTGTTGGCCTGAATGTGACAAGAAATTAATCAATTTACGATGAATGCACAGAAATTGATCCGCGATATCCGCAGCTTTTGCGAAGCCCATGCTGATCCGGCAATCGTTCAGAAATATGCCCGGTACTTCAAGGAAGGATATGATGCCTACGGCCTGTCCAGTGGCGTTTTTATGGCTAAGGTGAAAGAGCTGCTCGCCTCGAAAAGTTTCACCATGGAGACAGTGATCGAAGCCAGTTTCGAACTGATTAAAGGGGAGAAATACGAGGAGCCCAGTTTTGCCCTGCAACTGTTGAAGGGATTCTCCAACCAATTTACCAAAGAGACCTTCAAGGTGATTGAGCAATGGTTCCCCATCGGGATCCGAAACTGGGCTCATACCGACGGCCTCTGCAGCGAACTGCTCTCCCCGATGCTTCAGAAAGGTGTCATCAACATGAAGGATTTTTCGGATTGGCGTAAATCGAACTACCGTTTTCAACGTCGTGCAGTTCCGGTGGCATTAATCAAATCGGCGAAAAAGAGTTCCGATATTCAGCCATTCCTTCACTTCATCGATCCCATGATGATGGATGCTGAACGAGTGGTTCATCAAGGGCTTGGCTGGTTCCTTCGGGAGGCCTGGAAAGTGCACCCTGAACCGGTTGAGGCCTTCCTGCTGAAATGGAAAAACGATGCGGCACGGCTGATCTTCCAGTACGCAACGGAGAAGATGAGTAAGGAGGAGCGGGTGAGGTTTAGAAGAGGCTAGAACCCCTAAATCCCCTGAAGGGGACTTACTCCGTTTCGTGAATCGAACAAGTATGCCACCAATGATCAGTCAACCTGTGCGAGGATGGCGATGTAGTTTTTCCCGTATTTTTTGGCACATTTCGGGCAGGTTGTGTACCACATGTAGACTTTTTTACAAGTCAATCCATTTGATTTGACCACTGCTTCAAAATCTTTCATCCACTTTCCGGTGTTCTTGTATGGGCCTTCATACACCCTGCTGAAAAATTTCCCGCTGATCGTGGTGTTTTCCGCTCCTGGGATCTCCTTGTCGACCGCCAGGTACAGATCCATGTTCCATTTTGATGTGTGGTCAGAAAGGCAGAGGTAATCAGGTATTGTAGCTTCCGCTTTTCTGACTTTTTCATCCAGCCGTTTCATGACTTTGCTGAAATTCATAGGCATGTAGTAAAGAGTACACACCTTATCCCGGATGAATTTTTTATTTTCCCAGGCAACGTGTTTATCCTGCCAGGGCGCCGGATCAAACTCCGGGCAGCAGATTGATGGATCCTGATGTTCTGTTGTCATAATGACCTCCTTGTTTTATTGATTTTGATTAAAGTAAGTGATTGTTATTCCTCGTTATTCTGTAACAAATCTTCCGCTATAAGTTTTGCTTGTTCAATCACGGTTTGAACCGCTTTTTCCTGCAAATCAGGCGGGTAACCATATTTTCTTAAAATTTGCCTGATGTGCCGGCGTAGTGTTGCCTGGACGCTTTCCTTAATGGTCCAGTCAATCGTGGTGTTTTTCCGTACACTTGCTAAAAGTTCCCTGGCTATGTTCCGGAGTGTTTCGTCCCCCAATATTTGAACGGCGCTTTCATTGACTCCGAGTGCATCATAAAAAGCCAGCTCACGGTAATTGAGATTCAGGATTTCTCCTCGTTTATCTGCTTCTTTGATTTCTCTGGCAAGCGGGATGAGCACTTTCTCCAGAAACTCAACGGTATCAATCATACCATTATGATAGCGGTTGATCGCTTCCTCCAGCATTTCCGAGAATGTCCTGCTTTGTACCAGATTAAATTTAGCCCTTTTCTTCAGCTCCTCTTTTAACAGCTTTTTAAGTAACTCAGCGGCAAGATTCCGTTGAGGCATGTTCTTCAATTCCTGTAAAAACTGCTCGTCCAAAATTTCAATGTTGGGCTTTTTCAATCCTACCGCATCAAAAACGTCAATGACATCGTCGGAGGTAATGGCTTCCGAAATGATCTGCTTAATTGCAGTTTCTATTTCCTCATCCGATCTGACTTTAGATGCTTCCGATACTTTCACAATCCGTGCCTTGACAGACTGGAAAAATGCCACTTCATCCCGGATAGCAATAGCTTGTTCATGAGGAACAGAAATCGAAAATGCTTTTAATAATTTCCTGGTTTGCTCAACGAAACGGGTAGCTCCTTCTTCCAACGACAGAATGTGGTCGGCGGCTATTGGAAGGAATCTGAATTTTTCTTCAGGGGTCGGAAATCTGAAGAATTGCCCGTAGTCAAATCCATTGAATAGCTGAACAATGGTTTCATAAAGTTCCATCATCTTAGCGACCGCTTCTTCCTGGTCGAACATTGGTTTTCCTTCGCCCCCGCTGGCCGTGTATTCGGCCAGGGCTTTTTTTAGATCCTGGGCAATTCCCAGATAATCCACAACAAGACCGCCATCTTTATCCCTGAAAACCCTGTTTACCCTTGCAATGGCCTGCATCAGCGTATGCCCCCGCATGGGCTTGTCAATGTACAGCGTGTGCAGACAGGGTACATCAAATCCCGTGAGCCACATATCCCGGACGATCACCAATTTTAAACTGTCGGCGGGATTTTTCATTCGGTCGCCAATGGCTTTTCTTTTCTGCTTGTTCCGGATGTGTTGCTGCCAATCAACCGGATCGGTAGCGTTGCCTGTCATCACAATTTTAATCGTTCCAAGAACATCATCTTTATTATGCCAGCCGGGACGAAGTTTGACGATGGCATTGTAAAGATCCACACAAATCCTGCGACTCATACAAACAATCATACCCTTCCCATCCAAAACTGCATTTCGCTCCTCAAAATGATTGACAAGATCTTCTGCTATTTTTTCCAAACGATGATCATTCCCAACAATGGCTTCCAGGCGCGTCCACCTGGATTTGAATTTCTGTTTTTCGGTCAATTCCTCGCTCTCGGTCAGCTCTTCGAATTGTTCATCCAGTTGAATCTTCTCTTCTTCCCTGAAATTCACCTTCGCCAACCGGCTCTCGTAATAAATTTTTACGGTTGCTCCATCATTGACCGCTTGCTGGATGTCATATACATCCACATAATCGCCAAAGACTGCCTGTGTATTCTTGTCTATTGTTTCGATAGGCGTTCCGGTGAAACCTATGTAGGACGCATTTGGAAGAGCATCTCGTAAATGTTTGGCAAACCCGTCTATAAAATCGTATTGACTTCTGTGCGCTTCATCAGCAATAACAATAATATTCCTTCGCAAGCTGAGCGGTTTGTTTGTGATGAAATAGGTTTCCGGACTGGGTTCCTGCATCACATCCGGTCCATCTTCAGTAACAAGTTCCTCCTGATCAAGAACCGGCATGAACTTTTGAATGGTCGTAAACACGATCCCGCCTGAAGATACATTCAGCAGGTTTCGCAGGTGCTTCCGGTCTGCTGCCTGTTGTGGTTCCTGCCGTAGAAGCTGGTGGCAACCGTTAAACGTGTCGAAAAGCTGATCGTCCAGGTCATTCCTGTCGGTGAGGACCACAATGGTCGGATTATCCAGCACCAAAACAAGCTTACCGGTATAGAAAACCATACTCAGGCTCTTTCCGCTCCCCTGCGTGTGCCATACCACACCAGCCCGTCTGTCGCCCTGTATTGAAGCTGCTTTTACAGTCGTTTCCACTGCCCTGTTTACCGCATAGTACTGGTGATAAGCCGCAACCTTTTTTTGAATCTTATCCTGGTTTTTTTCAAATACGATAAAGTGGCGGATGAGGTCGAGCAGGGTGGATTTATTCAGCATGCCCAAAAACATAACCTCCATTTGAGGAATGGTGGTTTCAGAGGTAGTGGTGCCATCCTTCGTTTTCCAGTTCATAAAACGGGTCCATTCGCTTGTCAGTGTTCCACTCTTTGCGTCCCAACCGTCGGAGGCAATGAGCAGTGCATTGTACTGAAACAAGGAAGGGATCAGGCTTTTGTAAGTCTGAAGCTGGTTGAATGCTGTTTTAATGGTGGCACTTTCATCCGTAGCGTTCTTCAATTCAATGACTACCAATGGAAGGCCGTTGACAAAAAGGACAATATCCGGTCGTTTATTATTGGAACTTTCAATAACAGTGAACTGGTTGACAGCTATAAATTCATTGTTTTCAGGATTGTTAAAATCCACCAGATAAAGTTTATCACCTTTAATACCCGATTCGGTCCGGTACTCAATATCCATGCCTTCAGTAACGTAGCGGTGGATGGTCTCGTTATTGGCGATGAGTGCAGGACTTTCGGCCCGCAACATTTTTTTTAAGGCGTCTTCTCTGGCTTCAAAGGGAATATCAGGATTCAGTTTGTCGATGGCATCCCGCAAACGCCTTAGCAAAACCACCTCATGGTATTTCCGTTCGGGATGCTCCCCGT
>JADHVQ010000096.1 GCA_016783905.1 Bacteroidales bacterium | reverse complement strand
AATAAAGATATCTGGAATCTATTGAAAATTCAAAGCCTCCCATAGCGCCAGTCTCATTCTCAAGAAATGTAAATTTTGGTATCACCTGGCCTGTGGAGGAATTAAACTCACAGACTTCAATCAGCGAATCACGGCTTACTAGAAACTTCCCGTCAGGCGATATTCGAATATGATCGTCCTTTTTATGTTCAGTAGTAGAAATCGATGACCACCAGTAAGAACGGTGTATACTACTTTGACTTACCACAGGCATTGTATCTATCCCGTCGGAAGTGACCAGATAGGCCAGGTAGTCGGCTCCGTTCAGTCTATGCCTTTTGGCAACCACCCATGCGTCCCTGTTATTATGGTGCCGGATTGCGGTCAGTTGATTAACGGCGCTGTCGCCCATATATAAAGGAATATTCTTGCTCCCTGCTACAATATCTCCATATCCACCATGCAATTGCATATCAAGCACAGAATAATGAAGTCCAACGACAGGAAAATTTGGGTAAGGGATATTAAACCCTGTTGTAAAAAGATAGTATTTATTTTTGTCATTAAGGAAAGGAACGACCATTATAAACGGACCTTCCCCCCAAGACTCACCTCCCAATAATCCATCCCCATTGGGCATTACTACAAGATTACGGTCAAAGACTTTAATCCCGCCTGAAAAAAACAAAAGAGTGCCGTTAGAATCAGATACCGTAGTTTCCATCTTATATCCCCCGGAATTATAAGGATTATCAGTTAATACAACAGGCGATCCGGAATTAAATGTCAGGGCTGCATAAGCGCCGAAGTACCAGTTGTTGAACTCGCCCTGGGAAAAACAACAAAAAGGAACGGAAAGGATAAAACATATAGTTATGAATAGTTTCATTATCCTATCATCTATGCCATTACAAATATAAGAATCCAGTACAAATATAAGAATCCAGATTGGATTTATCAATAGCGAAAAAGTGTTACTTGGTAGCTTATCAACATTGTACCTTTTCGACTTGCACGCCATTTTGATGAAATATATTTCGGATTAATGTGATTTATTGCGATTTAGAAATGAGTCAGTCCCGGAAGCTATCACGCATGATCTTCACCCCTTCAATCAGCTGTGTATAGCCGATCTGGGAAGCTTTTGTTGAGGGAGAGTAATTTTTCAGGAGCCGGCTAGTTTCAGCCGGGCAAATTTCAATAGCAACTGCTTCTGCCCTATTTCCGGGAAAAAGACGGTCGCTTTTTTATTGGGACCCTCTCCGTCCACCTGCACCACTTTCCCTTTCCCGAACCGTTCATGCAGCACCTCTATTCCAGGAACGATGGATTCGATGGAAGCCGCATTGAAGTCGTCCGGAATATCTGTGGCGCTGGCTTTCTTCAGGTTCCTGACGGTCGGGATGATCTTTTGCGGGCGTTTCAATCCGGGCAGTGAAGCTGAGAAGTTCTCATCGGAAAGGAATCCACCGGGATGCACCGATGCTTTTTTCGGCAGGTCGAGGCGCTCCTCCGGGATCTCGGAGATGAACCTGCTTGGTTCACAGATGGTGAGGTTCCCCCAACGGTAACGGTTCTCGGCATAACTCAGGGTCACACACTTCTGGGCACGGGTCAGGGCTACGTAAAACAGCCGGCGTTCCTCTTCCAGGTCCGACCGGGAATGGAGACTCTGGATCGACGGGAAGAGATTCTCCTCCAGTCCCACCAGGTAAACGTGCGGGAACTCCAGCCCTTTGGCCGAATGCACGGTCATCAATGTCACCCTGTCTTTCCCCTTGTCGTCAGCGTAATCGGCATCCGTAAGCAAAGCTACCTCCTGCATGAACTCATCAAGGGTTCGGATGGAGGTGTCGATCTCTCCGGTTGTCTCATCCGGCCCTCTTTCAGTTTCGGTAAATTCTTTGATCGCGTTGAGCAGCTCTTCCATGTTCTCGAAGTGACTGACCCCTTCCGGAGTCTTGTCTTCATAGAGTTGCTTCATCAATCCGCTGGAGGCGGCGATGTGCTTACCCAGATCAAACGCATTGCGGGTTTTCAGCATCGCCCCAAAGCTACGGATCATGGTCAGAAAGGCCTGGATCTTCTGCATCGTGCCAGCCGGCAGGGAGAGATGATGGGGCTGGGGATTCCCGATCACCTCATAGATGGAGGAACCACTGTCGTCTGCCGCAACAATCAGCTTCTCAATGGTGGTCTTACCAATCCCCCTTGTGGGGTAGTTGATCACGCGGAGAAACGCCTCTTCGTCTTTCGGATTGATGGCGAGCCTGAAATAGGCCAGCATATCTTTGATCTCTTTCCGCTGGTAGAAGGAGATACCCCCGTAGATCCGGCATGGGATGTTCAGCCGGCGGAGCGCCTCTTCAAACGACCTCGACTGGGCATTGGTGCGGTAGAGGATGGCAAACGCCTCATTGGGGAGCTGGTGGTTCATCTTTTGTTCGAAAATCGATTGGGCCACCAGGTTGCCCTCTTCTGTATCGGTGGAAGCCCGGATCAGACGAATCAGCCCCCCCTCCTCATTTTCTGTCCATATCTCCTTGAATATCTGCTGTTTATTTTTCTCTATGACGTGGTTTGCCGCGGCTACGATGGTCTTGGTCGAGCGGTAGTTTTGTTCCAGCTTGAAGGTCTGGAGATCAGGATAATCGTTGCGGAAGTTCAGGATGTTCTGAATGTTGGCCCCACGGAAAGCGTAGATGCTCTGGGCGTCGTCGCCCACTACGCAGATGTTTTCGTTATTGGCCGCCAGCTTCTTGATGATGAGATACTGGGCGTAGTTGGTATCCTGGTACTCATCCACCAATATATAATGGAACTTCTGCTGGTACTTGTATAGAACATCCGGGAAGTCGCGCAACAGGATGTTCATGTTGAAGAGGAGGTCATCGAAATCCATGGCTGCAGCCCGTTTCAGCCGGTTCTGGTAGTGCGTGTAGAGTTGTCCGGTCAGGGGCTTCCCGGCGGAGGAGTCATACTCCTGGATCTCCGGATTAATGTGGTACTCTTCGGCAGAGATCAGGGAGGTTTTGGCAGCTGAGATCCGGTGGAGGATATAGCCGTATTGATAGATCTTATCATCGAGGTTGTTCTCTTTGACCAGGTTCCGGATCACACGCTTGGAGTCGTCGGTATCGTAGATCGTGTAATTGGGAGGATAGCCCAGCAGGTGGCCTTCGATCCGCAGCACCCGGGCAAAGATAGAGTGAAAGGTGCCCATCCAGACATTGCGGGCATCGGTACCACCCACCAGTTCAATGATCCGCTCTTTCATCTCCCGGGCTGCTTTGTTGGTGAACGTGAGCGCCAGCACCCGGAACGGATCCACCCCTTGCTCCAGCAACCACGCTACCCGGAAGGTCAAAACCCTTGTTTTCCCTGAGCCAGCGCCCGCAATCACCATCACCGGACCTTCAGAAGCTACAACGGCAGCTTTTTGCGCTTCATTCAGGTTGTTGAGAATCGATTTTGACATGGGATCAGGTTGGAAGCGCAAAAATACAAGTTCTCATCGATTTTTTTGTAGCAAAACTCCCGGATACGAGGTTTCCGGCTACAGTTACCAGTAATTCCTGTACAGATACTTATAATATAGCACCATAAGTGTCTGAAAACCAGATAGAAATCGATTCTATTCCGGATATCACAGATACGAAGTTTTTATTGACACTTACGTGTGCCCCGCCTACGGATACTTATTTTGACTTTATATAAGGCACTGATTAACAGATATTTGTTAATGAATATTTGTAAAATCTGAAAAAAAAGTGCCATGAAAACAACACTTACAACCCTGGGAATTACACTTGCTGTAATTCTGATTACGTTTACCGGATGCAAAAAGAATCTGGAAGTAATGGAACCTGCCCCTTCACCGGCTCAGACCACGGCAATGGCTGACATGAAAGTAAACTCGGATTTCGACTGGAAAACAATAAAAGACCTCCAGGTCGAAATAAAGAGCAACACCAAGGCCGTTTTGTACATTAAGTCAAAAGAGGGCACGGTCTACCACAAAGCCATGTTGAACAATGGTGAAACGTACCACACAAGCATCGCAGTTCCAACGTACGAAAAAGAACTGGAGATTCTGTTAGCGGGACAGACAAGGACTATCCCGGTGACGAATGACTGGATTTCAGTATCCTTTCAGTAATTAATAGTAGTTTTAACCTTTTAATTTGAAAGATATGAAAACGAGCATTATCAGAATCTGTTCAGGATTCTGTTTCGGAATCCTGTTTATGATCTTCGCGTTTACCAGTCAGGCTCAGAATCCCTGCGATGTAACCAAGGTCAACGGTGGCGGGTTTACTACCACCATCCAGTCGGTTGTCTGTAATCCTGGGAATACACACACCATAATATTACGCGTGGAGCACGATGGATGTTCCGGTCAATCCTGCCAGGAACTCTCACACTATTCGGTAGAGGCCGATCCAGGGACCTATTCCAACGTCAGTGTGGCTGTAATTTCAGGTGGAATGACTTACACCAACATTGACTTAGGCCCCAATCTCGGAAGTGACCCTTTCGATGGATTCAAAGTAGATGGAACAAATGGTATCGGAGATGGCATGGCTGGCGTATTCACAGTAACCTATACCCTTAGCGGCGGACTTCAGGCCCAGCAGACATCTGCAAAAGCTGGACAGAATGCCCAGATTGCCAATTTTACTGTTGCTGATTTTGAATCGGTCATGACGTGTAATGGCACCGGTTGTGGATCGATTGTCGGCCCAACAGCCAACGACGACAACGCTACAACACCGCAGAACACGCCGGTAGATATCCCTGAATTAAGCAATGATGTTGCCGGAACAGGAGCACTGGACCCCACAACAGTGACCTTTATTCCGGGAACAGCACCGAATCCTACAACGGTAGGAACATTCACGGTGAACGGAACCACAGGGCTTGTAACCTTTACCCCCGTTGCCTCTTTCACAGGAATCACTACGATTGATTACCAAATCTGTGATGTTAACAGCCTGTGCGACATCGCGACAATAACAGTAACCATCACTCCAACTGGCGACTGCGACAGTGACGGTGTGCCGGATGCCGAAGACGACTATCCTTGCGATCCTGTCCGGGCATTTGATAACTACTTCCCGGCTAACGGTTATGGTACCCTTGCTTATGAGGACCTCTGGCCCGGAAAGGGAGACTATGATTTTAACGACCTGGTGACCGATTATCGATTTAAAATGGTAACCAATGCTTCCAATCACCTGGTAGAGATATTTGGGACTTTTATTATTAAAGCATTCGGGGCCTCACTTCACAACGGATTTGGATTCCAGCTCCCGAATGAAAATATCAGCCAGGCTCACCTGGAGGCGTCCGGGTATCAGCTGACAGCAGGGTATATCACTCTTGGTTCAAACGGACTGGAAAATGGACAGGTAAAACCAACCTTTATTCTCTGGGACGACTATTTCAACATTATGCCGCATCCGGGATCTGGGATTGGTGTAAACACCACTCCAGGCTCACCGTATGTTAATCCGGAAACCGTAGAGATCTACATCGAATTCACAGCCGGTTCCTATACCCTGGCCCAGTTAGATATTCACAACTTCAATCCCTTCCTGATTGTTGGATTGACAAGGGGACATGAAGTGCATCTGCCAGATTACCTGCCAACCAGCCTGGTTGATCCTTCCTGGTTCGGACAGGCACAGGACAATAGCATTCCTTCACAGGGAAGGTATTATAAGACAGCAGGAAACCTCCCATGGGCGATCAACATCTATGAAAGCTTCGCCTATCCCAAGGAAATTGTTGATATCGTCAATGTTTATAACCACTTTGTGGAATGGGCTACAAGCGGCGGGACATCTTATCCCGACTGGTACCAGGACAAACCGGGATACCGAAATGCTTCCAATATTTATCCCTAATTGATTCAGAGAATATTTCCAGGGCCGTCTCAACAGGACGGCCCTTTTTTTAATCGATAATCTTTTTTCCGTAAGTCCTCGGGGCAAAGAAATCATAGACGAACCGGCACTCAGTAGGAATCGGTTCCCCGTTTCTGAAACAGGGCACCATCGTCAGTTTCGAGAGGGCATCCTCCACCTGTTTCCCCGGAGAGTCGGTCTCCTTCATATAGACTTTACAGCAGACCGGCGAACCTGTCCGGTCGATGATCATTCGGGCCAGGACAGAGCCGGGGGAGATCTCCTTCAGGGTCTCTTCGATGGAGCTCCGAAGATAGCTGAGGGTGTCATTCCCACAGTGATATTCGGGGATTGGATTCACTCCTGTGAGTTCGAAAACCCGTTGATTGATGCTGTCGGCCAGCTGAAAGTAGCGGTTGCAGTCGAGCAGTTCGGAGGGATTGATGGTGGAGGGGAGATAGATGTCGGGAATCAGGTCACCAAACGTGGTTTTCTGGGGGAATAAGTTCATGGTAAATAACACCAGGGAGAGGAGTCCGGTCAGCAGGATCTTGCAGCGTATGGAGGATCGTTTTTGCATGGGGATAAGATCTGTAAAAGTATTTATTATTGAGGAATAAATCACTATTTTTACCGGAAAAAGAGCCGATGGATCTCTCCCTGTTTCAGCTTACCAACATCATTCTTGTAGCTCTCCTGCTCTTTCTGGCACTGAGGTTCCTCTGGATGGCCCTCTTTCATCCCGTGAACCAGCCAGCAGCCTGGAAGGAGGCAAGGAGAGCGAAACGGGTGCCGGTTTCCCTGATCCGGCTGGAACGATTCTATCCTGATAAGGTACGGTTCTTCTCCTGGTGGCTTCAGACAGAGCGGTTGCATCGGGACAAGGTTCCGGGGGCGTTTGCTGAACTGGGTGTTTACAAAGGGGATAGTGCCAGGTTGTTTCATCTGATGGATCCTGCCAGGAAGCTGTATCTCTTCGATACATTTAAAGGATTTCCGGAGGTGGATCTGCAGGGAGAGACCGGGAAGGCTGCCACCTACACCACCCGGAATTTCGCTGATACCTCTATCCCGAAGGTGTTGAGGCGGATCAGGGGGAATGACCTCATACAGATCCATCCCGGCTACTTCCCCGATTCAGCAGCACCTGTCGCCGGGGAGACCTTTGCCCTGGTCAACCTCGATGCCGACCTCTACAAACCTACCAAAGCCGGACTTGAATTTTTTTACCCCCGGATGAGTCCCGGGGGAGTGATCCTGGTTCATGATTACAACCGGAACTGGCCCGGTGTACAAAAGGCGGTGGATGAGTTTCTGCTCACCATTCCCGAAGTGCCTGTCTTCCTGCCCGACCGGGATGGTACAATCATGTTGATAAAGATCCAGGAATAGGTTTTCCGGTTTTATTTCACGATCACGTTTTATTTCACGATCATGAGCCTGCCTGTCTCTGAACGGTCAGCTATCGTGCCCCGGTAGAAATAACAACCCGCAGTGAATCCTGACAGATCGGCGAGGAACCTGTGACGGCCTGAAGGGAATATGCCGTCGGCAATGGTTGCCAACTCTTTTCCCTGAAGTGAGTAAATATGAATGGTCAGTTTTGCCGGTTTGTCAAGGATCGCCAGGAAGGTGGCTTTCCCATGTACAGGATTCGGGAACACGGTGACCACATTTTCTTTGCCGGAAATTTCCTGTTGACCAACCACAGAATACTCTGCGTCAAACATGGCCATGCCATTTCCTCCTGTCCGTTCAGCATTCCAGACGTAGGCAGTCTTCTTGGCAACTGAATTTATTTCTACTTTCGGATAGGGATTGGTAAGATTATCCCCATCATTATACTGCTCCGATACGACTGTCCAGTTATATGGATCCGGCATATTCATATGTTTCATTACAGCAGGAAGTTTTTGATCGGTTTTTTTGAAATAAGTAGCCTGGAAATTGTTGTATTCGGGATCAAAAATGACATCGGGTTGCATGTCGCTGGTCTGGGAGCCATAGCTCAATCCGAACATCTGCCAGGGATTGTACCCTACTCCTTCCATATTGTATAGTCCCATCACGTCAAAATCAAAGATGTTGCCTTCAAACGCCCGGTCAAACAGGACCACTTCGGTAAGGTTGCCCATCACGTTGTCAATATTGTTAAACTGACAGGCGATCGATGGATTCCGGGAAAAACCGGCTGAACCTACAACCAGATCGTCTAACCTGTAAGGAACTGTCCACGGACTGTATATATAGCTAATGCTACGCGCCGTATAGATCATTCCGATATCGTCGGCAGGGGTATTTCTCTCTTCCCACGCAGCAAAAAAGTGCCCATCACTCATGGTCTGGGACCTGCCGTACGCGAGAGATACTTTGCGCGTGTAGTAATAGGTTTTTGTTATCAGATAGTAGTAGGTAATGGATGCCCCTCCGTTAGTAGATAAAAGGAAATTAACGGAATCATGGTCGAGAATCTTTTTTGAATAGAGCACACCAACGCTGTATGGTATAGAATTAAGAGCCGGGAGCCGGTAATCGCTGGCAATGGCTACACCGTTGAATTTTTCGTCACCGGTGACATAGCTATCCCATAGCGTGGTCAGTGTATTCCCGGTGTTTCCATCGAGTTTGCTGATCAGTAATTCACTGGCATCTAAATAGTCGTTCTGAGAAACCCGGGCTACATATACCGCCAGTTCACTTTCATTAATTCCACAAACCACCATATCGAAGTCCGGGTTGTACCAGTCCGGCGCCAGGGGCTGCTCCCTGAGAACACTCCATGTTTCCCCGTTATCGGTTGATCGCATGATCATCCATTTATGGGAAGATCCCTCTTCCACCGTGTAGCCT
>JADHVQ010000019.1 GCA_016783905.1 Bacteroidales bacterium | reverse complement strand
CCGGAGGTGTTGGAACCCTGCTGGATCCGGTCACCGGCCGAGATCATGTAGTTGGCATTTCCTGAAATTTTAAACTTGTCTGTCAGCTTGGTTTCAGCGCTCAACTTGAAGGTATTCCGGCGGAATTTGTTATTCGGAACAATCCCTGTCGACTGGTTGTCGGAGAAGCTGAAGTAGAAGTTGGCCACTTCACTGCCCCCCACAAGAGAGATGGCATTGTTGGTGGTGATACCCGTCTGGAAGAAATCATAAGGGTCATAGGTGTTGACCGACTGACCATTCGCCGTTGGGTCGTTTTTCCCAACAATCTGGCCATCGGGATTAAAGGTTCTCCACTTGTAGTTTGGGTCTACATAGTAGGAACAGGTATCAATCCTCGGTCCCCAGGTGAAAGAATTGCCGCCGACCCATTGACCGCCCCAACCCTGTGCATATTGATCCTGAAGCTCTATAACCTGGCTGATCTTATTAAATGTGACAGAGGTGTTAAAATTCACCGAGATTTTCCTGCCGGTTGTGGCTTTTCCTTTTTTGGTGGTGATGATGATGGCGCCGGATGCAGCACGCAAACCATAGAGAGCGGTAGCGGCACCACCTTTCAACACGTTGATGGAGGCAATGTCATCGGGGTTGATATCGATAGCACGGTTAGAGGTAGCTACTCCGTCGACACCATACTGTCCGCCGCTGTTGTTGATGGGTACCCCATCGATGACAAAAAGCGGCTGGTTGTTCTGCGTCAGTGACTGAACCCCACGGATAGTGATGTAGGATGAAGCACCGGCAGCACCGGATGAACTTGTAATCTGCACGTCGGAAACCTTCCCCTGCAGGGCATTGATAAAGTCAACACTACCTGATTTGGCAATGTCGTCTCCGCTAACTTCCTGCACGGAATAGCTGAGTGCTTTCGTTTCACGAGGTATACCGATGGCAGTAACCACGACTTCATCCATGTTCAGGACATCCGACTCCATCGCAAGGTTGATGGTATTGGATTCACCCAGGGTGATCTCCTGGGTTTTCATCCCAACATAGGAGAAGATGAGCGTGTTGTACTTCGTTGGAAGAGTCAACGTATACTTCCCGTCCAAGTCAGTCGTAGTACCTATCGTTGTACCTTTCACCAGAACGGTCACACCCGGTATCGAGCTACCATCATCTGAGGAGGTAACCGTACCGGTTATGATTCGCGTCTGCGCAAGAACTCCTTGCAATCCTACGAATAAAAGCAGGGCAAGGATCATCATAAATTTTCTCATAACTGTTGATTTTGGTTAGTAAACGGTTTAATAATCAGCGAATTGAAAAAATATAAAATATTGTAAGGTTCCTGACCTAACCAAACAATATGGCCATATGTTGAGTTTACTTATGCTGTTCATGCATGAATCCAAATGCAATTTTAATAATTAATTGCTTGTAAAAAAAATTTTTTAGACGAAAAAAAAGAGGCTACCACCCGGCAGCCTCCTTTTCTAAATGAGGATAAACCTAGTTTTTATCCCAGAACAGTTTTGTCGCCACATCGTCTCCACCAATAGCGGCAGCTGCAGCAGCACGGTTTGCACCATTTAAGGTTTGTTCTGCAATGGGATAGGTTAAACGCAATGGAAGCACGCTCACGGCATCAGGAGGAGGAAGAAGAACGGGAAAGTCTAACATCCGGTAAGAAGTCCAACCCTCAAATCCGCGATTATAGAGTGCGATCCATTTTTGCATTCCGATTTTTTGTTGCCAGGTTCCGGTAGCAGTTGAATAAGCAACTTTGGGATCTGCCAGGTAAGCGGCAATTTCATCTGCAGTACCTCCCCAGAACTCAATGGAAGCTGTAATGGCATGATTATAATGTTCTTCAGCAGACCCACCCACGCTGAAACCTCTCTCAGCTCCTTCTGCCAATAAGAATTCAACCTCAGCCAGATCAAAAAAGTCCATCGGGAAAGTAGCCTCTGTGATTGGATCAGCAACATGCGAAAATAGAGTGTAATCGTTCTGTACACCATAAATTCCTCCGATATACGCTGGAGGATCGCCAACCGTGGTAAAATACAATGGCCTTCTGGGATCATTTAAATCGTTCAGCACGTCAATAAACGTGTTGGCACCCACAAAATCCTTTCTGCCGCTGAGAACCAGATTCTCATTAATGGGGTTAGTATTGGGCTGAGAACTCATATAGGTGAGCAACGCGTTATCTGCATTGGACATAATTACGTTCGGAACTGCCTCAGCAACCGTAGTGGAGGCCAGAGCGTTGTCGACATCAGCAAGAAGCATGCCCATCCTTAATTTCAGGGAATTGGCAAATTTATACCACTTTCCAACATCGCCGTAATACATATTATCTGTACCACCAAAACTACCCTGTGCCTGATCCATCGATCCAATTGCTGTATTAAGTCTGACAATCAGTTTCTTGTAGATGGTAAGGCCATCATCATATTTGGGCAACAGAATATCCGGATCCAATGCCTCGGTATAAGGGACATCCCCAAACGTTTCAACAAGCACACTATAAGTGTAAACATTCAGGATCTCAATAATAGCAAGTTTATTTGTTAAGACAGAGGGAGCATCGCCTGGAAGGGTCCCTGTTTCTTGAAGCACTTTTGCAGATTCCTTCAAATTCATCAGAACATCTCTGTAGAGAACATTCCAAAAATTACCAGGAATTGTCCGGCCACCGATATCATAGTTGGCTTCATCAGTATAGGTACATTCAGTCCATTGCTGAACAAACATACGGAAAATGTTTTGGTTCACATTGGGCGTAACCATGATGTTGGAAAGAGACAACTGGGCTCCTGTAAATAATGATTCTCCGGGAACGGTCGTTGGATCTTTGATGTTCACATTTAAATCCTCGAGTTTCTTACAGGACGAAACCAGCAGGAGGATCAATAGAATTGCTAATATATTTTTCATATCTTTTTATATTAGAAGGTGAATTTTAAGTTCAGACTAAAATCACGTGTTGATGGCAGTGGCCCTGTTGAATATCCTTGCAGGTTTCCTGCTCCCAGTCCTGATTCAGGATCGGCATGAGGGAAGTTCTTAAAGAGGATCCAAACGTTTGAGGCCACAGCTGTCAGGGTGATACCCGTAATGAAAGTATTTTCCAATACCTTGGGAGGAATGGTATAAGATAAAGAGATATTCCGCAATTTGACATAACTTGCGTCATACACAAAGGCTTTATTCGGAAGCCCTCTTCTATACCCGAAAGCGCCATAATTGGAGGCGGCTATCCTGGTTGTATTGACTGAACCATCCGGGTTAACACCTTCATTGATAAATCCACCGCTGTTTGGAGCATACCCACTTGTTGGGTCACCAGGTGTATTATATGTAATGGGATCCCTGACTGGATTGCCGAGATCGTTCGTATAGGAAGTCTCTGCAGGCAAACCGGTTGCCGATCCATAATACATGTCAAGCGAAAAGACGTCTCCACCTTTTTGAAAATCGATCAAAAAGCCGAATGCCCAGTTTTTATAGGTCAGGGTATTTAAGAAACCACCTTGCCAATCGGGGTTTACGTTTCCGATCACATAATCAGACGTTAATGTAGGCAGATATTGCCCGTTTGCTGGATTGATTAATTTTTCTCCGGACGCAGCATGATAAGTGTAATCTGTTCCGTAGATCACACCATACGGTTCTCCAACCATTGCATTGATGGTAACTCCTCCCTGGAATCTTCCTAACTGCAGGTTATCAACACCTTCCAGTAGGCTAACCACTTCATTGTAGTTCTTGGCCCAGTTCAACGCGACATCCCATTTGAAGTTTTTACTTTTCAACGGTGTTGCACGGAGGACAAGTTCGATTCCTTGATTTTGAATTTCACCTGCATTGATTATTTTGATGTTATAACCGGTGCTGGTGGAAACCGGAAGTGGCAGAATTTGATTAATCGTATTGGTTTTATATAGCGCCAGATCAAAACCAAGCCTTCTGCCGAGGAAGTACATTTCAAGACCACCTTCTATACTTTTGGTGTTTTCAGGTTTCAGATCAGGGTTTTTCTGTGTAGTTGGAACCGCTGTCGTCAAACTGTTAAATGGCGATAATACAAGGTAATTATCAATAAGCTGATCAAATCCCGGGCTATTACCGACCATGGCATAATTTAACCTGATTTTCCCGAAGGAGAGCCATTTTGCATTTGGTATAACTTGAGAAAAGATGAAACTTCCGGCAACTGACGGATAATAATACGAATTATTGTCAGCAGGCAACGTCGAAGATTGGTCTCGTCTGATCGTAGCATCCAGATAGAGGTAGTTTTTAAATCCTAACGATGCGCTTGCATAAATTCCGTACACCCTCACGGTGGAAGCAAGTTCCTTTGGAAGGGGTAGCGGTCCCGCGCTGTTCTGCAATGAATAGAGCTCAGGAACGGCCAACCCCCCACTGGTGGATGAAATCAAACGGTCATACTTTGTCTGCCTGATGTTCATCCCCAATATAGCTTTCAGGTTAAAGGATTCCGACAAATTTTTATTAAAATTAGCCATTACATCATAATTATACTCACTGAAGGAGATATCCCTTCTCATGTAGCCAGATTCCTGAGAGCTTCTGCCTATACTGCCATCAGGTCCGGTGCCAATGCCAAACGAACTGGGCACACTACCCACTGCTCTTCTCTCTTCCTGAAGTTCTGAGTATGTGTCAACCGAAAACCGGCCAAAAATGTTCAGCCAGTCAGCGATTTTATACGTGACAGCCATATTGCCGATAAAACGATTTCTTTTATCGGTTTCATAGTTCTGATAACGAGTCCAATAGGGGTTATCCCAGTAGATCGGAACCGCACTGGACGGGTCGGCATAATTCCAGGTTACATTCCGTGTGGTAAGATCGTACATATCCTTCTGCTGTTGAACATCCACGTTGGTTTGCCACCATTGACGGAACATTCCCATGATGTTATCAGTATAACCTGTTGAATTACGCCCTTTCGCCGAGAGAATAGAATAATTCCCGTATCCTGAAACAGTTAACCGGTCGTTTACGTTCCAGCTTCCACTCAGCATGACATTGTTTTTATCCAGCTTGCTGTTAGGCAGCAATCCCGATTGTGTAAAGTTTGTATAGGATAATCTGTAATTACCGCTTTTGAACGTATTCTCGATGGAAAGCGTATTGGTAAAAGTCAACGGTTTCTCAAAAAAGGTGATGGGGCCGTTTTCAGCATTCATCCATGGAGTGGCTTTGAGGTAATTCGGAGATTCAGGGTCGACAGCGTCCCATTGATAAACCATCAGGTTAGGATCAAATGGGGCGCCATAAGAAGCATCTTCGGAGGTCACAACCCATTGTGTTTCGATACTGGCTGGATCTGTCGGATCCACTGTGATCGTTCCATCGGGATTGATATATCGCATATACCAATAGCCTCCCGGCCCATCATAGTACGTTCCATAACCTGCGCCGTAATCTTGTTGATACTCAATAAATGTTTTTTTATCAACAAAACCAATAGATGCACTGGTGTTGAAGGTAACTCCAACACCTCTTCTTTCGCCAACTCCCAACGTCTTTTTTCCTTTCTTCGTTGTGATCATGATCACGCCGTTGGCAGCCCTCGAACCGTACAATGCAGTTGCAGCAGCACCTTTCAACACGTTAATAGACTCGATGTCTTCCGGATTAATATCCGAAGCGGCATTGCCAAAGTCGTAGTTGCCCCCGCTGGCCTGTTCCTGAGCACGTGTGTTCGTTACTTCATTATTTACAGGAACACCATCGATAATAAACAGGGCCTGGTTGTTGCCTGTCAACGATTTGCTACCCCTTAACAGGACATTGGTAGAACCACCCATATTCGTGTTTGTTGTAACGAGAAGCCCCGCGACTTGTCCTGCCAGAGAATTCACAAAATTATCTGTTTTGACTAAGTTAATCTCGGCACTTGATACTTCCTGTGTTGCGTATCCAAGGGACTTTTTTTCACGGGGAATACCAAGAGCGGTGACCACCACTTCATCCATAAACAGGACATCCGTCTCCATTGTTATGTTGATGGTATTGGATTCACCCAGGGTAATCTCCAGCGGCTTCATCCCCACATAGGAGAAAACAATCACTTTGTACTTTTCAGGTACAGAAAGAGAGTATTTCCCATCCACATCTGTTACGGTACCCAGGGTAGTCCCCTTTACCAGCACGGTCACCCCCGGAATCGGTACGTTATCCTCTGCAGAGGTCACCACCCCGGTTATGACACGCGGTTGCGCAAGAACTCCTTGCAATCCTACAAAGAACAGCAGGGCAAGGATCATTGTAAATTTTCTCATAACTGTTGATTTTGGTTTGTAAATGATTTACGAATCAGCGATAAAGAAGATAATAACACCATTGCAAGGTTTCTTACCTATACCATACAATATAATGATAAGTTAAACTTACTTTATCAGGTTTTGCTTGAATCCGCTGCAATTTACTTAATAAATAGGATTAAAAGCAAATTTTTATAAAAAAAATTTAGCTAATCAGAAAAAATTTTTCTTTTAACAACAGAATCAATTACTTACATCCGATAATTTCTTCATCTGCCGGTAAAGGAAGCCGAAAAGAATCACCAAAATTGCATAAACTGCAGTGGAGAGCCAGGATATTTCCGGCCGGAAGAGGTGAAAAACGATAATCAGGATGGTAGGAACCGAGAAGAGGTAGTAACCTGTACGACGGCCTTTCCATAGAAGGATAACGCCGGAAAAGGCCATGGCATGAAGCACAAACATCCCCAGGAATAACAGGGATACCTGAACGTTTGACCAGCTTTGATCCGGGATATACTGGTGGATGATCTCTGTGATCCATCCCGCATAGAAGAGGGCCAGTAAAAAAAGAGCTGCCAGGATGCTATAGTAGACCCAGGCAAAGAGGCAGAGCATTGACAGAAGAATGGGTCGGTTTTTGTTGGATGGCGTCATCTTTCAATGCATCTGTTTCAACTGGGTACTATATAATATGATGAAGAGTCCGGAAAAAAGCAGGTCAAGGACCGAAGGACCGGACAACTTCAGGAAATACATGGGTGCGATCAACAACAGAATCTGTGAAATGGTATAAAGATGGAATCCCATTTTCAGCAACCTCCACATCAGGATGGCTCCGGTGATGGATCCGACATACAATAGTCCGGTGATCAGGAAAAAACCGGGCGTTGCATTCATCAGGATCTCCATGCCGGGCAGGTTGAACCGCTCCCCGAACTCTTCGGCAACCACCAGGAATGTGTCGAAAAAACCTGCAATGAAGAGGCTGGAAAAGGTATTCAATCCGCTTCCGATAAAGGTAAGGATGCAAAGGATGGTCAATAACCTGGGCCTGATGGGTCCGGCCGGGATACCTGGCGGTTGAGGAGGTTCGTCCATTAAAACGCGGTTCGTTTAGGAAAAGTTGGACTTATCTCCCGAATAGGTTGACTTCCCGAAACCCAGAATCGGCAAAAAGATGAAACGGAGAAAAAAGAGCCCAACAGTAAAACCTTCATCTTTCCCGAAATTTTTAGAGAGGCCGTTCAGGATAATGATGTAGATCACCAGGTTCACAATGGGAATCAGCATCAACAGGATAAACCACCAGGGCTTTCCGGCTATCTTTATTACCATCAGATAGTTGTATATCGGAATGATAGCGGCCCAACCGGGTTCACCCGCTTTTTCCAGCACAAACCACAGGGCTACGATCTCCAGGACCATGATGGAGAGGCAAATGATGATGATCGGAATTAGGATCGCAAGGGTCAGGGCGATCCAGGAACATGCTTCTACTGATGTTTCCATGATTGTTGGAATTAAAATTGATCAAATATACAAAGATATTGCCATTTATTGCCATGGATTATTTCACCACTGCACCACCGCACCATGGCACCACGGATTTTACCCCAGACTTCCCACCAGCGCCTCCACCTCGTCGAGGATCTCGCACGACTTCACCAGCTCTTTCATCTTGTTGTGGTCGGGGTACAGGGGGCGGTCGATGTCGAGGAACTCCACATGTCTTCTTACCACCTCTTTGGCTTTGGTGGTTCCGGTGCCGAAACTGTATTCCCTGAAATCAAGGGCCTGGGCGGCAGCCATGAACTCGATTCCCAGTATCCCATAGGCGTTATCCAGGATCTGAAAGTTTTTCAGTGCGGTATTCATCCCCATGGAGACAAAATCCTCCTGGTCGGCCGCTGCCGGAATCGACTGGATAGAGGCAGGCATGGAGAGGATCCGTTGCTCGACGATCTGCATAGCGGCGGTATACTGGCTCAGCATCAGGCCGCTGAACATGCCGGCGCCTTTGGTCAGGAAAGCAGGCAGACCTACACTGAGTGCAGGGTTATTCAACCTGTTCATTCTCCGTTCTGACATGACGCTCACCATGGTGATCACTATGCCGGCCATATCCATAGGGACAGATACCGGTGATCCCTGGAAATTAGCTCCCGAAAGTTGCAGGTTCTCTTCGGGGAAGAAGACGGGATTGTCGCCCACCCCGTTCAGCTCAATCTCTACCTGGGAGCGGGCATAGGCCATGGCATCATGGGCAGCTCCGATCACCTGCGGGGTGGAGCGCATGGAGTAGGCATCCTGGACTTTGCACTTGACCGTTCCTTCATAGAGGTCGCCACCCTTCACACATTTCACGATGGCAGCCGCGCTCCTGACAGCTCCTTTGAATCCGCGAACCTCATGTAGTTTCGGGTTGTATGGCCGCATGTTGGCCTTCAAGGCCTCCAGCGACATGGATGCAGCGATCTCCGCCTGTTTCAGCCATTTATTAGCGTCGTAAAGGAAAATCGCACTCATGGCCGTCAGCACATTCGACCCGTTGATCGTTGCCAGGCCGTCGCGGGCTTTCAATCCTGGAACAGGAATACCGGCACGGTCGAGGGCCTCCTTCCCGTCCAGGAATTCACCCTTGTAGTAGGCATGTCCCTCGCCCATCATCAGCAGGGCAATCTGGGACATGGGAGCCAGGTCGCCACAGGCGCCTACTGATCCTTTCTGGCATACATAGGGAGTGACCCCTTTATTGAGCATATCCACTAAGGTCTGGGTAATCTCCAGTCTGCACCCTGAATTTCCGTGGGCATGTACATTGATCCGGCCAAGCATGGCTCCCCGCACCCACTCCAGGGGCATGGGATCCCCGATCCCCGCGGCATGGTTGTATATCAGGTACTTCTGAAAATCTTTTACCTGTTCGTCATTGAGCACTATCTCGGAAAACTCTCCGATCCCGGTATTGACACCATACATGATCTCACGGGCTTCGATCTTCTTTTCAAGCATCGCACGACATTTACGGATTCGATCCATGGCATCAGGGTGTAATTCTACGGTCTGGTTGTGGCGGGCTACATTTACTACATCTTCGATAGTGAGGCCTGAGCCGGAAATTATATAGGTCATGGGGAAAAAGTTATTGATTGGTCATTAGGTCATACAGTCATACGAAATACGAAATATGGCAATTCATGTGCAATCCATGGCAATCCATGGCAATCCATGGCAATCCATGTCATTGGATATATTCAATTAACCTGTTGGCGGGAACAGATCGCTGTTCGCCGGTTTTCATATTCTTCAGGGTAACCTTCCCGGAGAGGATCTCCTCTTTCCCGGCCAGGGCCACAAACGGGACCTCCTTGCGGTTGGCATAATCGAGCTGTTTCTTCAGCTTGACGGCCTCCGGGTAGATCTCGGCCGGGATCCCGGCTTTCCTGACCTCACCCAGTAATTTCATGCTGAAACGCTCCTCTTCGTCACCGAAATTCACAAAAAGCAACCGGGTAGTCGACTGAATGGCATCCGGGAAGAGTTTCTGTTTCAGCAGCACATCGTAAATCCGGTCGGCACCAAAGGAGACTCCGGTAGCGAAAAGACCCGGCACGCCAAAGATCCCCGTCAGGTCATCGTACCGGCCGCCCCCGCAGAGACTGCCGATGGAGATGTCCCTGGCCATCACTTCAATGATGATCCCGGTATAGTAAGTGAGTCCGCGGGCCAACCGCACATCAAACTCGAATTTGTTCCTGACGTCAAGGCTTTTCAGGTATTTCAGCACGTGGCACAGCTCCTCAAGCCCCTGTATACCGGTTTCTGACCCGGTCAGAAGCTGCTCCAGGAACCCTTTCTTCTCCTTGATCTTCCCTTCCAGTGTGAGGACGGATTGCAGCCGTTCAATCGATTCGGCGGAGAGGCCTCGTTCCGATAACTCTTCATTGACCTTATCCAACCCGATCTTATCGAATTTGTCAATAGCCGTGGTGATGTCAGTCAGCTTTTCGGATACCCCGATCGCTTCGGCAATACCGGCCAAGATCTTCCGGTTGTTCACCCGGATTACCACGGGGAGATTCAACCGGGTAAAGATCTCATCGATGATCTGGATCATCTCCACTTCATAGAGGAGGGAATCGCTCCCGATCACGTCCACATCGCACTGAAAAAATTCACGGTACCTCCCTTTTTGCGGGCGGTCGGCACGCCAGACAGGCTGGATCTGGTATCGCTTGAAGGGGAATGTCAGCTTGTGCTGATGCTGTACCACGAAGCGGGCCAGGGGAACGGTAAGGTCGTAGCGGAGGCCTTTTTCGGAGATCTGCTGGGTGAACCGGGAGAGATCGAAGGACGAGGGACGAGGGACGAGGGATGGAGTGCCGTGGTGCCGTGGTGCTGTGGTGCTGTGGTGCTGTGGTGAACTGGCGATTGGTGACTGGTGACCGGTGACTTGTTGACTTGTTGACTCGGTGACTCCTTTCAGGTAGTCTCCCGAGTTGAGGATTCGAAAGAGCAGCTTGTCTCCCTCTTCTCCGTATTTTCCCAGCAACGTGGTAAGGTTCTCCATCGCCGGGGTTTCAACCGGCTGGTAGCCGTACAACTCAAAAACGGCACGGATGGTATCGAAAATGTAATTTCTCCGCACCATCTCTTCCGGGAGGAAATCCCTGGTTCCTTTGGGTATTGAAGGCTTCTGGTTGGCCATTCAAACTATTTTGGGCAAAGATAGTAGTTATTGCCATAAATTGCCATGGATTGCACATGGATTGCCATGGATTATTTCACTACTTCCACTACTTTCACCATCTCACCACCTCACCACGGCACCACGGCATCACTGCACCACAGATTTCAGGGCAACGGTATTCCTAAGCAGTTAAACACCCTGTCAATGTATTCCTTTGTCCCATCCTCTCCCTCCTTCGGTGCCCAGGAAGCAAAGTTTTTGTCGTCGATAGGGCTGTAGGGTCCGTCTTTGACTTCATAAACAATGGTTCCCGGTTCCAGTGCGTAGATGGCGTGATAGATCCGTTCCGGGATCTCGGCGCCACAGGTGCCTTCCCGCGGATCGATGATCATGTGTTCGGCGATCGTTCCCTGGTTGTCAAATTCCACTACAAGCAACCGCCCGCGAAGCACGGTGAAGATTTCCCGTTTATCAGGATTCTCGTGCTTGTGAGGCTGAATGTAGCTATAGGGTTCAATAGCGTTTAGCAGCCGCTGAAGGGTGTCAGCGTATGTTTTGTGGAAATTGTAGTTTTTCCGCCTGCGGGGAGACTCTTTGGCGAGCTGGCTGACGTGATCCAGGAGGGTACTATCTATTTTGATCATAATGACTTCAAACACTATTTCCCAGAGATCAGCGCCTCTATCTTGTCTGTTTCAGCTTCCCAGGAGTAGTTCTTCAGGACGAACTGATAGCCTTGTTCGGCAATGCCAGCAGCTAATTTTTCATTATCCAGCAATTCGATGATGTGATCTGCGTAATCTTGCGGGGTTTCGCCTACCAGGATCTCTTCCCCGACTCTGGCCGTGAGTGCTTCGTTGGCCAGGGGAGAGGTGATACAGGGAATCTTCATGGCCATCGCTTCCAGGAGTTTATTCTGTAATCCGGTACCAAGCTGCATGGGGGCGATGAAGATCTTCGCCCGGGCATAGGCTTCCCGGATGTCGGGAACCCAACCGCTGACCTCTATCTGGGGGGAGCGCAGCACCATGACCCGCATGGTGGGGTTGGCGCCTGCGATGAGCACGTTGAGATCGGGTTTCTTCTCCAGCACCCGCGGAATAATCTTGTTCACCAGGAATTCGCAGCTATGCACGTTTGGCGGATAGCTCATGTTGCCGGTGAAGACCAGGTCATACTCCTTGTCGCGCTCAAGCGGGTGAAAAAAGGAGGTGTCGACCCCGTTGGCCACCACCACGATCTTTTCCTTTTCCGGATGAGGGATGAGATCGCGGTCGGGGTAGGAGATGATGATCTTGTTGTCGAACAGGTCGAAGGCCTTCCGTTCCGAGTCGAGCATCCGCTGGTACTCCAGTTTCAGGAATGGACGGAGGAAGAGCGATGAGCTCGCCAATCTCCGTTCTACCCCTTTTGAAAAGACATCCTGGTAATCGAGGGTTTTGGGAACCGGAAGCTCTTTTACATATTCAGCCATGCGTATCAGCTGACAAAAGATATGGTCAGGTTTGTATTTCTTGATCAGCGCATGGATGATCTTTTTTGTGGACTTGTTATAATAATATCCCACCTGGAGTGGTTTCCCGGTGAAGAGCGCCTGTGCAATGTTGCTGATGATGGTCGATTTGGAGATCGGGATGATGTGTATGGCGCTGGCGTATTTACTCAGTACCGGAACGGCATCTTCGTGTAACACTCCCTCGTTGAGGGCGCAGATGATGATCTCATGGTGTTTCGCAAGGTGGGTGATCTGGTGAAATGCCCGCAGCTTATCGCCTTTCTCGGTAGGGTATGGAACTCGTGCTAAAAGAAAAAATAACTTCATGCGGATGGCTTCAACCGGACAAAAATAAAAAAAAGTGGATTACCCGGCCAGTTCTTTATAAAATGTGATCAGCTTCCGGATGATCAGACGCCGGTCATAGGTGCTCTCAATCAGTTTTCTGGCCTCTTCGCCTACCTTCATGCAACGGTCCATATCGTTGATGCAGAGGGAGATCATATCGATGAATTCGCAGGGGGCATTGGCGATGAGGATATTTTTCCCGTGGGTACAATCGATTCCTTCAGCTCCGATCAGGGTGGAGAGGACCGGTTTCCCGGCAGCCATCCCTTCGATGATCTTGATCCGGATCCCGCTACCTGAAAGCAATGGAACGATCATGATCCCATGAGCGTCGATGAATTCCCGTGCATCCGGCACCTCCCCGAGCACCTCTACGTTCGGAAACGCCGTCCGCATCATCCAGTCGGGCATCTCCCTTCCTGCAAGGTAGTATTTCAGGGAGGGAAACTCCTTATGCACCTCTGGCCATACATGCTGCAGGAACCACTTGACCCCTTCCGCGTTGGGGATCCAGTTCATCGCTCCGATGGTGAAGAGCGAAACTGGATCGGGAGAAGCAACGGGAAGAGGGAAGTTATCGAGGTCGATGCCGAAGGGAATGGAGATGATGGACGAAGGACGAGGAACGAGGGACGAAGGACTTTTTTTTGCCAACTGCCTGAAATAGTCTGCGTCTTTCTCGGTAATCGCAGCCACTCCATCAAACTGCTGAATCATAGCCAGTTCGTATCGTTTCAACGTGGTTGCCAGGTGGCGGATGTAGAGGCGCTTCAGTGGATTTTGAGTGGTTTCTGCCACACGCCACCAGATCAGGTGTTCGATGTTATGGGCCCGTAGCACCACCTTCGCTTCCGAGTGGGCTCTCACTGCAGCGAGGTAAGGCGCCACAAAGATGGTCTCCATCTGTACGATATCATACCGGTCTGAACGGAGGACTTCGATCAACCGCTTCCGGAAGCCGGTGGAGATGAAGCGTTCCACGTGATAGGAGCGGCCCGTGAAGAGATTCAAAAAGGCTGCAACCGGTTTGATCCGAAGATCGACATCGATTAATTCAATGCCTGTTTTTTCCCGGTAAGAGCCGGGGATGTCATCAGCACTTATATTATATTTAAAGGAGTTGACCGCCAGTATTTTCACCTGATGCTCTTCGCTGATCAGTCCCTCCACGATCATGTTCATCGCGATGGGACCTCCTTCGCGGGGAGGATAGGGGGATTTGTTACAAATCACCAGGATCTTCATGAGGCCGGTTTGGTTGGGATCTTCAACAGTTTCTGGAAAAATCTGAGCCACGCGTCCACATCGAGCAACGAGGCATCGATGGTTGCTTTATAGGTCAGAAAGATGCCGATGGGAAGCAGCAGCAGAGGGGCGATCCACATTCCCTGCCAGGCTGGCAATACGCCTTCGGCGGTATATTTCTCCCCGGTGAAAGAGACGATCCAGAAGAGCACGAAAAAGAGGGTGGCCACCACCGCCGGCATCCCCAGCCCCCCTTTCCGTATGATGGCACCCAGAGGGGCACCGATGAAAAAGAGGAGAAAACAGGCAATGGAGAAGGTGAACTTTTTCTGAAGCACGATCTCGTGCTTGTGGAGGAGTTTCGATTTCCCGTAGAGGTTCCGTTCATGCATCTCTATGTTCTCTTTCATGGACAAAGAGTTGGCTTTGGCCGACTGAAAGATCGAGTACCAGTCGCTGCAATCAAAGTTCAGCAGGACGGCAGGGTTGAACGCCTGCAGGGTATCGGCCGGGACCGTCAGTACAGAGTCGAGCCGGCAGAAGAAGGTGTAATTGGTCTGAAGCGAATTGTGATAGATATCCCGCTGGCGTTTCACTTCATTGTGCATGGAATCGATGGAGGCCATCAGGTTCCGGAGGTTCAGCATCTCGTAGTTCTTTTTGAAGAGGGCCTCGTCAGTACGTGTAAGCTGGAATGCCGAAAGATCAAAGAGCTGGTGTTGTTCTTTGAATTTCGTTCGCTGGAAAGGCCGGGTAACCTCGTGCCGGCGCAGGTCGGTCCGCTCCTCGTAGTTCATGCCATCGTAGAGGAGGAAGATCAGGTACTTCTTATCCGGCGACAGCTCCATCTTTCCCCATTTGGCAGTGGTTACAGAGACATTCCCCATATGCTTGGTATGGTCGTAGATCATCACATCGCGGATGGTGTTGCCATCTTTCTCCTTTTTTCCGACCCGGATCACATACCCTTCGATGCCGTCGTAAAACACCCCGTTCTTCAGGTTGAAAGCCAGCTTTTTCGACCTGACATCGTAGAGCAGGGAGAGGAACTTAAGGTTGGCTTTCGGAAGGATATCATTGGAAAAATAGAACGCCAGTCCGCTGATGAGAAACGATACAATTACCAGTGGCAGCATGATACGGCGGAGGGAGATCCCGGCAGCTTTCATGGAGACCAGTTCGTAATGCTCCCCCAGGTTTCCGAACATCATCAGGGAGGAGAGCAGGATGGCCAGAGGGAGGGCCAGGGGGACGAAGGTGGAGGAGGCGTAGAAGAGCAGTTTAAAGATGATGTACCACTCCAGCCCCTTTCCTACCAGGTCGTCGACATACTTCCACAGAAACTGCATCAGCAGGATAAAGAGGGCGATAAAGAAAGTGAGAACGAGGGGGCCCAGGTAGGTTTTGAGGATGAACCAGTCGAGTTTTTTCATGAATATTGCAGAATTCTATGCAAAGATAATTATTTTACCCCACCCTGAATCCCTCCCCAACAAGGGAGAGGCTTACCTCCCCCTTCCCTTGCTGGGGAAGGGGGCCGGGGGATGGGGTAGTAAAGTGTTGGGGAAGGGGGTATGGGGGATGGGGCAGAGAAACAGTAGGGGATTTAGGGGCAAGACGTCGATTTTTTGCGTAAAATATTGCAAAAACGAATTTATTGCTCTATTTTTGTTTTTTAGTAACGTTGGATTGAATTCGATAATCTAATAATTGTTTAACCAAAATCTTTGAAAATGAAGAAAATTCTACTCTTCAGCGTGGCTCTCATTCTCGGCCTCGCTGTATCAGCTCAAACTTTTCAGCTGAAAAATTCAGTAAAACCGCTCTACAAAGTTTCGGTTGAGGCAGTTGGTGTGGAGCCTGTCAGCGCCAATGCTCCAACGGTTACTCCGGGGCCGGTTATGGTCAACGGTGACGGCGTGGATGTAGTAAGTGTGATCACCATCGGTACCGCAGCCAATGCTTACGGTTACGGCTATGCCGGAGGTCAGAAAACCCTGGTTTGGGCAGACCCGATACTGGGCGCTGTGACCAATTTCCACCGGATGGGACCCGGTACCACCCCTCCCAGTCTTTCCGGATACCTCGCCTATGATCTGGGTGTGAACAAAGGGATGACTGCCGGTGACTGGACGGTCAATAACGAGGTGTATAACGCCACCCTCAATGCCGGGGGAGACTATTACCTGGATGCCGCCCGTTACCCGCAGGCTGTGATCTATGATCCCACGGCCGACGGTGTGGATGAATCCTACTGCGTATTTTTCGCACCGAACCTCTCCAGTACCGCTACCACCTGGGGTGGTCTCAGCTGGGGACGGGGCAAGTTAAGCGATCTTGCCGACACAACCAAGCATCTTTACTGGTACGATCCTCCGCCCTATACCTACATCCCCGATGGGATGATGCTGCTGGGTGACGGCAAGATCCTGGTTACCGACCTCGACCAGGACTGGGTAAGTGGTTTGGTATATCAGGGCAACATCATCCTCAACACCGGTGTATGGAATACAACTGACATGGATTATGAATACACCATGAGCCTGATTGAGCATCCGACCCTGGACAACCAGCGCCCTGCCAATGAGCGTGTGGCTGCTTCTCCAAACGGACAGCATGTTTGGATCGCCTCCCTGGCCAACACAGGTGATCTGCCTCCGGTAGGTGGTATTCAGGACCGGTTCTTCCCGGTGATGTTCTACTCCAACGACTACGGGATGAACTGGAATGATCCGATCAGTGTACAACTTGATGGAACAGATGGGCTCGATCCCATTAAAAACTTCCTGAGCGACTATCGCATTGCGCAACTCTACAATCCTCCTCTCCCAACCCGTGATGAGATCCCCTACACCACTGCCTTTGACTGCGACCTGGTTGTGGATGCCTGGGGGAACCCACACCTCGGCGTAGTAGTTGGCATCGCTGCCGACGGATATGCCATCAGCACGGGACTTGACAGCATCTTAGCCGTGTTTGACATCTATTCTCCCGACAGAGGAGCAACCTGGTGCGCTGTGCTTCTGGGACATCCCTGGACTTTCCGCGGTACGTTCGGAGACCTTACCGAAGACAACCGTGTGAATGCCGCTGTCAACTATGCCGGCGACAAAGTCTTTTTCACCTGGCTCGATACCCAGGATGGTGGGGCCGATAACATCAACCCGGATGTGTTTGCCCGTGGATTCGACCTGGTTACAAATATGATTACCAGTGTGAACGGTGACGACCAGCCGAACAATGTGACGTTCCTGTCGGATGTTACATCACAGGCCTATTTTGAAGCGACATCTTATTACACCTTCACCGTGGATGAGTTCGAATTCATTCCCATCGTCACCGAATTGCTCTCTGATCCTAACGATCCTGCTGCAATGGTTACTTTCAAGTATATCCCTGATTTCAGTTACGCTCCCGGAGACTATACCATTGACCGTCCGGATTGCTCCGTGCCATTCCCGATTGCTGTGGACAACAGGAAAGCTGAACTGGAGATCTCTCTCTATCCGAATCCGGTGACCGACATCGCCGTGATGAAAGTGAACATGATCCGGAACGGAAATGTTGAGATCAGCCTGACCAACATGCTCGGACAAACCGTGATGACCCTTGACGAAGGATATGTAACTGCCGGAATCCAGGAATTCACATTCGATGCCAGCCATGTGAATCCCGGTGTCTATTTTGCCACCCTGCAAATAAACGGCGAGAAATATACCCGAAAAGTGGTGGTTGAATAATAGAACTTCCATAATTTGAATGAAGAGCCCGGAAAACTTCCGGGCTCTTTTTTTACCTGTTTTCTCATTTTTTTATATATTTGTACCCGGATTCATTAATGTTTCACCCTTTAAAACCAACACCCATGAAAAGAATTCTACTTTTATTCATCGTTGCAGGCTTTGCTTTTTCAGCCATGGCTCAGATTAAGCCATTTCTGAATCATCCTAAAAACGATGTGCAATCCCTGAAACCTGCCGCTCAGATTGACGGTCAGGTAGTGGGATTACAAACACCCAACACAACGGTTGCTTCCGATGCCACACTGGAAGATGTGGCCATCATGATGACTTTGTATGACCTGCAAACAAACGCCGCCATGCAACAACGTTTTTACCGGTATGATGACGGGGCAATGGCTGGTGTAGCGACCTTCTCACATGACAATACCTATACTACAAGAGGAACCGGTTACAATTACTATGACGGTACAGCCTGGGGCCCTCAACCTACCGCCGGGATTGAGGCCAACAGAACGGGTTGGCCTGCTTACGCTCCTCTCGGACCCAATGGTGAAATTGTTGTAGCACACTCATCCGCCACAACACCATTGTACATTAACAGAAGAGACACCCGTGGTACTGGTGACTGGACCCAAACGGAACTGTTTGGACCCGTTGATGCCGCCGGGCTGCTCTGGTGCCGCATGGTGACCAATGGTACTGACCACATGAATGTACATATCTTTGCACTGACATCCCCTACGGGCAATGGTGGTACTGTGTGGAATGACATGGACGGAGCCCTCATTTACAACCGCTCCCTGGATGGGGGTGACACCTGGGATGGATGGGTGCAGATGGACGGTATGACTTCAGCCGAATATCTTAAATTTGGCGGTGATGCCTATGCATGGGCACGACCCAGGGGCGAAACCCTTGCCTTTGTTGTTGGCGATAGCTTCAACGACCAGTTTATCATGAAATCGACAGACAATGGGGATACCTGGACCAAAACAATCATCTGGGATTGTCCCTATGATCTTTGGACCGGTGTGGATTCAACAGACGGACACTTTTATAGTTCTGATGGTTGCTCTGCTGCAGCTATCGGACCGGATGGCAAAGTTCATGTCCTGTTTGGTTTGCAATATTCATTTGGAGACATAGGCGGAGCTACCTACTGGACCATCAACATGGATGGCCTGATCTACTGGAATGAAGATATGCCTGAACTTCCCCAGGATCTGAATCCTGATACCCTAGACGCCCATGGAAACTACATTGGCTGGGTGCAGGATACAAGTATATTCAATGAGGATATCTCTCATTATGCTTTTTATTACAATTCAATGAGCAGCATGCCGGCCCTGGTTGTGGATGATTATGACCAGGTATTTGCCTTTTGGTCGAGTATGACTGAAAATGAAGACCCCTACGGCTTCTTCTTTCGTCATATCTATGCCCGGGCATCGGTGGATGGTGGAGCCACCTGGCGGGATACCATTGTTGATGTTACCGGCGACGTTATTCAACAGTGGACAGAGTTTGTTTTTACATCAGTAGCAAACCAAACGACTGATATGATCTATTTGATCGACCAGGATGATGATCTGGCCGGGAATTATCTTCAAAGCAGTAATTCAGGTTACCAGGGACAGATGGAGATCACTAACAACAACATCACCTGTATGGAGATTGCCAAGGCTGATATTATTCAGTGGGGTGTGGGAGTCAATGATAAACCGGCGGAAACCTTTACAGTAGCACAAAACTCTCCCAATCCGGTAACCGGACGCTCGGTGATCCATGTCAGACTCACACAACCGGGTAACCTCTCCATGACCCTCCACAATGTGATTGGACAGCAGGTGATGAACCTCAATAAGGGAGCTGTTCATGCTGGCAGCCATCAGTTCAGCATCGACGGTTCCGGTCTTCCTGCCGGGATCTACTTTTATACTGTAACTGTGGATAACCAATCCATCACCAAAAGAATGATTGTGGAATAATCCGGGAATCAACATTTCCTGGTCATCCGGGACCATTTTATGAAGAGACTGTCTGGTTATACAGGCAGTCTCTTTTTCTATGATCTTTATTTCATTTATTGATTGATTTTGAATAAGAAGCTTTTTTTTCTATTTTTATCGAAAAATTAGACACATGAAAAGAGTTCTATGTTTTGTAACGGCAACTTTCCTGACATTCAGTATGGTTGCCCAGGTGAAAAGCCACCTGAACAGCCCGAACTGGGGTGTAAAATCAGCTCAGACCATGGTGCAGGGCGATGGCACCCTGATCGGTCAGCAAAATCCCAATGCAACGGTCTCCCCCAAAGCTACCCTGGATGATGCCGTTACCATGATATCTGTATATGATCTCCAAACGAACTCATCGGTGGAGAACCGGCTCTACTACTATCCCGGTGACGGAAACATGGGAGCCATAGCCACCATGGCGCACCAGAATACCTTTACCGACAGAGGAACCGGGTACAACCATTATGACGGCTCTGCCTGGGACCCGCAACCCTCAGCCCGGATTGAAACTGTCAGGACCGGCTGGCCCTCCTATGCCCCCTATGGTGCCAACGGTGAGATTGTTGTGGCGCACCAGAGTGGGACAACGCCTCTGATCATCAGCACCCGGGAGACGAAAGGTACCGGATCCTGGACACAAACTGAGCTATATCCACCAGCAGGCGCCAGCGGGATGTTATGGCCAAGGATGATTACCAACGGCCCCGATCACATGAACATCCACATCATCTGTATGACAGCACCTACCGGTAACGGAGGGGTGGTGTGGAACGACCTGGACGGCGCTCTCGTTTATAACCGTTCCCTGGATGGCGGAACAAACTGGGATGGCTGGCAGCTGCTTGACGGAATGACCTCTGCCGAATATCTGGGCTTTGCCGCTGATTCTTATTCCTGGGCTGAACCTCTTGGGGACACACTATGTTTTACCACCGGTGATAATTGGTTAGATCAATTCATCATGAAATCGACCGATAACGGCGATATATGGACGAAAATAATGATTTGGCCCTGCCCCTTTCCTATGTGGGCCGGAGGAGATACCACAGGGGCCTTTTTCTGTCCGGATGGAACCTGTTCGGTTGCCCTGGATAACTCCGGAAATGCATACGTAGTATTTGGATTACAGCGTGCCAGCGGAGATGAGGCCGGTCTTAAGTACTGGTATCCATTTACGGATGGGGTAGTATACTGGAATGAGGACATGCCGGCATTGCCCGAAATGATGAACTGGGATTCCCTTTATGCAAACGGAAACCTTATTGGCTGGGTGACCGATCCCCTGGTATGGGAAAAACCAGCAGATTCGCTTGCCTATTATTTTAACTCAATGACCAGCCATCCGAATTTAATCATTGATGATGCCGGTGATATCTTTTGTATCTGGGACCAGGTAACCACCCTGCCCGATATTTACAACTACATGCTGCGACACCTGTATGGTACGGCCTCTTTCGACGGTGGTGTAACCTGGCAGGAGATCATTGGGCTGACCGATGATTTTCTCTATACCTGGAGTGAGTGTGTCTTCCCCTATGTTGCCAAAATGAGTTCCACAGACCTGTTCCTCATTATGCAGGATGATGAGGAGGCCGGACTGGAGTTTTACGGCTCCCAGGGATTCCAGGGACAGGTGTCCATCACACAAAACAACCAGACTGTACTGACGAGAGACAAAGCCCTATTCTATCCGATTGGTGTTGATGAAGCGACAAATGACAACCTCCGGGTTTCGCAGAATTATCCCAATCCGGCCCGCGAAACAACTACAATAAACGTTTACATGTCACAGCCCGGAAATCTGGCACTCGAGATTTGCTCCTTAACAGGACAAAAGATCCTGGAAACCAGCAAAGGGAGAACCGGCCCAGGTCCAAATGAGTTCATCATAGATGTATCGTATTTCAAACCGGGCATCTATTTCTATACAGTACAGGTAAACGGTCATTCGATAACAAAGAAAATGATCGTGGAATAATCGCAGATACACTAAGTTTGTATAATTAAACTAAAAACCATGAAAAAAATTACACTTTTATCTGTTCTATTAAGCTTTCTGCTTCTGACAGGCGGATTGCAGGCTCAGCTCTCATCGGGGGCGCGGGAACAGGCGAAACGATTCAAAGTAGAGAAACCCATTCTGAACCAGAAGGGAGAGAACGGAATCGGCCAGTTGCCGGTTAATCCAACTGTCGTCACCAAGGCTGTATTGGATGATCCCGTATTGATGATCACCCGGTACGATCTGCAATCCAATGCCTCCAGTGAAAACAGGATCCATCTTTTCACGGATGGAACCGTTGGAGCAGTCACCATGATGTCGCATACCGATGCTTTTACTGATCGGGGGACAGGAACCAACTTTTACGATGGCACTGCCTGGGGGCCGCAACCCTCGGCACGAATTGAATCCTCCAAATCGGGCTGGCCATCCTATGCCCCCTGGGGGCCCAACGGCGAAATTGTGGTTACTCACCATATGCTTGACGGGCTTTTCATTATGAGAAGGGCTACGAAAGGAACAGGGGACTGGACTGAGGCCATCCTGCCCGGCCCGGCAGGAGCCGTTGACATATCCTGGCCACGCGTGGTCACCAACGGTCCGGATAATATGTATGTTCATGTTATCGCCACAACCTATACATCATATCAGGGACTGGAACCTTATGCCCTGCTCTATTATCGTTCCATGGATGGTGGCGTTACCTGGGATATCCAGCACGAGGTAATCCCAGGGATGACCTCCGCTGATTACCTCGGCTTTACTGCCGATATGTATGGCTGGGCACAACCCAGAGGCGATACGCTGGCTTTTGCCTTCTGTGATCCCTGGATGGATCTGGCCATCATGAAATCCTATAATAATGGACTGGACTGGGAAAAAATTGTTGCCTGGCCCAGTCAGTGGAATACAACTCCGACCACCGGAACCGTGGATGACTTTTACGCTCCTGATGGCACGGTTGCGCTGGCTCTCGACAAATACGGGAAAGCACATGTGGCTACCGGAATGATGATATCTGCCGCAAACGATGCAGGTGTAAAACAATGGGCTCCACAGACAGACGGAGTCTTATACTGGAATGAGGATATGCCTCAGCTTCCGGAAGTCCTGGACAGGGACGAGCTGCTGGCCAGCGGTAACCTGATTGGCTGGGTGACCGATACCAATGTGTATAATGTAGATCCGACCCATATTGCCTGGTATTATAACTCCATGACCAGCCAACCCACCATTACCGTTGATGATGATGACTTCGTGTTTGTGATGTGGTCGGGAGTGACGATGAATCCAGATCCCGACGACTATCTTCTGCGTCACATTTATGCACGGGGATCCAGCGATTACGGGGCTTCATGGACCACCAGCCTGATTGATCTCACTAGCGACTTCATTCAATATAATTGGAGTGAATGTGTTTACCCCAGTGTTTCCTGGAACACCGACGACTATCTCTACCTGGTTTTCCAGGAAGATGATTACGCCGGCGTATCTCTCAACGGCGCACAGGGGGCCCAGGGCCAGGTGGCTATCGGAGATAACAACATCAGGTTCATGAAGCCGTCAAAGATGGATATTCTCTTCCCGGTTGGAACAGAAAAAGAGCAGAAACAAAGCTTCCACGTATCCCAGAACTTCCCGAACCCGGCGGCCGGCTACACCACTGTTAGTGTGAACCTGACGCAGCCCGGGACGCTGGGCCTGGAGGTGACTAACCTGATGGGACAGCAGGTGGAGGTCATTTCTAAAGGAAACTGCACTGCTGGAAACTACTATTTTACCGTCAACACAAAAGGGCTCACTCCCGGAATCTACTTCTACACGGTAACCTTCAACAACGGGAAGGTGACGAAGAAGATGATCGTAGAGTAGTACATATACTTTGTTCTTTGTATTTTTGCCGAAGCAAAGACGAAGTATGTTAGTAAAAGAGGTCAAAGCCCTCATTGGCAAGGATATTAAACTGGAGTTAAAGCAGAAGTACGTTCTGAATGGCATTTTGCTTTATCTCCTTTCTACCGTTTTTGTTACCTACCTTGCCTTTGAAGAGGTAATCACCACCGAAACCTGGAACTCGCTCTTCTGGATCATTCTGTTGTTCGTAGGGGTGAATGGCATCAGCAAAAGCTTCGTCCAGGAGAGTCCTGCCCGCTATATCTACTATTATACGATTGCCAGTCCGCAGGCGGTGGTACTTTCCAAGATCCTTTACAACCTTCTGCTGATGGCGATCCTCTCCCTGCTCTCTTTTGGGATGTTCCTGCTGCTGATGGGGAACCAGGTGGTCAATACCGGGTTGTTTATCCTGGCCCTGATCCTGGGCAGTTTCGGCCTCTCCTCCATCCTCACCATGGTGGCTGCCATCGCCTCGCGTGCCAGCAACAACTTTTCCCTGATGGCGGTCCTCAGCTTCCCCATCATCCTGCCTCTGCTGCTCACCCTGATGAAGATCTCCAGGCTGGCCCTCACCAGCCCTGAATGGCCCGGAACCGCAGGTCCTCTCGTCATCCTCCTCACCATCAATTTGGCCGTGATCATCCTCGCCTATTTATTATTTCCGTATCTTTGGCGGGATTAAGGGAAAGTTAGAAGTACGAAGTACAAAGTTAGAACTGGAAGTACGAAGGTAGAAGTACAAAGTACAATTCTGCCAACTGCCAATTGCCAACTGAAGACTGTAGACTGCGGACTGAAGACTGAAAAAATATGACAAAAGAAAACCTGATCAAGGGTCTCTGGTGGAAGCTACTTGGTTTTCTGCTTCTGCTCTATGCGGTGATTTATGGATTTATTGTCCCGATACCAGAGACAATGATCAGTGGATCGCTACGGAATGTCTTCTACCACGTGGGCATGTGGTTCGGCATGTTTGCAATGCTCACCACATCATTCATCTTCAGCCTCCGGTACCTGAGGGGATTCAGAGAGAAAGAAGACGTGGTTGCGGTGGAAGCCGCAAATGTGGGGATTCTGTTCGGGTTCCTGGGACTGATTACCGGGATGATCTGGGCGAAGAACACCTGGGGAGCATTCTGGGTCAGAGACCCGAAGCTGGATGGCGCTGCGGTTGGCATGTTCATCTATCTCGCTTACATGGTGCTTCGGGGATCGATTGATGACACACACAAACGGGCCAAAGTATCGGCCGTGTTCAACATCTTTGCCTTCATCCTTTGGATTGTCTTTGTACTTGTACTACCACGGATGTCGGGCTCCACGATTCATCCCGACCAGGACGGCGCCCCTATCATGGCCCTGGATCTCTCGGCCACCACCCGGATCGTTTTCTATCCTGCTATGGTTGGATGGATCCTGCTTGGCTTCTGGATCATGAACCTGAGAGTCAGAATTAGAAAATTGGGAATGAGGAATGAGGCATGAGGCATTACGATTTACGATTTACAATTTACGAATTAATTAGATATGGAACCAGACAGCAAAATATACATCGTAGTTGCCGTGTTGGCAGTGATCCTGGTGGGCATCTTTGTTTACCTGTTCGTCATGGACAGGAAGATCAGCAAGATCGAGAAAGAGTTGAAGGAGCATGAAGAGAAACAGCATGAAGGGATACACCATGACAGAGGAGAGATCGTATGAAGACAATCCACATTGTGATCATCATCCTGGTAGTGGTTGTGGTGGGAGTGGTTATCTCCACCATCTCCGACTCCAGCACATACGTGAATTTTACACAGGCTTCTGAGCAACCGAACAAGGAGTTCCATGTGATCGGAACACTCAGTCCGGACAAAGAGCTGATTTATGATGCGGAGAACAATCCCAACGAATTTATCTTCTATATGATGGATCAGGAGGGTGCGGAGCGGCAGGTGATCTACCACAACGCCAAACCCCAGGATTTCGAACGCTCGGAGCAGGTGGTCATCATTGGCTCCATGAAGAACGATTCAGTGTTCGAAGCCAGGAGCCTGCTTCTCAAATGCCCCTCGAAATACAACGATGAGGATCAGCCCGAAAAGTTCGGCGAGAAGCAGTTTGGTGCTTTTTAAAGGTATGCCCTATAAAAACCTCACTCACTTTATTGAAGCCCTGGAAAAGGCCGGAGAACTGGTAAGGGTAAAGGAGTTTGTCTCCCCACACCTGGAGATCACCGAGATCACCGACCGGATCTCCAAGCAAAACGGCCCGGCACTCTTGTTCGAGAATACCGGTACCGGATTTCCCGTGTTGATCAATGCCATGGGATCAGAGAAACGGATATGCATGGCTTTAGGAGTGGACCAGCTCGATGATATCGGTCGTGACATAGATGGGATCCTGCAGGCATTCCTCTCACCCAAACAACGTTTCCTGGATAAAATGCGGACACTCCCTTTGCTCCGGGAGCTGGCTTCCTGGTTGCCAAAACGTAAGAAAGGGAGAGGCGCTTGCCAGGAGGTGATCATGGAGAAACCTGACCTGACAAAGCTTCCCGTACTGACCTGCTGGCCATTCGACGGCGGGCCGTTTATTACTTTACCGTGTGTGCATACAATCAGTCCGCAGTTGGCAGTGGGCAGTTGGCAATCACCATTGCACCACGGCACCCCGGCACCATCTTCCAGAAACCTCGGCATGTACCGCATGCAGGTGTTCGGCCCTGATCTGACGGGCATGCACTGGCATTTACACAAAGGCTCGGCGCACCACTACCTGAAATATAAGAAGCTGGGCATACGGATGCCTGTTTCAGTGACCCTGGGCGGCGATCCGGTTTATACCTATGTAGCTACCGCGCCATTGCCGGAGAACCTGGATGAGTACCTGCTCGCAGGTTTTCTGCGGAAGCGGAAGGTGGAACTGGTCAAATGCCTGACCAATGACCTGGAGGTGCCGGCTGATGCCGATTTCGTGATCGAGGGGTATGTGGATCCGGCCGAAGAGCTGATCCTGGAGGGGCCTTTTGGCGATCATACAGGATTTTATTCACTTGCAGACTATTTTCCCAGGTTTCATGTTACCTGTGTCACCCACCGGAAAGAAGCGGTATACCCGGCCACCATCGTGGGAATTCCTCCCCAGGAGGATGGCTGGATTGGGAAAGCCACCGAGCGGATCTTTATCAAACCACTGAAGATGGGCGTGGTGCCGGAGCTAACAGATATGCACATGCCCGTGGAGGGTGTTTTCCACAACATCGTGCTTGCCAGCATAGAGAAAACGTATCCCCGACAGGCTGAAAAGGTGATGAACGCCCTGTGGGGAGCCGGGCAGATGATGTTCAACAAGATCATGGTGTTGACCGATCCCGATGTGGATCTGACCAACTACCTGGAGGTAGCCAGGGTTATATCCGGTAACGTAAATCCCCTGAACCATATCCTCTTTTCCCGGGGACCGGTAGACATCCTCGACCACTCGAGCACCGAATATGCTTCGGGTAGCAAGATCGGTATTGATGCCACACGCAAAACAGGTGGAGCCAGTCGAAGTGATCCCGGATCGGACCGGGATGTATGGATTTCACGACTGCCGGAGGTAGTAGCGATCAACGATTCACTGATCCGGGATGGAATTCATATGTTGATCATTGCATTCAAGAAAAGCTTGCCAAAGCATGCCAGACTATTAGCCAATACTCTTATTGAGAAGGAGCTCCTTGAGCAGATACGGTTTGTTGTGTTGGTGGATGAGCAGGTAGATCCATTGGATCTCCAAACGGTAGTCTGGTTGGGGGCCAACAACATTGATCCGGTACGGGACTGTTTCTTTCCGGAGAAGGATGGAGAGAAGATATGCACCCTCTTTATCGATGCCACACGCAAAAACCTTGAACTGGATCACTTTCGCCGGGAGTGGCCCAATGTGATTGTAATGGATGATGAGACGATCAGGTTGGTAGATGAGAAGTGGCCATCGTTAGAACTGGGCCCTAACATTCCATCTCCTTCAATCCGATATAAACCATTGGTCTCCAGGGAGGGACCCATCTATTAACTTTCTTTAACATACTGTTTGAAAGAAATGTATATTTTTGCTGATTAAACTTTCTTTATGAGAAAACGTTTACCCTTCTTCTTCATCTTGATTGCAGGGTATTTTGTTTCCATAAATCTTTTCGCCCAGAATTGTGTGATTAGAGGGAAGGTCACGGATGAGAATACCTCGGAGTTGATGCCTTTTGTCAACATCGGTATCAAGGGATCCTCTGCTGGAACATACAGCGACAGTAGTGGCCATTACCAACTGGAGATCCCCAGGGGAGATCATACCCTGGTGGTTACCTGTGTGGGCTACGACCGGCAGGAGAGGCATGTGGTTGTGCACGGACAAAAGGAGATATTGATTGATTTCGTCCTTTCGCCCGGGACCCAGGAGTTGAATACCGTGGTGGTTACCGGCTCCAAATACGAGCAGAAGATCGAAGAGTCTATCGCCTCAATCGAGGTGCTGAAAGCCCATGCCATTCATGCTTCCAACCCAATGAGCATCGATAAAGCCATCGATAAGATCCCGGGTATAACGATCATCGATAATGAACCTCAGATCCGGGCAGGGAGCGGTTTCAGCTCCGGTATGGGTAGCCGGGTAATGGTGATGGTAGACGGAATGCCCATCCTCCGTGGGGATGCAGGCCGGCCAAGCTGGGGATTTCTTCCGGTGGACGATGTGGAGCAGATCGAGGTGGTGAAAGGCGCCGCATCTGTGGTGTACGGCTCTTCAGCCATCACCGGGGCAATCAACATCCTGACAGCCTATCCCAAAGACAAGCCAATTACCAGGTTAAATACGTTTCTCGGGATCTACAGCACACCATCACGGAGCTATGCGACTCCGTGGTCAGGACTGAATCCCCTGATCTATGGCATCTCACTCTCTCATCTTCAGAAGTTTGATAACTTCGATTTAGGTGTGGGAGCCAATTATTACACTGATCAGGGATATATCGGAGGCACCCCTGAGTTATTGCCGGATTCGGTATTTAATGAAGGGGAGTTTGAAAGGCGGGCAAAGGTGTACTTCAATACCCGCATAAGGAATAAGAAGATCGAAGGGCTGACATACGGCCTGAACGGTAACTTCATGTACAACGACAATGCCCAGACATTCTTCTGGTATGATGCCGATACCAACATCTACCGGGCCTACCCTGGGGCTTTATCGCATTTTAAGGAGTTCAGCTTCTACGTTGATCCCTACATCAAATATTTCAACAATAACGGGAACAGCCACAGCTTTAAAAACCGAATCTATTATGGCAATACAAAAGCCAATAATGACCAGTCGAACCGCTACCTGACGATATACAGCGAATACCAGTACACCAAAACTTTCAAGAAGTTCTGGGGGATGGTACTGATTGCTGGTATAATGAACTCTTATTCGCAGTCTTACGGCCAGGTATTCTCCGGAATTCTGGCCGCTGACAGCACCACCACTGCAGGCGAGTTTGGATCATATGAATCTGAGAATCTGGCAGTATACATGCAGTTTGAGAAGAGGTTCCTCAACCGGATCACTATTCTTGTGGGCGGTCGTTGGGAATATTACCAGATTGCCAACTTCTTTGAAAACAAACCTATTTTCAGGGCAGGGTTTAACCTCCAGGCAGCCAGGGGCACCTTTGTCAGGGGATCAGTCGGTCAGGGGTATCGCGCTCCCAGTATCGGTGAGCGGTACATCACCACCAATTCGGGTGGGTTCGGCTTTTATCCGAATCCCAAGCTCGCCTCGGAGAACAGCATTTCATATGAATTGGGAGTCAAACAGTTATTCAAGTTCGGAAAGTTTGCAGGTATGGCCGACCTGGCCGGATTCCTGGAGTACTACAACAATTACGTGGAGTTTAACTTTGGCATCTGGGGGAACTCAATCCTGAGTAAAAGCCTTGGATTTAAATTCCTCAATACAGGCCCTGCCCGGATCTATGGAGTTGACTTTACGGTGGCCGGGGATGGCAAGTTAGCCCGTAACCTGGAACTTTACCTTCTGGCGGGATATACCTACTCGGTTCCGCAAGCTACCAAACCGAACCTGGTCTATTATGTAAATTATGAACATAGTACCGGAAAAGAGTTGGAATATACCTACATCAATACCTCCAGCGATACGAGCAATTACATTCTGAAATACAGGATTCAGCACCTGGGTAAAGCCGACCTGCAGTTTACCTTTAAAAAGCGGATCTCTGCAGGGATTACCGGACGTTACTACGGATACATGAAAAACATTGACATTTTTCTCTATGACCTGGATAAACCCGCACTCATGCATTCAGGAATTGAGAAATTCAGGGAAGAGCACAACAAAGGGAACTTCATCCTCGACTGCCGTGTTAGTTTTTTACTCCGTGACTTTAAATTCTCCCTGCTAATTACTAACTTGTTCAATACTGAATATTCGCTGCGCCCGATTATCATCGAAGCGCCCCGGACAACCTCCCTGCAGGTTGTCATGACCATTTAACCAAGTGAATCATCAACCGTAAAAAGAAAACCATTATGAAAAAACTATGTACCCTTATCGTCGTCCTCTTTCTGGCCCATGCCGGAATGAGTCAATCCTCCTTGCCAAACGGCAATTTTGAATCATGGACCTATTTCCCCGCCTTTGGTTATTATGAGCCGGACGGTGGATTTTTCAAGACCCTGAACTCCCTGGATACCGTTCCCACTCCCTCTGGAGTCTCAGCTTATCCAACGGATTCGGCACATGCGGGAAACAAAGCCGTCCGCCTGATTACCCGGGAAATTGTCATTGCCCCCGTCCATATCCTTATCCCGGGAGTTATCGGAACACTAAAGGTCAATATGCTTACCGAAGATGCCACCCTGGGAACCCCCTATACCTGGGCCACCAAAGCCGAGCGGTTTCAGGGCTATTACATGGCGTTTCCGCTTAACGGCGACTCAATAGCCGCCATTCTGCTCCTTTCCAAATGGAACAACAGCACCCATCAGCGTGACACGATTGCCTATACTAGGCTGGTTTTCCATGGCACGGTTGATACGTACACAGAATTTGATGCCCCCATCACCTATTGGAATAACACCACCATGCCCGACTCCATCACCATATTGTTACTATCCTGCGCCGGTTATAATGCTGTAAACATGATGGGATCAGTAGGACAGATAGGTAGTCAGGCTTACTTCGATGATGTGACGTTAACAAACATTGCCGGGATTGAGATGCTGCTGATGCCCGATGTGGATGTGTTGCTTGCCCCCAATCCGGCTTCCGACAGAATGACGGTAACAGTGAGCGAAGTGATCAAGAACGGCCTTTTCGAAGTATACAATACACAGGGCAAGAAGATCAGGCAGTACCCGGTGAACTCCATCTCCGAAACCCTGGATGTCAGCTCCCTGACGAATGGCATGTACTATTACAACGTGACGGATGGGACCAGAACACTGAATACAGGCTCGTTTATCATTGCGAAATAATCTCATTTATTCTACCAGACTATGATGGATGTAAAAAGTTCACAGATGGCCATGGAGCTCGAAGACAGGTACGGAGCTCACAATTACCATCCGCTTCCTGTTGTCCTGGCAAAAGGCCAGGGCGTTTATATGTGGGACGTGGAGGGAAAACAATATTTTGATTTCTTATCTGCCTACTCGGCTGTAAACCAGGGACATTGCCACCCCCGGATCGTCAACGCCTTGATTGAACAGGCAAAAACCCTTGAATTGACCTCCCGTGCATTCTACAACAATGTACTGGGCGCTTACGAGAAGTTTATCACGGAATATTTCGGCTACGACCGGGTACTCCCAATGAACACGGGAGCAGAGGGGGATGAAACCGCAATTAAACTTACCCGCAAGTGGGCTTACAAGGTGAAAGGGATCCCTGAAAACCAGGCGAAGATCATCTGCTGCGAAAATAATTTTCATGGACGGACGATCAGCGTCGTTTCCATGTCGACCGATCCCGTGGCCCGGAAGGATTTCGGCCCCTTTACACCGGGTTTTATCACCATACCATACAACGACCTTGATGCCTTGGCCAACGCATTGGAAGATCCTACCGTTGCAGGTTTCATAGTTGAGCCTATCCAGGGGGAGGCGGGCGTTTTTGTCCCTGATGATGGATATATGAAGAGAGCTTACGAACTCTGCAAGGAGAAAAATGTACTCTTCATCGCCGATGAGGTTCAGACCGGTATTGCCCGTACAGGGAAGTTGCTGGCCTGCGATTGGGAAGGGTTCAAACCCGATATCCTGATCCTTGGGAAAGCGCTTTCCGGAGGTGTATACCCGGTGTCAGCTGTGCTGGCTAACGATGACATCATGCTCACTATCCATCCGGGAGAACATGGTTCCACCTTTGGAGGGAATCCGGTGGCATGTAAAGTGGCCATCGCAGCTCTGCAGGTGGTCAAAGAGGAGAGACTGGCGGAAAATGCTGAGGCTATGGGAAAGATCTTCCGGGAAGAGTGTAGCAAAATCGATTCTCCTTTCATAGAACTGGTTCGTGGCAAAGGATTACTGAACGCCATTGTCATCCGGCCACACAACGGAAAAACAGCCTGGGATGTTTGCATCCGGATGAAAGAAAATGGTCTCCTGGCCAAACCAACCCATGATCATATCATCCGGTTCGCACCTCCTTTGATCATCAATGAAGAACAGATCCACGAAGCGGTTGGGATCATCAGGAGATCGCTTAAGGAATTAGAATAGACGAGGTTGGATGCCCTGGCACATGTGGTCACCATCATCGCTTT
>JADHVQ010000018.1 GCA_016783905.1 Bacteroidales bacterium | reverse complement strand
CTGCATTCCTGCATCCCTGCATATCACACTGAACCCCAAACCGGGCTAAATCTTTGTCGGCGAAGTTTTTTACGTTATCGTCCTTGTATCTGTATAGTTTTGGATTTTTTAAGTTGGATATGATCGAAGTAGATAAAATAACAGAAATTGTGAACCGGAATACAGGGAGTCACTTTATAGTCCGGTTTTTCCAGATCTGAGGGTTTCTGCTATTGTGGAAAATAGCAATAACGTATATATCCCTTTTAGAAATAACAAAGAAGATGGAGAAGGGAAATTTGATAAAGTTTGCCTTGTGAATGTTTTGAAGAACTTCAGGAAAATGATCGGGATTTTTCAGAATTCTTATTGCATGAGTATCAATTTCATGAAGGAATTTATCTCCTAAGCCGGACTGCTGTGCCTCATACCAGATATACGATTCTTTGATATCCGCCTCTGCACCGGACGTGTAAATGACTTTGCCGGCAGTCACGATTTTTTTAGCTCTTTTTTCAGTTCGTTCCAGTCTTTCCCGGTCGGGTTTTCCTGGAATTCTCTATATCTCTTTTTGAGAAGTTGTTCGGTCTGAGGATAAATTTCGTGGGGTTCTTCAACTATTTCAATGAAATCATAATCCTCTTCGAGTGCCTTCAGCATGTTGATAATGCTTTTTGCCTTCTTGCCCTTGTCATGAATATGTATCGTATAGGTCACTCTCATTAAGCTATTGAACAAAAGTACGAAAAATTTTACTATAATGGAAAAAAAGGTGTGGTAATCTGACCCCACATTCCTGCATTTTCACCTCCCCTATTGACATTTATCAACCCCCCCTTTGACATTTATCAAAATTATAGACTTAGTTGACAGGCAATCAGCTAATTAATATCAGTATATATATAGAGGTAAATATATCTTTGATGGTTAAAAGAGAATCTTTTTATCTTTGCGCCTGTTTGTTAATCGATTAACGATATGAGCGCTGAAAGTCTGATTCTCTTTTTCATTGTGGGAGCCTTTCTTGTCGGAGTAGCAATCCTTTTCTCGAGCTACATTCCCCCCACCTCTACCAATCCTCAAAAAGCCGAAGCTTATGAATGCGGCATCCCTACTGAGGGACTGACCTGGCTTCAGTTTAACGTGGGGTATTACCTGTTCGCGATCATCTTCCTGATTTTTGATGTGGAGACGGTCTTCATCTTCCCCTGGGCGGTAGTGATGAAGCAGGCGGGCATTACCGGGTTTATTGAGATCGTCATCTTTTTCTTTGTCTTAGGTTTGGGCCTGTTGTACGCCTGGAAGAAAGGAGCATTGAAATGGGAGTAAGGATCAAGAACATGAAGTATGCCGATTTTCAGGACAACGAAACCCTGGAGTTGTTCGAGAAAACCGGAGGAAATGTGATGCTCACCACCATCGACGACGTCATCGACTGGGGACGCTCCAACTCGATCTGGCCGCTGACGTTTGCCACCAGCTGCTGCGGAATTGAGATGATGGCAACAGGCGCATCCCGTCACGATTTTGCCCGCTTTGGTATCGAGGTCTACCGCGCTTCTCCCCGGCAGGCTGATGTGATCGTGGTGGCCGGAACAATCGTCAACAAGATGGCCCCGGTACTGAAACGTCTTTACGATCAGATGTCGGATCCCAAATATGTGATCGCTATGGGGGCATGTGCCGTTTCCGGAGGCCCCTTTTTTTATAATACCTATCATGTGATCCGTGGCGTTGACCACGTCGTCCCGGTCGATGTCTACATCCCCGGCTGTCCGCCCCGTCCCGAAGCCCTGCTATACGGGGTCATGCAACTTCAGCGGAAAATCAAGCTGGAGACCATCGCAAAGGAACGAAAGACGAAAGACGACGGACGAAGAAGAACCATTAAATTATGATTAGATTGAAAATTTCGCTATTTCACCCTTGTCATTGCGAAGCGAAGCAACACCATTCACGATATTCACGGTATTCACGATATTCACGGTATTCACGATATTCACGATATTCAGATTTCAATCATGGACAGTGAAAAGTTAACAGACAAAATTCTGGAGATTGTTCCCGAGGCCCAACAGGAGGAGAATAAGCAGTTCCTTACTTTCCTGATCCCACCCGATAAACTGAAAACATTAACTACCCATCTGAAAGAGGAGAAGGAACTTGATTTTGACTACCTCTTTTGCCTGACCGGGGTTGATTGGGGGACCGAACTGGGTGTTGTGTATCACCTTACCTCTACCTCCCTGAATCATTCCGTGGAGTTGAAAGTCAAAACAGATAACCGGGAAACCCCGGAATTTGACACTGTCACCGACCTATGGATGACCGCTGATTTTTTTGAGCGGGAGGTCTGGGATCTTTTCGGGATCCGTTTCACAGGCCATCCCGACCTGCGCCGGATCCTTCTGGAGGAGGATTGGGTAGGATATCCTATGCGGAAAGATTACACAGACGAAGTGAACATCGTAGAATTGTAAGTATGAAAGAGATCATTAACCTGCCTGTTCAGAGCATCGAGGAGGAAGAGTACCATATTAATATGGGACCCCAGCACCCCTCTACCCACGGGGTTCTCCGGCTGGTGGTCACCCTGCAGGGGGAGATCGTTAAGAAATTGCAACCCCATTGCGGATACATACACCGCGGCATTGAAAAGATGTGCGAAAAAGATACGTATCAGCAGATTATTCACCTCACTGACCGGATGGATTATCTCTCTGCTCACATCAACAACCACGCTGTTTGCCTGCTGGTGGAAGGAGCCCTGGAGGTAGAAGTCCCCGAGCGGGTCAAATACATTCGTACGATCCTCGACGAGTTGAACCGGATCGCCTCCCACCAGCTCTGGTGGTCGAGTTTCGGCATGGACCTTGGCGGACTCACCTGCTTCTTTTACGGACTCCGTGACCGGGAACACATCCTCGACATTTTTGAAGAGTCGTTCGGTTCCCGGTTATTACACAGTTACTACACTCCTGGAGGTCTGATGCGGGATGTCCATCCCAACTTTCAGAAACGCGTCAAGGATTTTCTGAAGTACAACCGGAAGAAGATCAAGGACTATGATAGGATCCTCAGTGGAAACGTCATTTTCCTTGAGCGGAGCAAAGGCGTCGGAGTCTTATCGAAAGAGCTGGCGATCAACTATGGGGTAACCGGTCCTTCAGGTCGTGGATCGGGATGGGCCTGCGATATCCGTAAAAAACACCCCTATGCCATGTATGATAAGGTGGAGTTCAGGGAGGTTTTGCGTCACGAAGGAGATACCTATAGCCGCTATATGGTGAGGATAGATGAGATGCGGGAATCGATGAATATCATTGAGCAGCTGATCGACAACATCCCCGAAGGGGATTTCAGCGCCAAGATGAAACCCATCATCAGGCTGCCTGAGGGGGAGTATTACCAGTGCGTGGAGTCGGCCCGCGGCGAACTTGGTATCTATTGCATCTCAGATGGAAACAAGAACCCGGTCCGGATGAAATTCCGTACCCCCAGTTTTGTGAACCTTGGCGTGCTGGATAAGATCAGCCGCGAAATGAAGATCGCCGACCTGGTTGCTATCGGCGCTTCCCTCGACTTAGTAATTCCGGATATTGACAGATAATACCATAATAAATATGGCTTTCAACATTTATGACTTCACGTCATTCACCCAGTCGATCGACCAGGCTCTCTATGAGTGGTTGCCACCGTTCTGGGCGCTGCTCGTGGAAATGACCATCATCGGACTTGTCTTCCTGCTCTTTTACGCAATTGTCGGCCTGTTCCTGGTATATGCAGAGCGAAAGGTGTGTGCTTTCATGCAGAATCGCGTCGGCCCCAACCGGGTGGGACCTTACGGAGTCTTTCAGACCATCGCCGACTTTATCAAGCTGTTGATGAAAGAGCTGGTCTATATCAAGAATTCCGATAAGCTCCTGTTCAACATCGCCCCTTTTATTGTAATCATAGCCTCTTTCATGGCCATCGCAGCCATTCCGTTTGCCAAGGGGCTGCATGCCATCGACTTTGATATCGGGATCATGTATGTGATTGCCGTAACCTCGCTGGGGGTGATAGGGGTATTGCTGGCCGGGTGGTCCAGCAACAATAAGTATTCGCTGATCGGTGCGATGCGAAGTGGCGCCCAGATCATCAGCTACGAACTGTCGGTAGGACTCTCCCTGCTCACCATCATCGTCCTGGCAGGAACCATGCAATTCTCCCAGGTTGTGGAGATGCAGTCGACCGGCTGGTTTATTTTCAAAGGTCACATCCCGGCCTTCATTGCCTTTGTGATCTTTTTGATCGCCAGTACCGCTGAAACCAACAGGGGTCCTTTCGACCTGGCTGAGGCTGAGTCGGAACTGACCGCCGGTTTCCATACCGAGTATTCGGGAATCAAGTTTGCCTTCTTCTTCCTGGCCGAATACATGAACATGTTTATCGTTGCTTCCATTGCCGCTACCGTGTTTCTCGGCGGATGGATGCCGTTTCATATTTATGGATGGGAAGGATTCAACCACGTGATGGACTTCATCCCGCCACTTGTTTGGTACTTTGGTAAAACTGCATTTGTCATCTGGCTGATGATGTGGTTCAAGTGGACCTTCCCGCGGTTACGGATCGACCAACTCCTGACCCTGGAGTGGAAATACCTTCTTCCGATCAACCTGGTCAATATTCTCATCATGGCTTTCATTGTATTAATGGGTTGGCATTTCTAAGATTATGAACAGTTTCACCAAATATTTTACAGATATCTTCTGGGGATTTCGATCCCTGCTCATCGGCATGTCGGTGACCGGAAGATACTTTTTCAGTCCCGGGCAGATTGTCACACAGCAATATCCTGAGAACCGGAAAAAACTGAAGATGTTTGAGCGTTTCAAAGGAGATCTCATCATGCCTCACGACGAGCATAACCAGCATCGTTGTACCGGCTGCGGAATCTGTGAGACGAACTGTCCGAACGGATCCATCGAGGTCATTTCCGACCGGATCGAACTGCCCGACGGCAAAAAGAAGCGCATCATCGACAAGCACATATATCACCTTTCGATGTGCACCTTTTGCAGCCTCTGTGTCAAGACCTGTCCGTCGGAAGCGCTGGACTGGGACCAGACTTTTGAGCATGCGGTGTTTGATCGTACCAAACTGACCAAAATTTTGAATAAACCCGGATCATCCATTATTAAAGATATAGAATAATGACGAGCAATCAATTCATGTTTCTCCTCTTTTCGGCGGTCATTGTGATCTTCTCTATCCTTACGGTGACCAGCAGGCGGATCCTGCGGGCAGCCACCTTCCTGTTGTTCGTACTGGTATCCACTGCAGGCCTCTACTTCCTGCTGAAATACAATTTCCTGGCAGCCATCCAGCTGACATTATATGCTGGCGGGATCGTCGTGCTGATCATCTTCTCGATCCTGCTTACCAGCCATATTGCTGAAAAGCTGCCGACGGCAAGCCTGATGAAAAAATGGCCTGCCGCCATGGTGGCGTTGGTTGGGGCAGCACTCTGCATCGTAGTTATTCTACAGTATAATTTTCCGGGATCTGTGGGGAGTACTGAACTGGTCAATGTAACAGACATCGGGGAGAACCTGATCAGTTACGGAAGGCATGGATATGCATTGCCTTTTGAAGTCATCAGTGTGCTTCTGCTCGCTGCCATGATCGGCGCCATCGTCCTGGCCAAGAAACGTAAAGATTAACAGCTAAAGTACCAACCTATGTTTGAAGGAGTTCCATTATCCTGGTTTTTAATCCTCTCCACCGTCATGTTTTTCGTGGGGGTGTATGGATTCCTGGTGAGAAAGAATCTGATCACCATGCTCATGTCGATAGAGTTGATCCTGAACTCGGTCTGTATCAATTTTGTGGCATTCAACAAGATCCTCTTTCCAGAGCACATGGAAGGGATGTTTTTTACCATCTTCATCATCGCTGTGGCTGCCGCTGAGGCTTCCGTGGCAATCGCCATCATCATCAACATCTACCGTCGCATTGTCAACATCGATGTAGAGAAGATGGATGAGATGAAGTATTAATTACCCCACCCCCGGCCCCTCCCCTCAAGGGGAGGGGTGCAGGGGAGGGGTCATAAATAAAAACTTATGTTTGACTTCTCTTACACCATCTGGATCGTCCTGATACCGTTCTTCCTCTTCATCCTGATCGGTTTCTTGGGTAATAAATTCAAGCCTGCAGTTTCCGGGATCGTTGGGTCTGCAGGTCTCTTTATTTCCTGGATCCTATCCATCTATACGGCATACAAATATTTCTTTGTTGTTGGGAGGGTGGATGATGTATACCAGCAGATTATAGGGTATAACACCCTATGGCTACGGTTTACAGACACGCTGCATATTGACATGGGTGTGTTTATTGATCCCATTTCGGTCATGATGCTGATCGTCGTTACCACCGTATCGCTGATGGCTCACATTTACTCCACAGGGTACCTGAAAGGCGAAAAGGGCTTTGAGCGGTACTATGCCTTCCTCTCTCTCTTTACCTTTGCCATGCTGGGGCTGGTGGTTGCCACCAACATCTTCCAGATGTATATATTCTGGGAGCTGGTAGGGGTCTCCTCCTACCTGCTGATAGGGTTCTATTATACGAGAGACACCGCGGTTGCCGCCTCCAAAAAAGCGTTTATCGTTACCCGTTTCGCCGACCTGGGATTCCTGATCGGGATCCTGCTTCTTTCTTACTATTGCGGCACCTTTGACTTTCTGACACTGACCAGCCCCACCGGGCCGGCGATTGGTACCCCTCCGGCGGCTACGTTTATCGGCATGTCAGTCCTCACCTGGGCGATGATCCTGATCTTCATGGGCGGAGCCGGAAAATCGGCCATGTTCCCGCTCCACATCTGGTTGCCCGATGCCATGGAGGGCCCAACTCCGGTTTCAGCACTGATCCACGCCGCCACCATGGTTGTTGCAGGTGTTTACCTGGTTGCCCGTTTGTTCCCGATCTATATTACCGTGCCTATAGCGTTACAGCTCGTAGCCTGGGTAGGGGCCTTCTCTTCCCTTTTTGCGGCGATCATCGCCTGTACTCAATACGATATCAAGCGTGTGCTCGCCTACTCTACGATGTCCCAGATCGGATATATGATGTGTGCGCTGGGAGTTTCGGGTATGGGAGGACATGAAGGTTTGGGATACATGGCGTCGATGTTCCACCTCTTTACCCACGCTTTCTTTAAAGCGCTTCTCTTCCTCTGTGCCGGGGCCATCATCCATGCCGTTCACAGCAATTACCTGCATGAAATGGGAGGACTGCGGAAATACCTGCCGATCACGCACATTACCTTTTTAATTGCTTGCCTGGCCATTGCCGGGATCCCTCCCTTTTCAGGGTTCTTCAGCAAAGATGAGATCCTGGTGGCCGCTTACCATCACGACACCGCACTTTTCCTCATTGAATACGTGGTAGCCGGCCTGACAGCATTTTATATGTTCCGGCTTTACTTTGGTATATTCTGGGGAAAGAAACAGGATTATCATCATGCTCCGCATGAGGCGCCAAAATCGATGACGATACCACTGATCTTCCTGGCCTTCGGAGCGATGTTTGCCGGGTTTATCCCATTCTCACACCTGGTTACATCCGACAGGCATATATTTGAACTTCACACCGAATGGATCATCGCTATCCCCTCTATTGTCATCGCATTAGTTGGCATAGGGGTAGCCTGGGTCATGTATCTCAAACCAACCGGTATCCCCGGCAAAATTGCTCACGCCTTGCATGGGTTCTACAGGGCGGCTTATCATAAATTCTATGTCGATGAGCTCTACCTGTTCATTACACAAAAGATCATCTTTGATCATATTTCCAAACCGATCGCATGGTTCGACCGCCACATTGTCGACGGCTCCATGAACGGCATCTCTTATGTTACCAACCAGGCCTCTGACAGGATCAAGGGATTTCAGTCGGGACAATTGCAACAATACGCACTTGTATTTGTCTCCGGAGCGGTGATTCTCGCCCTGGTATTCATTTATTTATGGACCTAATAAACGGCTGACGAATGAATATACTTCTGTTATTGATCATTATTCCGATCCTGACCATCATCGGGATCCTGTTTACCAGGGACAATAAGCAGGTGCGTGTTGTTTCTGCCATCGGGATGACATTTCAGCTGATCACTTCAGCCATCATCATCCTATGGTTCCTGGCCGAACGGCATGCCGGAAACACGGCAGAGTTCCTCTTTGCCAGCAATTATGTCTGGTATGAAACCCTCAACATCCATTTCTATATTGGTGTCGACGGGATTTCGGTTGCCATGATTGGCCTGACCTCCATGGTGATTTTTGCAGGGATTTTTGCCTCCTGGGATGTTGATGACCTCCCGCGAGAGTTTTTCACCTCGCTGATTCTTCTGTCATCAGGGGTATTTGGATTTTTCATCTCGCTGGACCTCTTTACCATGTTCCTCTTTTACGAGGTTGCGGTAATCCCCATGTACCTGCTGATCGGGATCTGGGGAACCGGTCCGAGGCATTACAGCGCGATGAAGCTGACCCTGATGTTGATGGGAGGTTCGGCGTTGATCCTGGTTGGAATGCTGGGTCTCTACTTCAACTCCAACCCGGCCGGCGGTCCGCTTACATTCGAAATCCCTGAGATTGCGAAGGTGAATATTCCACTGAACACCCAACTTTTCTTCTTCCCCTTCCTGTTTATCGGGTTCGGAGTGCTCGGAGCTTTGTTTCCGTTCCATACCTGGTCGCCCGATGGTCATGCTTCGGCTCCCACAGCCGTTTCGATGCTTCACGCCGGTGTGCTGATGAAACTGGGGGGATACGGATGTTACCGGGTCGCCGTTTTCCTGCTTCCGGCAGCCGCTCATGAGCTGGCCTGGATCTTCCTGATCCTGACCACCATCAGTGTCATCTACGGAGCGCTGGGAGCCATCTGGCAGAAAGACCTCAAATACATCAATGCATACTCCTCCGTGAGCCATTGCGGTCTGGTCCTTTTCGCCATCCTGATGTTCAACGAAACGGCCATGAATGGTGCGATCATGCAGATGATCTCACACGGAATTATGACAGCCCTCTTCTTTGCCCTGATCGGGATGATCTATGGACGTACCCATACAAGATATATCAACGAGATGAGCGGCCTGATGAAGGTGATGCCCTTCCTGGCGGTGGCTTATGTCATTGCCGGTTTGGCCTCCCTCGGACTTCCGGGATTCAGTGGCTTTGTGGCTGAGATGACCATCTTCGTCGGCGCTTTCCAGCATGCAGATACCTTCCACCGGGTGGCCACCATCATTGCAGCCTCCTCCATCGTTGTGACGGCTGTTTATATCCTGCGGGTTGTCGCCATGATGTTATACGGAAAGATCAACAAGGAAGAGTATGAGCTGATAACCGATGCCAAATGGTATGACAGGATGAGTGTTGGAACCCTGATCTTCGGGATCACGGCCATCGGTATCGCACCCTTGTGGTTATCCAATATGATTACCAACGGACTGGGGCCAATGATCGAAAAGTTGCTCCCGGGCATGAATTAATCGAACGAAAATAAAGAGTATAAGACGATATAAAATTCAGACGACATGCTGATGCTGATCATGAGACATGAATTACTGCTGGTGCTGATCACGGTGATTCTTTTATTGGTTGAGATATTCCTGCCGGCCGACCGGAAGCGAAAGATCATTCTCCCCGCACTCATCCTTTTTGGTGCGGTGATGATCCTTGGTTTTATCCCAGGGCCCACCGGAAGCCTGTTTGGCGGAATGTACGTGACCACACCCCTGACCCTGATGATGAAAAACATCATTACCATCGGGGTGTTCATCGTTTTCTTGCAGTCAGTCGATTGGTTGAAAAAAGAGGAGAACAAGGAGAAAATCAGTGAGTATTTCCTGTTGCTGTTATCTACCCTGATCGGGATGGAGTACATGCTCTCCTCTGGTGATTTCCTGATGTTCTACCTCGGACTTGAACTGGCCACGATCCCACTGGCAGCACTGGCGGCTTTCGAACGGTTCAAGGAAAAATCAGCTGAAGCCGGGGTGAAGTTGATCTTTATCTCAGCCCTCTCCTCCGGGATCCTGCTGTATGGTCTCTCCATGATCTATGGTACGGTAGGCACCCTCTATTTTGATGAGGTAGTGAACGGCATCAACGGCGCTCCTCTTCAGATCCTGGCATTTATCTTCTTTTTTGCCGGTATGGCTTTCAAAATTTCCATTGTCCCATTCCATCTCTGGACGGCCGATGTTTACGAAGGAGCACCTGTGAATATCACCTCTTATCTTTCGGTGATATCCAAGGGAGCAGCCGTGATGATCTTCACTATCCTGTTATTTACAGTATTTTCGAAAATCACCATCATGTGGAAGGATGTGATCTACGTGACCTCCATCCTGACGATGACCATCGGGAACCTATTTGCCCTACGCCAACAGAATCTCAAAAGGTTCCTCGCTTTTTCCTCCATCGCCCAGGCAGGTTTTATCTTCCTTGGAATCATTGGACAAAGTCAGCTCGGGATGACCACTGTAATTTACTTTGTTCTGGTTTATATTTTCTCGAACCTGGGAGCATTCGGTGTGGTAGCGGTAATTTCCAACCGCACCGGGAAAGAGAACATCGATGATTACGACGGGCTCTACCGGACCAATCCCAAACTGAGTCTCACCATGATGCTGGCTCTTTTCTCCCTGGCCGGGATCCCGCCGGTGGCAGGATTCTTCGGCAAATTCTTCCTCTTCACGGCTGCTGCCCAACAAGGGCTCTATATTCTGGTGCTGATTGCTGTGCTGAATACGATCATCGCTCTCTACTACTACCTCCTGGTTGTTAAAGCGATGTTCCTGAACCGGAGCGACAAGCCGATCGAATATTTTAAGAGTGACGGCTATTCCCGCCTGGGCCTGGCAATCTGCGTAGCAGGTTTGGTCATCATTGGCATTTACAGCCCTGTTTATGAATTCATCAATCAGTTTACCTTCGGCATCTACTAAGAACCGGAAAACACCTCTAACTATGGCATTAAAAGGAAAACATAACGTAGCCGAGATCGACGGCATCAGGTGCACGGTGGTGGAGAGCGGAATCACCAGGGAACGGATGGATTTTCTGACGGACCTCCTCACCTATAATGGCTATGAAGTGAAGAGTGAACAGGAAAAAGATAAAGAGGGGAATCTCCTCGAAACATTTGTTATCGGAGTAACAGATATCCTATTCAATCCCACGGTCGTTGTTTACCAGCAAAAGCTTTTCAGAAGAGATGGTAAGGTGGTAACGCCCGCATACTGGGAGCAAAAAAAAGCCGATACCGGGATACCTTACTGGCAGGTTCTTCGTTAATCTTCCATGGAAAAGTTCAACATCTATTTCTCTATCCTGATATCATTGGGATTCTTTGTGCTGGCCACCTTTTTACTTGTAAGCCCCTCATTTTCTTATCTTAGCATTGAGATACGCGTGGTTTTCTCCGTGTTTCTCTACCTCTATGGTCTCTTCAGGATTGCCCGTGTGTTGACCAAACGGAAACGGCGTGATCATGAAGATAGCTGACCGAAGCCATTTTCCGGAATTTCATCCGGAAAAATTTGGCTGTTCAAACAAGAAAATTCATATCTTTGTCCTCCTTGATTAAGAATGCCAGTAGTTTAAGCAAAAGTCACCTTATGAAAAATCGTTTTACCGGATGGAACTTACTCTCCGTTATGGGAGTTGTTTGCGTATTATTCCTGATGGGTTGTGGGGGAGATCCGTTGAAACAGCTGGACACTCCAACGCGGGGAACCATCAAGGTAGCCATGGATGACTCCTACCGCTTGGTTATGGAGTCTGAGATCCATACCTTTGAAGCCATATATAAGTATGCGAAGTTTGACACCATTTACAGCACGGAGACAGAGGTATTTGAATACTTCATGAACGACAGTGCTCCCCTGATTGTGGTAAACCGGAAACTGACCCAGCGGGAAAATGAGATCCTGACCGCCCAGCAGATCGTACCCAAAACCACTCTCATTGCATATGATGCTGTAGCTCTGATTGTGAACAATGAAAATCCAGATCAGAAGATTCCATACGACCGGATCAGGGATATCTTCACAGGAAAGATCACCCGGTGGAACCAGATCAATCCCTCCTCCAAACTGGGAGAGATCAGCGTGGTGTTCGACCATTACAAATCAGGAAATCCAAGGTATTTTAAGGAGAAGTTCGAGCTCGACAGCCTTCCGGCGATTTGTTATGCTGTACAATCCAACAACGAGGTGATCAATTACGTGGAACATAATAAAAGTGCCGTAGGAGTGATAAGCGTCAACTGGGTGAGTGATAAGCGTGATTCGGTATCAAACAACTTCCTGAACCGGATCAAAGTGGTCGGGATCAGTTCTCCTGGAAATAACGACCCTTCTGCTAATTATTACCGGCCTTACCAGGCTTACATTGCCGAGGGGCTATATCCGTTTATCCGCGGAGTCTATTGCATTAACCGTCAAACTTACAGCGGCCTGGCATTCGGGCTTTCTGCCTACATTGCCGGCCCCAATGGTCAGCTCATTATTCTGCACTCAGGACTTGTTCCGGCTACCCAACCCATCAGAATTGTGGAAATCAAAAACTAAACGATTAGGAGATATAGGTATGATATGCGTTGCTAAGAGATATGGTATCCTGGCTCTCTTCCTGGTTATGACTCCATTCATCCGGACGGCTCAATCCCAGGACCTTGCCGATGCCATCAAACTTACCCGCAGTGAGCAGTTTAATGCTGCAGACAAACTATTCAGCTCTATCCTGGCGGAGAACCCTTCTGACGGGGATGTCTATTTCTATTATGGCGATAATTACTTGAAGCGCTATTTTGCCGACACCCTCAATGCCTCCCTGCAGGAGTTGACGGACCAGGCCCAGTCTCTTTTCACCAAAGGGGTTCAGCAGGAACCTACCAGTCCTATCAACTATGCCGGCCTGGCAGAGGTGGCTATGCTCAAGGGCAAGCTCGGGGAGGCGCAGCAGTATCTTGATAAAGCCTATTCTCTCTTGCCTACCAGAAAGAACAAAATCGAGATGTCACCGGAGCGGCATGCCCGTTCACTGGTGAAGATGGCGGATGCGTTTGTGCAGGCAAATGTGAAGGATACCGCGCAGATCTTCACCTACCTCCGGGAAGCTGAAAATAAAAACCCGCGGGATATCGAGCTCTATCTCGTACGGGGAGATGCCTATATTTCCTTGCTGAATGACGGATCCAACGCCATCGCCAACTACAACATCGTCCAATCCCTCAACCCCAACTCCTCGATGGCCAAGCTACGGATAGGACAACTCTGGATGAGGGCCAAGCAGTACCAGATGGCTCTCAACTTATACGAAGAGGGAGTGAAAATTGATTCAACCTTTGCTCCGGCATACCGCGAGCTTGGCTTCTTGCTCTACAAAGCAGGAAGATATTCTGAAGTAAAAAAGATGTTCAAGAAATTCCTTGAACTCTCTGCCGGCAACATTCCGGCCCGACTCCAGTTCATCAACACCCTGATGGAGTTGCAGGACTATCCTGAGGCCATTACCGAGATCAATGCGGTACTCAAAATGGATACTAACATCATTGATCTCTATCGAGCCCGGGCTTACGCCTTATATGAGAATGAGGAGTTCGAGAAGGGGCTGAAAGCCATTGAGAAATTCTTTGACCGCTCCCCTCAGGATAAGATCCGCACCACGGATGTTACCTATTACGGCCGGTTACTTTCCAGGAATGATAAGGACTCTTTGGCTGCTATCGTTTTGTACGAAGCATGGGAGCTTGACAGCTCAAAAGTTGATCTCCTCTCAGAGGTGGCAATGAGCTACATCAAGTACAAAGATTATAACAATGCTATCCGGATTTACACACTTAAGGATTCCGTCGGTGAAGCCAATGTGCTGGATGTTTACAACTGGGCAAAAGCGTATTACAATATCCAGGACTATGCCAATGCAGCTGTCATGTTTGAACGGTTCACCCTGGAGCAACCAACCTATATCCCCGGGTTTACCTGGTGGGCAAGAACCCTCTTCAACCTTGATCCGGAGAGTGATGAAGGACTTGCCAAGCCGGTTTATGAACAGATCCTGGAAATCACCAAGGAAGACACGGTGAAATACCACAAGCAACGTCTGGAAGCTTATTATTATTTGGCCTACTTTTACTATCACCAGTACGTCCTCGATAAAAAGAACCTGGATCTTGCCAGGGAATCACTGAAATATAACTACGATGTACTGGCCATTGATCCGGAAAATGAAAAAGCCAAACAGATGGTCGAAGCACTTAAGCGGGTGGTCAAATAATCTGTTTGCATTCTATTTTTTTTTTATAAATTTGCCGTTCATTTAGCCATTGAAAGAAATCAAGTAATCAATAATTTATCAACTTAAAATTTCAAAAATGAGCAAGAAGAATAAACAAGACGGAGCAGGATTAGGTGACGCTTTAAGATCTGTTTTCACAACAGGTGCCTTTATCGTGGCATTTGTAATTGCGGTTCTGATATACCTGTTTATTATGGGGAACCCTATCAACTTCGAAGGCGGAAACCCGGCAGGCCATCCGTTGCCAGGCAACTATCTGGGTATGGTGTATAAGGGTGGATGGGTTGTACCTTTTCTGATTTCCATCAACCTGATACTGTTGATCTTCTCCGTTGAGCGATGGATTACTCTTACCCGTGCCAAAGGGAAAGGAAGAATCAATGTATTTGTGAAAAAATTGCAGGACTTCATGGATGCCAACCAGATCGATGATGCCGTTGATGCCTGTGACCAGCAAAGAGGATCTCTGGCTAACGTGATGAGAGCAGGTTTGCTGCGTTATAAGTCCCTGAAGGAGGACCGGACATTGGAAAAAGACCAGAAGCTTGTGGCCCTGCAGAAGGAATTTGAAGAGGCCACAGCGCTGGAGCTGCCGATCCTTTCCCGCAACCTCGTTATCCTGTCAACCATCGCCACCTCCTCCGTATTACTCGGTTTGTTCGGTACCGTACTCGGGATGATCCGGGCTTTCGGTGCATTGGCAACCGCCGGCGCTCCCGATGCCCTTGCACTTGCTACCGGTATCTCCGAGGCGCTGATCAATACCGCATTCGGTATCATCGGTTCATTGCTGGCTGTGATCTTCTATAACTACTTCTCCACGATAATCGACAACTTCACCTACAAGATTGATGAAGCCGGATTCAGCCTGATACAGACCTTTGCTGCTTCAACCAAGTAAAGAGCTCGGTTGACTTCAGACGTTTGTACGTTTGATCTGTTATTCATCATTAAAAATGGAAGTAAATGCCTAAGATAAAACCCCCAGTCAGTACGCCACGCATAGACATGACGCCTATGGTGGACCTCTTTTCGCTGTTGCTTGTCTTTTTCGTGTTGACCGCCTCATTCCGCCCTCAGGAAGCTGCCATGATCGATAGCCCCAATTCCATTTCAGAGAAACAGGCGCCCGATTTTAACCTCATGACAATCTTCATTGATAAGGAAGGAAAGGTGTTTTTCAATGTCGATAACGGGATAGATTCAACCACCAAGTATCGGGAACAGATCCTGAAGAAGATGGCAGAGCGGTATGAGATGACATTCACCCCCGAAGAGTATGATCTCTTCGGTCGCCTCTCAGGATTCGGAATGCCACTGAAAGACCTGAAGAAATGGATACATGCAGAAAATGCGGAAAAGCGGGAATTGCTCCAGGTAGGAATGCCATACGATTCGGTCGACAACCAACTCGGCTACTGGGTCCTATATTCCCGTATCGTGAATCCCCGGGCTGAAGTGGCCATCAAAGGAGATGCCGACGCCAACTACATGGTTGTGAAGGAGATCATGGACCTGCTGCAGGATAATAAAGTTAATAAGTTCAATCTCATAACCAACATGGTTTCGGAGAAGGTCGGGTTGGAAGACCTTCCTCCGGAAAAATAATTGGATAGTGAGATTTCATAGATAAAAGCAACTGATATGGCTCAGATACAAACCCAAGATCAAGGCGGAAAGAAGGGAAGCAAAAAGAAGAGGGCGAAAAAGCACCCAACCGAGATTGACATGACTCCGATGGTCGACCTCATGTGTTTGCTCATTACCTTTTTCATGCTTACCACTGCCTTCGCCAAGCCAAAGGTGATGGTGATCACCATGCCTGAAAAGGATAATCAGGAGGAAAAATCCCAGCCTAAGATCTCTGCAGAACGAACCCTGAACATTCTGCTTGCAGGGAATGATGAGGTCTTTTATTACAAAGGCCAGCCCTCTCCTGATAAACCCATGCCCCGGCTGATAATAAGTGATTTCAGTAAAGATGGCATACGGAAAATGTTACTTAACCGGAACCGGGATCTCTTTACTAAGATCACAGAATACCGGGATAAACGGTTAACCGGTGAGATCATCGTTGCTGATTCGACCTTTGACAATACAATCAAACAGATGAAATTGGATGATAAACTGGGACCTATCGTACTGATCAAAGCGGATACAGCAGCTAAATACAGGGATATTGTCAACATCATCGACGAGATGGCGATCTGCAACATTGCCAGCTATGCTGTTGTGGATATCGGCCAGGTGGAGGTGATGATGATCCATGCTGCAAAAGCCGGCACTCCGCTCACGGAATATCCTAAAATTAAGGTACAAGTAAAGTAGGTTTCGTTTCATTTTATAAACCAGAGGACTATGACAGTAAAACACGAACCTGTAGAATCCCTTGAGGAAATGGTCTTTAAGAATCGAAACAAGGCCTATGGAGCGTACATGCTTCGGAAGAAGTATAAAAAGTATATCATTATCTCTATGATCGTTGCCATGCTGGTTATGGCTGGCGTGGTGGCCTATCCCATCATCACTGCGGTTGTTACCAAAGGAAGGATTTTGAAGGAAGAGATGAGTGTAGGAGCAGAGATGCTGGATATACCGCAGGATGAACCTCCTCCTCCTCCTCCTCCTCCTCCTCCTCCTGAAGCACTTCAGGAAAAGGTGAAGTTTACAGCACCGGTAGTTGTTGAAGATACAGCCGTAGAGTCAGATTTTGGTAAGCAGGATCTGCTGGCTGAAAAAGTGAACACAGAGGTACCTTCCGAAGAACCCGGTTTTGGGATCGTGGAAGATAAACCACAAGTTATCGAACAACCCAAAGAAGCTGAGATTTTCACTGTAGTAGAGGAGAATCCTCTATTCCCCGGTGGAGAAGCCGCTCTTTATAAATTCCTCAGCGAGAGCATCAAGTACCCTGAGGAAGCCAAAGAGCTTGGCATCCAGGGAAGGGTATTTGTGAACTTTGTGGTGGAAACCAACGGCTCGGTCAGTAAAGTGAAGGTCCTTCGCGGAATCGGAGGAGGTTGTGACGAAGAGGCTGTCCGGGTTGTGAAGAGCATGCCCAGATGGACCCCCGGAAAACAACGAGGGATCCCGGTACGGGTATCCTATAACCTGCCGATCAAATTTACGCTCCAGTAGGGACGACCCATGGGTGGTCCCTACGTAGGGCGTCCCCATGCGGTATCTCTACATGCGGCGTCCCTACTGGAAAAAGAGGCTGTCTCAACGTGAGATGGCCTTTTTAATTTGGAAATATTCCAAACGAAACTTTTGTTAATTTTAGCCTGTTATTTTACTAACAATTGACATATAAAGCATTTATGATCGCTCTTGGACAACAAATTGAGAATAAATTCCTCACAGCTGTTAACAGGAAAAGCGGGAGCAACATCCTGGAATGTTACCAATGCGGCAAATGTGTCTCTACCTGCCCGGTCAGCGATTTCATGGACTTTCCCCCCCGTGAGATCATGCAGATGGTAAAGCTGGGAATGAAAGAAGAGACTTACATGGCCAACTCCATGTGGTTTTGCCTGACCTGTGCTGCCTGTTCCGGAAGATGTCCGCGTGAAATAGATATTCCCCGGGTGATGGAGGCGATCCGCCACCTGGCCATCGAAGAGAATGTAAATTCAGACAATCCGAAAGTGAAACAAATCCGGATATTCCATGAGATATTCCTGGATATGATCAAACATTATGGCCGCAATTACGAGCTTCGCATGATGGCCGAATTCAATATCCGGACCCGGAACCTGTTCAAGGATATGCACCTGGCTCCCAAAGCCCTGCTCAAAGGAAAGATCCCCCTGGGGCATGAGAAGGTGAAGAGTGCGAAGGCCATCCAGCGCATGTTCAGGATGGCTGAAAAACTGGAAAAGACCAAATAATCCGAACCATGACAAAACTGACCTATTTTCCGGGTTGCTCGGCACACGGGACCAGTGAAGAGTTCGATAGTACCCTGAAACTGGTGATGAAATCCCTGGATGTGGAAATGGAGGAGTTGCCCGACTGGAACTGTTGCGGCGCCACCTCTGCCCATGTGATGACCGAGAATTTTGCTCTGGCGCTCCCCTTGAGAAACCTGGTGCTGGCTGAGCGGTTGCCCAATAAAACGATGGGCATTGCATGTGCTTCCTGTTATTCACGGATGAAAAGCACCAAGGTGGAGATGGACAGCCATCCGGAACTGGCTAAAAAGATCAACTCCACCATCGTGGAAGAGGGCGAATACCATGGCGATGTGGATGTGAAATCAATGCTTCAGTTTTTCTATGAGGACATCGGAACAGATGCCATTGCCGAAAAGGTAACCTATCCGTTGAAAGGGCTGAAAATCGCCTGCTATTATGGATGCCTGCTGACCCGCCCGAAAAACGTCACCCAGTTTGATTCACCGGAATATCCGATGTCGATGGACCGGATCATGGAAGCGCTTGGCGCCACACCCACCGCTTTCGATTTCAAAACCGAATGTTGCGGAGCTTCCTTCTCCATCAGCGACACGGAAATCGTCCTGTCACTCAGCGGAACCATCCTGGAGATGGCCAAAGAGAGCGGAGCACATGCAATTGTTGTAGCCTGCCCACTGTGTCAGTCGAACCTCGACATGCGGCAGCCGGATATTGAAAAGAGAGCAGGTAAAAAATATGAGATCCCGATCCTTTATATCACCCAACTGATGGCGCTGGCATTCGGATATCCTATGAAGGATTTGATGCCCGCGAAACATATCATCCCGATTGAACCGGCACTGGCTCACATCGGGGAAGAGATTGAAACTCCTGAAGAGAAGAAAAAACCCAAAAAAGCTGTCACAGCAGAAAGTGAGGTAGAATAATGGCTCGTGTAGGTGTTTTTGTTTGTTTTTGCGGTGCAAACATCGGGGACTTTGTTGATGTTCCGGCTGTAGTGGAAGAGGCAAAAAAGATCAAAGAGGTCAAATATGCCATAGATTACAAATACGTGTGCTCCGATCCAGGCCAGCAGATGATTCGGGATGCCATTGTACAACAAAGGCTGACATCAGTGGTCGTGGCCGCCTGCTCCCCCCGTATGCATGAGAAGACCTTCCGGAAAGCACTCTCCGATGCAGGGATGAATCCCTATTTACTGGAGGTAGCAAACATCCGGGAGCACTCCTCCTGGGTTCATCAGAAAAATAAAAAAGCAGCCACCGGGAAATCAAGTGACCTGATCAGGATGGCGGTAGCCAAATCGATCGCCAATGAACAGCTACACGAGATTTCGGTTCCGGTTACCAAACGGGCTCTTGTGATAGGAGGGGGGATTGCCGGCATTCAAGCTGCCCTCGACATAGCCGATGCCCGGATCCCTGTGGTGCTTGTGGAAAAGAGTCCATCCATCGGAGGAAAGATGGCCCAGCTAGATGAGACCTTCCCCACACTCGACTGTTCCCAGTGTATTCTTACTCCAAAAATGGTGGATGTGGCCAGCCATCCATTCATTGAATTGCTACCCTATTCTGAAGTAATAGAACTGGATGGCTATGTGGGGAATTACAAGGCAAAGATCAAACGGAAAGCCTCTTACGTCAACTTCGATACCTGTACCGGTTGTGGCGCCTGCTGGCTGAAATGCCCGGTAAAGGTTCCCAACGAATTCAACATGGGCATCGACAAGCGGAAAGCGATCTATAGCCCCTTCCCGCAAGCCGTTCCCAACAAACCGGTCATTGATGCCGAACATTGTACTATGCTGATCAAGGGCAAGTGCGGGATCTGTGCCAAGGTGTGTGAAAAGGGTTCGATCGATTACACCATGCAGGATGAAATTGTGGAACGGGAAATCGGCGCCGTGGTGGTGGCTACGGGATACGATCTCTGGGACCCGAAACCATACGAAGAGTATGGCGTAGGCCGGTTTAAAGACATCATCAACTCGCTGGAGTTTGAACGGATGGTCTCTGCCAACGGTCCTACCGGTGGCGTGCCGGTTCGCCCCTCAGACGGAAAGGTGCCCAAAAACGTTGTTTTTATCCAATGCGTGGGCTCCCGCGACGAGGCCAAGGGGATCGAATATTGCTCCAAGATCTGCTGCATGTATACTGCCAAGCATACCCTCCTGCTGCATCACAAAGTGCAAGACTCGCATGCGTATGTCTTCTACATGGATATACGAGCAGCAGGAAAAGGGTATGAAGAGTTTGTGAAACGGGCCCAGGTTGAAACCGGTGCTACCTATCTCCGGGGCAGGGCATCGAAGATTTACAAGAAGGGAGATAAGCTGATGGTGCAGGGAGAGGATGCTCAGATCGGACAAGTGGTTGAAGTGGAGGCTGACCTGGTGGTTCTGGCCACCGCTATATATCCTTACAAAGACAATCCCGACCTGGCGCGATTGCTAGGGATCTCTTACGACAAATATGGATTCCTCTCCGAAGCCCACCCGAAACTCCGTCCGGTGGAAACGGCCAAAGCCGGCATATTCCTGGCAGGTTGTACCCAGGCTCCGAAGGACATCCCTGATTCGGTTGCACAGGCTTCAGCCACCGCTGCGAAGGTGTGCGGGCTCTTTGCCGGGGATACCATGAAAAAGGATCCGATGATCGCCCATGTCAACAACGAGTTCTGTACCGGCTGCCAGAACTGTGTCAACGTATGCCCTTACCAGGCTATTGTAACCGAAGAGATCCCGTTGGGATATGGATTCAAGGAGCTTCGAACGGTTGCCAAGATCAACGAAGGCGTATGCCAGGGTTGTGGATCCTGTGTAGCCATCTGCCGCAGCATGGCCATCGACCTGGCCGGATTTACCGATATGCAAATCATTAACGAGATAGTTGCCATCTGATGGAAACAGAAGTAATAGAGAAAATTGTCAGCATCGAGAAACCCCACCTGGAGGCTCCGCCCGACTGGCAGCCTGTGATCATGGGGATCCTCTGCAACTGGTGTTCCTACGCAGGTTCTGACCTGACAGGGACCAGCCGGATCCAGTATCCGCCTAACATCCGGATCATCCGGATTCCCTGTTCAAGCCGCGTGGACCCATGGTTCATCATTAAATCGTTGCAAACCACAGCCGACGGGGTCCTGGTATCGGGTTGCCATCCCGGGGACTGCCACTACATCTCCGGGAATTACTATGCCCGCCGCCGGTTCCTGGTCACCAAGAAACTGTTGAATTTCGTGGGTTATCATGAGGATCGTGTCCAGTTCTCGTGGGTATCGGCAGCCGAGGGACAGAAATTCGCCAACGTGGTTGCCAAGGTTACGGAGGATATCAAAAAACTGGGGCCACTGCGTCTCTACAAAAAGGAAAATAGCTAATAAACATGGACTATACAAAGCAAATTAAGGAGATTGCGGGTAAGCTCTTCTCTGAGGAGAAGATCGATGTATTCATCGGTTACCGCAATTCGGGCTTTGATGAAAACCAGGTACCGGTGCTGATCCATCACTACCAGGATGTGGATCAACTCGTTTTTACCGAAAAATCGGTTTTTAATCTCACCAACTACCTGAAGTACGAGCATACCCGCAATAAACGGGTTGGATTGGTGGTCAAGGGGTGCGACAGTCGCGCCCTGAACCTGATGCTCACTGAGAACCAGGTAAAACGGGAAAACCTCTACATCGTCGGGATTGCCTGTGAAGGGGTGGTGGATGAGGCCGGTCAAAAGGCACAGAACTGCCTTGAATGCGTAATGCCCGATTCGGTTGTGTTTGACGAGATGCTGGGGACACCATCAGGAAAGCGGGAGTACCAGGTGAATGCCGACATCCGCGAATTGGATGGGAAGGAACTGACCGAACGGTTGACATACTTTGAAGAGGTGTTCGAAAACTGCATCCGCTGCAACGCCTGCCGTCACTCCTGTCCGCTCTGTTACTGTGACAAGTGTTGCATAGACCAGGAGACCTCTACGCTCTATCATGGCGCCAACACCACCTCCAGCGCATTCCATGCACTGATGACCTGGTCGCTGCACCTGGCCGGGCGTTGTGTGGATTGCCGCAACTGCGAAAAAGCCTGCCCCAGTCACTTGCCTCTGCACCTGTTGCATAAGCAGAATGAGAAAGTGGTCTACGAAAACTTCCAGGAACACCAGGCCGGGATGATTGAAGGCGACCGGGGAGCCTTTTACAAATACAGTATGAGTGACCCTGACGATTTTATCATGTAATGCATTTCTGAACGATGAACCTGACAACATACAGTACTGATTCAGCCGGACTCCAGGCGTTTTATGAGGCGATCATCAACGCGCATGAGACCTATGCGCCGGTAGAGAAATTTGGCAAGTACGATTTCAAAAAAGTGGATTCGCTTGCCGGATGCGATCCGGATTCTCCGATTCCGCAAACGATGAGTGTAAAATCCCTCTTTTTTCCCAAGTCGGCGAAGGTGATGAAATACACAGCCACCAGCGAGGGAACGGAGCTCAGCGATACCACGGAGGATCCGCTGGCCGGGAAACGGGTCGTACTGGGTGTCAAGCATTGCGATGCACGGGGACTTCAGGTATTGGATGCTGTTTACAAATGGGACTACATCGATACCGATTATGAGAAAAGACGGGAGAACACCATCCTCATCTCTCCCCGTTGTGATCAGGCAGTAACCCATTGTTTCTGTACCTCCCTCGATTACGATGTGGAAAACCTGGATGCCATGGATGTAGCGGTGATCCATGTGGGTGACGGCAAGGTTTATCTTCAGGCACGCACGGAGAAAGGGAAAAATTTCCTGAAGGAGAATAACAAAGGACTCTCCGCAGCCAATGGCGCTGCAAAGGAGGAGATGAAAAAACAGTACGACAAATTTGCCGGATCTTTCCGGTTATCGATGGATTACAAAGAGATCAACGAAAAGATGCAGGACAAGTTTGATTCGCCTGCTTTTGAAGAGGTCTCTTCCAACTGTGTCAGCTGCAACACCTGTGCATTCGTCTGCCCCACCTGCCACTGTTTCAAAATTTCGGATGAGAAGATCAGGGACAAAGGCGTCAGGTACAAGAGTTACGACTCCTGTAACAACGTCTATTTCACCCTGATGGCAGGAGGGCACAATCCCAGGCCGGTGAAATACCGTCGCTGGCGCCAGCGATCTATGCATAAGTTTGTCTATTACAAGGAGCGGTTCGGGGTGAATCTCTGCATTGGCTGCGGCAAGTGCACCATCTCCTGCCCGGTAAACATCAGTATTTTTGAGGTAGTAAATAAGGTTGTAAATACAATGCAGGAATGAAGGAATGCAAGAATGCAGGAATGCAGGAATGCAGGAATGAATCAATGTAGTAATGCAGAATAATATGAAACATATTTTCACCATTTCACCATTTCACTATTTAAGAATATGGAACAACTATTAGTCCCCATGATCTGTACGATCGATAAGATCATCCAGGAGACACCGGATATCAGGACCTACCGGTTGAAATTCAGGGAGGAATCATTGACAGAGCAATTTAACTGGATGCCCGGACAGTTTGTAGAGTTCTCTTTGCTTGGCAGTGGAGAGTGCACCTTTTGCATTGCCTCATCGGCTACAAGGAAAGGCGCCTTCGATTGCTCTATCAAACGTGCAGGGATTGTAACCGCCGACATCCATCGTGATCTGGATGAAGGGGATGAAGTGGGAATCAGGGGACCCTATGGAAACTGGTTCCCACTGAAAGACCTGAAAGGAAAAAACCTGCTGTTTGTCGGGGGAGGAATCGGACTGGCTCCATTACGCTCACTGATCCAGTACGCTATTGATAACCGCAGCGATTATGCGGATTTCACCATTCTTTACGGAGCCCGTACTTCTGCTGATCTTTGTTACAAAGAGGAGTTAGAAGAGTGGAAGAACAATGAATCACTTCAGATGATCCTTACCATCGATAAACCGGAGGATACCTGGAAAGAACATGTAGGAGTGGTCCCGAAGATTCTGGAAGAGGTTGTTAAACCAAAGGTGGAAAACACGAAAGTCATCACATGCGGGCCACCGATCATGATCAAATACACACTCATGTCGCTCGATAAACTTGGATTTGCCCCCAAAGATGTAATCACAACCCTGGAGATGAAGATGCAATGTGGACTGGGAAAATGCGGCCGCTGCAATATCGGCAGTACCTATGTGTGCAAAGATGGCCCGGTGTTCACCTATGAGGAGCTGAATACATTACCGGATGAATTTTAGTATATTTGCACTAGAGATATTTTCTTGCCATGGATAAGGAAACAAAAGGAAACTGGCTTGCCGTTCTCCCGGTCATTATTCTTGTGATATTCTATTGCCTCTATGTGCTCTCAATGGTTGTAGGCTAACCTCTTACATCACAAACACAAACATTATAAACCAGAAATCAACGCACCTGAATCTTTTCAAGCTCATCATGATCACCCTTGCGTTCATCATGAGCATCAGGAACCTGCCGATGCTGGCCGAAACCGGCTGGCAACAGGTCTTCTACATGGTTGTTGCCGCGATTATCTTTCTGATTCCTACGGCGTTACTTTCAGCTGAGCTGTCCACTGGCTGGCCGACATCGGGAGGTGTATAATGCTTTTCAGGCAGTTTCGGAAGCCAACTCCATCACCATTGACCCCCACAAGATGTGGTATGTTCCATACGCTGCTGGGAAGTTATATCCTTGAAGGTTCCAAAGCTGGCGCTACCGCTGCGGGGGTGTGGGTAGCCCACCAGGGGGGGGCTGTGTTGTTGTCTTTTTACCATGTGCCCCCAACAATCTTATCGATTCAATTTAATCAGCTCATTGTATTAAGAATGGTGTAACCTCCCTTCCTCTTTCGGTCATTTATCGATGTTCTTCCCCGCAAATTTCTCCTTCACCAGTTTTTCTATTTTCCCGGCAAAGGATTTATCGATCGGGAAGACCGTGATCTCGAAATGATAAGTATCATCGGCCTGGCTTTCCAGGTTGATAACCGGCATCCGGTTTACCGACACCCAGGGGGATGTCAGGACAGTGGCTTTGATCTGCTGCATCAGCTCCGACTGATCTTCTATATGGTCACACACCAGGGTAAAGGTATATCCCTGGCTCTGTCCGGTGGGCTCACTTTTGACATTGACGGCATCGATTAATTTGCTGTAAGGGATAAAGATCACCTGGTTGTCCTGTGTCTCCAGTTCGACCGAATAGTTACCAAATTTTCGGATGGTTCCTTTCAGATCCTCAAAATGGAGGATGTCACCTGGTTTCAGGCGGGCAGAGCTACGAAAAATCACTCCGGCGATGAGGTCTTTGACCCAGTAACGGGAGATCCAGAAGAGCATCATCAGCAGGATAGCGAGCACGATGTATACATAGATCTCATCTGCCTCTGAAAAGAGGAAGATGAACCAGGACAAAAAGATCAGCCAGACGGCCAGTTCCGCTACCGGGAACATTCGGAAGAGGATCTTCCCGGATTTTTTCCTGCTAAGCAACAGGGGAAGCAGGAACCTCAGCAGGCGGAGCAGCAGAAAGATGGCCGCACCCCATCCGATAAAACGGATGAAAAGATGGGCAGGGTCTGGTCCGGGTATTTCCATGGCAGGTTCTTTTATTGAATTACATTATTGAACGATATCTTTCATGAGCACATACAGGTACCGGTTCAGTTCAAAAACCTGACCTGCCCGCTCGTTGATCAATCCGGTACGTTTCATGAACTGGATCTGTTTTTCAACCACTTCAGGAGCATCCCTGGTCACCCTTTGCAATTTTGGGAGGTCCAGCCTTTTATGCAGGACGAACTGCAACAGGTAGATCTTCAATCCGGGAGGGAGTCTCTGCAGCATCGTATGATCGGGGAGTTGTGGCTGCCGGATGAACAGGGTGTTCTCCCGGACATCGGTGATGTTTGCGATCCATGCAAGCAATGCAGCGCCAATATTGCCTTTTGTATAGGTGAAATAGCGGGCAAAGAGTTTTGCCTGGGCCGTTCGGGAAAGCCGGGAGTTGTGCTTGTCTGACCGGCGGATATCCATACCGCTGGTATGATGGCGGAACATCAGCACTTTCCGGATGGCGAGGGCATTAAAGGGCTGGAGGTCTACCACCGACAGGAAACAGGATTCAATCCCTGTGATCTGGTTTATGATCTGGAAGCTGTTGTGGGAGACCGTCAGGATGAATAGGCATTTGTGCCCGTATTTGCGGATCAGTTCACCGATCAGCTCCACCACAGCCGTTCCTCTTTCTGATTTCTCCCACCAGAGTTCAAGATCATCGATGACAATGAGAGAACCATCTTTCAGCGTGGCGAAAATGGAATCAGCTGTTCCTTCCACACCGGTACTTTCACGCAGGATGTTCATGAACACCTCCGGATCAGCGGAGCCGGCGGAGGGAGAATTGAGCGCATATACCGGATGCGAGGGATAGAGGTTGACAGCGATGTAGTTAATGAAGAAGGTCTTACCTGCATTGCGTTCTCCACGGATCAGAATACCGCCGGAGAATCCGTTTTTATACCGTGCAATGGCTTTCTGCATCAGGTCGATCTCTTTTTGCCGGTTCACCCAGAATTCCGATTTGAAGTTGTACTTCTGCAGGAAAAGCTGGCGGTAATAAAATGGCAACCGGTTTAAGGCCTCTTCTTTAGGGGTTACCCCTTCGTATAATGTCAGCAGGGAATCAACAACCGACCGCTGTTTCCCTTCCCCCCGGCTGATCTTTTTCGCCAGCAGGAAGGCGTCGCTTTGCTTGTACCAGATGCCGGCACTGAATCTGTTCAACTTCTGTTTTACCGATTGCATCGAGCTCCTGAGCAACGACATCTTCTTATGGGTTTCCCGTTTCCTGGTATACTGTTTGTAAACGTCAGGCGTTTTAAGAAGACCTGCCACCGTCAGTTCGTCAGCCGTCTGGTTCATCTTGTATTCCAGTTCCCGCTGCAGATGGTTCAATGCTTCCCGGATGCTTTTCATCTCATCTTCCACGATAAAACGCTGTTCCGAAACAAACGTAACGAATCCTTCCCATCCCGGCGACATGCCCGCGACATCATCTTCCCGCAGCACCATTTCCAGACTGCTTTTCGCCTCCGGATTGATGTTCCCGATACTGACCAGACGAAGGGAATTCCTGATCCTGGATGCGGCAGTGAAGATCACAACCGGAAGTGTTTCACGGGACCATTGCAGCGACTCAAAAAGCTGACTTTGCACGTGATAATCAACAAGTTGATAGACTGAAACGGAGAGGGATCCAGGCTCTCCCCTGAGCAGATCAACGGGTTGCTTCACCGCTCCCGGATAGATCAGCTCGGTTTGTTCAGGCAGTTTGTTGATCAGCGTTTTTATCCCGATGAACGATTTATCGATGATCCGGTCCAGACTCAACTGATAATTGGTCCTGTCATCCCATTCCAGTTCATGTTCGTTCAGGTTAAATTCTCCGGAGGGATCTTTTTGAAGCTCTTCCAGGTATTCACCTAAACGGGTATTCAGGATCGCTGTCTGCCGGATGATCCGGTCTTCGGTCAACTGTCTGATCTCAGCAAGGGTACGTTCAATGATCTTCCGGAGCCTGCCGGTAAATAATTTGAGTCGGATCGAAAGGATGATTCCGTTATACAGGAGGATCCTGTTTGAAGACCATCGATCAGGAAAGAGTGCAAATATTTTTTGGATACGTTTGATGTAGACGTCATCCTTATGCCTGAGGTTCAGGTTGACTGGTCCCGAATCGATGAGTTTACTGATGCCGGTGAATAGCTCTGTAACACCTTCAAGCAGGCGCGAGGAAAGGATCTCTTCCGCATCGTCAGTGAGCTTCTTCAGCCTGACAATGGATTCTGAGATCTCCTTTTTTGCAGTGGCCAGCAGTTCCGGAGTAATGTCACGTTGCTCAAAGAGAAGAAGATATCTCTGCCAGGTGTTCAGATACCGGTGAAACTCTTCGATGGTGCTTACATTCACCTGCCAGAGCTGGCTGAGAGCATCCTCCAGTTTTTTGTAGAATGCTTCGGGCAGGTATTCCCTGAGGAGACGTTGGAACCGTACCGCATATGGAACTCCCTGTGCTACTTTCCTGTCAGACCTGAACCAGCGTGTCAGCCGCTTATATACCCTGGCGGAGATGGTATCATCTTTATTGGCTTCGAGATGGTTTGCATAAAGTTTACTGGTGATCCTGACCGGCGCATCCTGCACTACCTGACTGATCCCGTCAAGAAGGAAATTCAATCCCTTGTTCAGCCTTTCCCGCTGGTTTGTATTGATTGCCTTCTGTAGCTCCTGGACAATTTTCTCCGTTAAGATCAACTGGTTCGTTTTCAGTAAAGAGAGTTGTCTGCTTTGCTTTTCGCGGGGAGCGTTCAGGAACTGTTCAGATTCAATGATCTGAAATGATCCGAAGATATTTTTCTCCAGGGCAAGAACCTTATTACTATTGAATTTGAATGCTTGAAGAATGTATTCTTTGTGAAAATGTTGAATTAGTTGTGAACATGACGCATATGCCTCTTTCAGCTCATCCGGAATCTTTTCCGGTAGCGAATCAACTGGTAACGGGATATTCATCGTTTTGAGTGGTTGAACGTTAGATGTCTCGGTGATGTATTTGTATTGTTGTGTATCCACTTTCAGGTTTAGTTTTTTGAATGTGGATGAAGCCTTGATTAGGAGAACAGTACCAATCTGGTGAAGGAGGTGGTTGGTAGTCTCAATGTATTCGGCCTCTTTCCCCTTCTCTATCTCCGGGATGCCGGTGATGACCAGGTCGGTATTACGGGATTCTGCCAGCACGATTTCGTAAAACGGTTGTTGTTCGATGTGATTATCGATTACTTTCACCGAGGCGTTGATCCGCAGGGAATCGAGCAGCTCTTCCGCTTCAGTAATGATATGATCCTGGTGCTCGGTCAGGGAATTGACAATCATCAAACGGATCCGGGCCTCTTGCCAGTGATCTGAAAGCAGCAGCAGTTTGCACAGAGACAGTGCCAGGTTCCCCTGGTTGCTGATATCCTTCCACCAGATATCAATCGTTTTGTATTTCCCGAAACCGGTCCGTTTGTCGTAATCCAGAAGCAGCACATTGAGGTCAAGTTCGTAAAGAGATATCAGCATCCCGGCGAACCGTTCTGGTTGTTGCGTCTCCCGTGCCCACCCCATCACCACGGTATTAGGCTCAAAACCGGAGAAACCGTAAACACTGGAAATAGTTTCGATTCCGTCGTAAAGGTCCCTGACCGTTTTCCTTCGGGTGAAAACCCCGGTCTCCGCCTTCTCCGCAGTGATATTCTCCTGGGATTTGGGAAATAGTACCTTCGCATCTTTCTTTTCAATCAGGTCGAAATTGGAAAGAACACCGTGTCGTCCTACCAGGCATTTCCCGAATTCAATAAGGTGAGGCCGTTTCTCAGTGCCGCCGCTGAAAAGTACGATGTTAGGCTGCCAGTTCCGTTGTTCTAATGTGCTTTTGCTCATTCGGTGTAAAGCTGATCTTACCAGCGATGAATAGACGCTTTGCCATACATCCCCATAATCTGATTTGAGTTGTTTCCGTTTCAGGAAGAAGTAAAGCAGACCCATGATGATGAAGGCAGCAAACATCGAGAGCATATCCAGCTTGAACATCACGCCGAAAGCGGCGATGAAGCCGATCAAGCCGATGTAACGATTCACCCGGAAGGAGGGACGGAAATCGGTACTGGCCCAGTTCTCCAGGAAGAAGGCGATGTTGATAAAACCGTATGAGGCCAGGTAAAACATGGTCACAATTCCGGCTATCACATCCAGCTCTCCTATCAGGATGCCGGCTTCAGCGATGAGAAAGATGAGCAGCAGGGCGTTTCGTGGTTCATTGGAAGCCCCATATCCCCGGGCAAAGATCTTCGGTGTGATCTGGTCGGAGGAGATCGCTTGCAGGATCCGGGGGCCGCCCAGGATGCCCCCCAGCGCTGAAGATAGAGTAGCTCCCCAGATGCCGGCGATCACCAGAGGTGAGAACCAGGCCACCTTCATCAGGAAGTTGTAGTCAGTCAGTAACAACTCCCGGTCGACAAACAGGGCTAAGCCAACCGCCAGCGCGACGTAGATGATAAAACCGCAACCGATAGCTGCGAGTGTCCCACGCGGAATGGTCTTTTTGGGGTCCTTCAGGTCCCCCGACATGGCCACCCCGGCAGTGAATCCGGTTACGGCCGGGAAGAAGATAGCGAAAACGATCTCGGGAGAGATCCCGTCTTTGAGGTAAGAGAGAGTGATGGCGCTGGACGAAAATTCATCATTTACAAAAAAGCCGATGAAGATAGAGACCAGCGACAACCCGATCGCACCCATGATGTAGAACTGGGTTTTGATGGCTACCGAGGTACTGATGAAAGCGATGATCACCAGGATTACAATGGCAACCGTACCAACGATCCGGAATCCCATGACATTTTGTTCCAGGCCGGTAAAGTTCCGGATGGCGTCTATGGCAAGGAAGCTCTCAGCAAATCCAACAAGGTAGAGGGAAATGCTCAGGGCGGTTCCGATAAAGAGGGTAATCCCGATGGCTCCTCCGATAGGTAAGCCCAAACTGCGGGATAGGATGTAGTAGATCCCACCTGCTTTGATTTTTTTGTCGGTGGCAATGGAGGAGATGCTGAGACCCGTTGAAACAGAGATCACGTGTGCAAGCACAATGATCATCAGGGCTGTGATCAGTCCGGCCTGCCCCACAACCCAACCCAGGCGCATGTACATGATCACCCCGAGGATCGTCAGTAACGATGGGGTGAAGACACCTGCGAACGCACCAAATTTTCTGGCTTTTTCCATGAATCAGAGACAGATTTCGTTACGATCCGAAATATAAAGGTACGGATATTTTAGCAGGCAGGCTTACTCCTCTCCTGTTAGTCGCTTCATTTTGGCGACCATGATCTGGTAGTTGAGCTGGGCCCCCAACTGTAATAAACCCGCGGGGAGGAGGGCCCTACAAAAGAGGCAAAACCGGTGATTTCCGGATCGGAGCCAACGCCCATTTCGGCAGCGAGCTCCGGATGCCCGCGGAACGTGTGAAGTAACCATTCCATAAAGAATCGTGTTGACGTTTGGAAATCTAAAATAAGGAAAAACTTTGGTTCTATACCTATGTAGATTGTTTCCAGTCGTCAATGTATTCGGTCACGATCTCTTTAATTCCTTTAGCGATGGCACTGTATGCGTTGTCGTTAAGATTGGCCAGTGAAACGCGGATCGACCATTCCGGGGCGTCGAAGCCGCCTCCGTTCAGCAGGACGATGGACTCAAGTTCTGCCAGCCGGAAAACGACATCCACCGGTTCAAAGTTCTCTTCCAGGAATTTGGCAAACTCTTTTCCATAGGTCTTTTCGGCCCACAACATGATGTCAAGCTCGGCGTAATAACCGGCCCGGTCGGGATTGGGTTTCACCTTGAATCCCATCCCTTCAATGAGCAATGTAAGCCGGTGGTGAATGATCTCGGTGGCAAGTTGCTTGTATGCATTTTTCGTGTCGAAGAGTGCAAAAGCGGCAAAGAGCATCATCTGCGTTTGCTGTGGCAGGGAGAGTCCGGAAGTGTGGTTGAGTGCCACCATCCGGCTGTCGGCTACCATCCGGTCGATAAACTTTAGTTTTTCCGGATGAAGGTGTATAGACTGGTACCGTTTATGCAGCGCTTTTTTCTTGCTTTCGGGCAGCTCTTTGATCATCCGGTCATAGATATTCTTCTCATGGAGCGCGATGACTCCAAGGCGCCACCCGGTACAGCCGAAGTATTTTGAAAAAGAGTAAACGCCCAGCGTGTTATGCGGGATCTCGGCCATCAGGGAACGGAATCCCTTGACAAAGGTTCCATAGACGTCATCGGTGATAAACGTCAGGTTGGGATTGTCTTTTTTGATGATGTTGATGATCTTTTTCCGTTCGCGGGGACTCAGTGCTACGGATGGCGGGTTGCTCGGGTTGACCAGGTAAGCGATTTTGATCTCCGGGTCTTTCAGTTTATCCAGTTCATCATCCGGGTATTCCCAGTTATGCATTCCATCCACGGTCTTTCCTGTGGCATTGATATGGATCACTTTGAAACGAAACCGATCGAGTTCAGGGATCTCAATGTAGGGAGTAAATATCGGGATGAACAGCGCCACTTTATCTCCCCGTTTGACCAGGAAATTCTGCATCAGTGAATCGAAAATGTAACACATGGCAGCGGTACCTCCTTCGGTGGCAAAGAGGTCGTATTTTCCTTTGGGCGGCCGGTTGTCGCACATCTCCTGCACCAGGTAATCGTGCACGATCGCTTCAGGATATTTCAGCATCCGGTCCGGCACGGGGTACTGGTCGCCAATCACGCCTTCAGCAAGTTCATGGACAAAGGCATCGGGATCA
>JADHVQ010000095.1 GCA_016783905.1 Bacteroidales bacterium | reverse complement strand
TGGCAGAGGCTTTCTGGCTCAGCCATTTATCCTCTTCGATCGTGGCTGTAACCCGGGTATTCGGCTCCAGCTTGTCCATTCTTCCCGCAACCAGGTACTCGAAATAGCCGGGGATCCCGGTTTTTCCAAAATAGAAAGCGCTGGAAGGGATCCCGTGACGGTAGATCAGCTCCAGCGCCTCTTCTCCCAGCTCTTTAAAAAGTTGCTCTGTTTCCCGAATGCGGCCATGCAACTGTTTGCTGATCCGGTGAAAATCATCCAGTGTCAGAGAGGATAGTTTCCTCACCTGCTCCTCTCCCTCTTCATCCATCAACAGGGTGGCAAAAGAGACCAGCAACCGGTCTATATTCCATCCTTTATCCTCTTCCATCCGGGATTCGAGGAAACTGACAAGAAGCCTGGTGAGCTCCTTATCGGTGCCGGCCCGTTCCAGCAACAGATCTACCGCCGCTGTCAGGAGCTCTTCTGCCTCTAGCTCCACAGCAAAGGAGACGGGCAATCCGAAATCGTGTGCAAAAGCACGGATGATCCGGTGGGAAAAACTATCGATGGTTCCGATCGAGAATTCCGAGTAATGATGGAGAATCAGCGACAACGCCTCTCCAGCCCTGCGGGATAACTCCTCCTCCCCCATTCCGGTCTCCTCCAGCAGGCTGAGCTGCAGTTGCCGGGAAGAACCTTCCGGTGTAATCTCCATGCTTCGGGAGAGATCGCGAAGTGCTTTCATGACCCGCTCCTTCATCTCGTTGGCCGCTTTGTTGGTAAATGTGATAGCCAGGATATGGCGGAAGCCGGGAGGATGCTTCAGCACCATCTTCAGGTACTCCCTGACGAGCGAAAAAGTTTTCCCCGATCCGGCAGAACTCCTGTAGACGGTAAATGACATTATCGATTTTCGATTTACGATTTACGATTTATTTCACTACGACACCACTTCACCACGGCACCATGGCACCACCGCACCATATCACCATATCACCACTTCACCACTTCCACCACTCCCACTACTTTATTAGTATTATCTTTCCTTGATAGAGTTTTTTCTCCGTGATCAGGTGCAGTGTATACATCCCGGCAGGAAATTTCCGTAAATCAAGTTCAAGTAGTTCAGCGGGGCCAGTTATGGTTTGACTCAGGATCTCTTTTCCACTCCAATCAAAAAGCAGCACTTCACCAGACCGAAAATTGTCGGGAGGGGAGATCTGGATCACGCCCTCTGAAGGATTCGGATAGACAATGAGCAACCTGGTATTTTTCTCTTCGATCCCTGGAGATACCACGGTAATAAGCTTCTGGTCTGAAGCGAAGGTATTCAAGCCGTCAATGACCACCACGCCGAACGATCGAGTGGTATCCATCGTGACCGTCAGCGCCTGGCTGGTATCCAGGGTGTTCCAGAAAAACCGGTAAGGAGGCGCTCCCCCGGTGACCGAAGCAAAGAGGGTGATTATGGCTCCTTTAATCACCGTGGTGTCGGGACCGAGGGTGACCGTGAGTGGAACATTAGAAAGCCGTGTGCTATCGCGATAAGTCGCAGTGGTAAGCAATCCTTCATTGTTCACCTGCAACACCGGAATACCCATGTTCTCAGCCATCCACTTATATTCGGTCACATTTCTGTTCAACCCGATCCCAAATCCCAGGGAATCGATGAAAATACTGTCGCGCTGTACCAGGTCAGAGCGTACCCTGAGGGAAGCGAACGATCCGAAGGGTGTGATGACCGTTCCCCATCCATCCACAAAAGAGGTGCGTGTCCGCTGGGTGGAGAAAAAAAACATACCGGGAGATTCAAAGGTCACCGAAGAGGCTGATGCCCAGGTGGAATTGGTGTCCATCGGGAGGGTGTAGTATTTATCCGGGCTATTGTATTTTGCAGGAAAAGTCACTCCCATCACTTTAAATGCAAAACCATTATCTACAAAGGCATCGCTTGTTTTTTTATAAAATGTATAAAATTGATTCACGGGTAATCCGGGAAAGAATTCGCTGCTGCCCTTTGGGTTGGCGAGGTTTGAGACCACTCCGGGGACAAAGAACCACCAGTATTCAGGAGGAGTACTGGCGGCCGAAACGAAGGTATCTACACGTTGGTTCATGGGTTCAAGCATGGAAAAATCCCAGGTGATACCGCTGCCTGTATTGCTGTAATCACCTGGTACAGAGCTGGTGATACTCACCCGAAGGGTATCGCCCGCACTTGGCATATCGGTTTGGTCGATGACGATCTGAGCCTCGAGGATCTCCGGGATCAGCAGCAATAGGTAAAGGATATATGGTGATGGTTTCATGTTGTTGGTTGTTGGTTGTTGGTTGTTGAATATTATTTGTTATTTGGAATTTGTTATTTGCTATTTGTCATTTGGAGCTTGACTTCTGAAAGAGCTCCTTCCAGGTGTAAAAATCCCTTTGGAAAGAGATCCCCACACCTTGAGTATATGGTGCGTTGTTGTTGAGGAGATCGATGGTATTGGTCCGGTTGAATGCCCGGATCCTCCATCTCCTTTTCTTGGTCAGAATGTATTCAATATTGATATCACCCACGATGGTACTGGCCTGGGCGTAAGAGGTGTTTTTATAAGATGACATGCCAAAGGTTCCGTCAATAAGCAACCGGTCATTGAAAAACTGGGTAGAGACAGTCATGTCGATATCCTCGCTGGCCGTTGCGGATCCGGGCTTGTAATTGACGTCAATGTTAAGGTTCTGGGACATTCCCGACAGCCAGCTGCTGATCTGGTTCGTAACGATAGCGAGTGAAGTACTGCCCACATCGACCGTTGCATCAGAACCCCCGGCAATTGGTTTAAACTGGTTCATCACCAGGATATATAACACCTGTTGAGTCATCTCCGATGCATTGCTTGTATCGATGGCGTTAAACACCAGGTTTTTCTCATTCTCCTGGGCGTTGGGCAAGGCCAATCCAAACGACATGATCGGATTCATCAGCTTTCCGTTGAGGCGAATGATGCATTCAACCGGAATTCTTCCCTGAATATTGGATGTCTCAGAACTCAGTCCGGTCAAGGGAACTTTCGTTTTATAGATAGCCGACAGTGAAATGTTTGCATCGGTGGGGTCACCTGTCCATGAGATCGAGCTTCCCTCCTTTATGGCAAAAGGCATCCGGATCAGGTTCTTCATCTGGAAGAGGAAAGATCCTTTGCTGATAGAGTAGCTTCCGAAAAGGTTGAATGGGGTGGTGGGTGTCATCCCCAGGGAGATGTTTCCTGTGCCGGTTGCCTTGATATTCCCCAATTGATCAGGAAAGAGTACCTCAACCTGCGCATCGGGTTTTACATCCAGGCTCATGGCCAGGGTCAGACCGGTAGCTGCCCGTGGTTTATTCTGTTGCGGTACACCTTCCAGGGAATCCCCTTTCGGTTGCACAAATACGATGTAATCTACCTGTCCCACATTCTGAGTCAGGCTGATGGGAATGGTAACATTGGTGTTCGTTCCGGTACTGGCGTTCACCTTTACTAGGATGTTTTCGATGGGGCCTTTGATCTCAATCGTACCGCTGGCTCTGGCATTTCCATAAAAAACGCTGTTCTGTGCAAAGGTGTTCCGGAAGGCAGAAAAATCATCCATGCTGATGTTCAGGTTCAGACTCAGGTTGCGAAAATAGTTGTGATTGACAGAACCGTTCAGGTAAGCTTTGTTACCGAGAGAGTCGTACAAAACGATGTTGTTGAAGGAGACCTGGTCAGGTTCAATGGAAATGACATCCGATACGGAATAGGGAACATTCAGGTAACTGATGTTGAATTCTGTGCGCATTAGTTTCAACTCGCCCTTGAAAGAGGGCTCCTCCGGAGTTCCGGTGATCTTCACCTCCCCGGAGGCAAGACCCGTTAGCCTGGACATGAATCCTGAAACGAAAGGCTCAAGCATCCGGAGATTCAAGTTCTTCAGCTTCAGGTCAAAATCAAAATGGGGATCAGGTTTGGCTGTATAATAGCTTCCTTTGAGGGAAAAGGGGATGTTCTGGCCGATGTTCCCGGTATAGATGATCTCCGACAGGACATCAAATTTATCCTCAACCCGGTTATAACTGACCTGAAACAGCACATCGCCAAGATGCAGCTTGTTGAAGCAGAAGTTGTCAAGTGTCAGATCAGAATAGATCGAAAGTTCATTGTAGACATCGGTGATCTTCAGGCTCCCGGATAAAATGCCGTCGATATCGAGGTGGGGATTGGCGAAAAAATAATCGAGCTGTGAAACATCTACCCCGTTGAATTTCAAATCAAGGGTGTCGAGGTCATGATGGGCAATCCTTCCGTTAAGAGATAGCCATTGGTTGCCGCTCAAAAAGGTGAGATCGTGGAATTCGACCAGGGAAGAATCCAGGATCACAAAGTTTTCTTTCGAGATAGTCCAGGCGTTTCCGGCCAGTTTCAGGTCGAGTTCCTCCAGCTTTATTTTCACGCTTCCCCCTTCCAGAAAGGTGAGAAATCCCTGAAAATAACTGTAATCACTCCCTGAAGCCGAGCTTAACTTGTAGAGAATACTATCATGACGAACGCTGGCAGTAAGTAAAAGTGTGTCCAGTTGAATATAAACCGTGTCTGTTGGTCTCGACCTATTCATGATCATCTGATCACACCCGGTACGCAAGGAGAGATCATCAGTGCGAGTCTCGGCATCGATGAACCAATGTTCCAACTCCATACCTCTCACATGGAGCATCGATGATCGACCAGTGAGCGAAAGCAACTTTTCAGCCTCATTATAATGTCCTTCCAGATATGAACCGGGGGCAATCTCCAGAAATGGGAGAAAAATGGCTGTGACATCAGCGGTTTTCTTGAACTCTACGCGATAATTCAGCTCCTGTCCTGAATGGTGATATTTCCTGGTTGAGTCGCTACGCATCTCAAAGCTGGCCAGGTAGTTCTGGATGAATGTTATTACCGAAGGTACTAGCTTACTGAATTCAAACTCACCGGTAAAATCAGCATCAAGGAGATCGGATCTTACCTCATATACTGTCTTTCCGGAAGAGTCTGCAATAGTCCTTAAAAGCAGTGAATCGATCACTGCACGGTTCCTTCCTTCCCAATAGGAGATGTTGCGCAGGTTGAGGGTCCCGTCGGCGTTATCCACCGAATTTCCCCTGAAGTCGGCCTGAATGGAAGCGGAAAAAATCTCCACAGTATCCCGCTTCAATAGATGCAGATTGAAAAGTTGTGCATGGTCGATCCGGGTATCGAAATTAAATACCGGCAGGGTATCATTGAAGTTAGCCATCCCGTGAAAAGTGAGCTGAAGATTGGGATCCTCTACTGTAAGATCTCCGAAGAATTTTTTCCGGATCATGGATCCGTTGACCGACACATCCTTAAAATTGTAGCTATTCAGCATGACGGAATCGATCTGAGCCTGCAGGAGAAGATCGGCTTCAGCAAATGAGATTCCCTGGCCATCAAGGTTTGCCCGCAAGGTTACCTTCCCCAGCAAGTCCTCTTCTCCAATAAGTTTGCCAAGGTCAAACGAAGTGATCCGGAGTTCCCCTTCATAGTCCAGGAGATTCCTTTTCCCGGCATGTTTCAGCAGCAGATTTGTGTTAGCGCTGCCCAGATCGGACCGGAGCTCGGCCCGGGAGGTAAAATCATCAATAAAACCGGTAAATTCTCCCTTTACCTGTATCAACCCAAGGGTCCCGATCACCGCAGGGATAGCCAGCGTATCAGGGTCGCCCGGGATCTTAAACGACCGGAGATCTTCAGCCGAGGTAGTGAGGTTGTTAATCCTCATGTCGACATAGGTCTCCATCACATCCGGCAAACCTATAGCATAGATATTCCCGTTAAACAGGGTATGGTCACCGAAGGCCACCCGGAAATCCTTCGCCCTGAATTTACTTATGGTTCCCGCCACATCCCCGTCAAGCCTGAACCGGTTTTGCATCGCTTTCACATCAGGGGCAAAGAATCCCACATCGGTCATGTCAAACTCCGATGGCTGGATATCAGCTTCGATCGTTACGCGTTTGAGAAAATCGGTAAAGGCAATGAAGCCGTTGTACCGGAATGCGAAATCGAGGGAAAGGTCTGAATGATCGGTTTTCAGCTTCAGGTTGTCTACCACAATAAACTGTTCACTTACCCGGCAATCTCCCCGGAACTCCCGCAGGTTGATCCCGCATCGCTCTCCGGCCGAAAGGCTGTTGATGCTCGCATTGATGGTATCCCCCTCAATACGGACATTGGTGATGTGAAGATCAATGCCGGTCACATCGATGTTGGCATAATCCATTCCATCTTTCACAACAGGTTTATTCCTATCCTGGTAATGGAACCGGATGCCGGTTAGGGTAACATGGCGACAGGTGATCATCCATGGAGCGCCTGGCAAGGTATCGCGTATTTTTGGCACCGTGTCGGCTGTTGTGAAATGATTGATGATGAACTGAAGGTTAAGGGCTGTATCTCCTTTGTGTTGAAGCAGCTGAAACTCTCCCCGGCTGATGAAGATCGTTTGGATTTTGATCGTCCTGTTGGACAAACTGATCCAGATCGGTTTGACTCCCAGTTCCCGTGCGGCAAAGAGGGTGGTGTCGTGGTTGTCTTTGACAAGGATCTCTTCGAGGAGCAATCCGTTTCTAAGAGAGAGATCAAAGCTTCCGATCCGGATGGTCGTACCGAGTTCTTTGGAGAGATAATCGGCAGCCATTTGCACGGCAAGGGTCTGGACCCATGTGTCACGCAACACCAGGTAGAGGGTCATGACCAGGGATATCAGGACCGTCAAGAGATAGAGCCCTATTTTTCCTGCTGTTTTTATGTTAATTTTGTGTATTGTATAACGATGACTTAACCCGATGCTCCCCTTCATCCTCGGTATTGAATCTTCCTGCGATGACACCTCAGCAGCCGTAGTGGAAGGAACCATTGTACGTTCCAACGTGACTGCCAACCAGGAGATCCACAGCGACTTCGGAGGTGTAGTTCCGGAGCTCGCATCCCGTGCCCATCAGCAAAATATCATACCGGTCATTGAAGCCGCAATCCAACGAGCAAATATACGTAAAAATCAACTCTCTGCAGTGGCCTATACACAGGGTCCCGGGCTGCTCGGTTCACTGCTTGTCGGGGCCTCTTTTGCCAAGAGCCTGGCGCTCGGGCTGCAAATTCCATTGATAGAATCTGATCACATGCAGGCCCATATCCTGGCGCATTTCCTCCAACGGCCAGGACACCCTCACACCCCTCCTTCATTTCCGTTCCTCTGCCTCACCGTCTCCGGGGGGCATACTCAGATCGTTCTTGTGCGTGATTATTTCGATATGGAGATCCTGGGGCAAACCATCGATGATGCGGCCGGTGAAACCTTTGATAAAGCTGCCAAGATCCTGGGACTCCCCTATCCCGGAGGCCCTGCTATCGACAAACTGGCCAGTGAGGGAGATCCTGCCCGGTTCTCCTTCGCAAAACCAACCATCCCCGGATTGGATTACAGCTTTAGCGGACTGAAGACCTCGATTCTCTACTTCATCCGCGATGAACTGAAGAAGGATCCCGGATTCATTGATAAGAACAAAGCCGATCTCTGTGCTTCGATCCAGGCGACGATCGTGGAGATACTAATGGGGAAGCTGCGGGCTGCTATGACAAGTCCTCAGTCCTCAGTCCTCAGTCCTCAATCCTCAATCCATAATCACCATGGCTCCACTGCACCACTGCACCAGTCACTAGTCACTGGTCACAGATTACCTGATGTGGCGATTGCGGGCGGGGTTTCGGCCAATTCGGGTTTTCGAAAGGCGCTGTCAGAAATAGGAAAAAAGGAAGGCTGGAACATTTTTATCCCTCCTTTTGAATACACTACTGACAATGCTGCTATGATTGCCGTGACAGGTTATTTTAAGTTTCTGAAAGGGGAGTTTTCCGATCAATCCGGAACTCCTTATGCTCGAAGCAGATGGTAGGGACGAGGGACGAAAGATGAGGGACGAAGGACGAGGGACGTATTAGAGTATGACCGTATGACCGTATGACCTTATGACTTTTATTGATATCCCAACCGAACAAACCACCGCCGCTACCGATGTTGTGCTGGCAATAGTTGCACTACTTGTTTGCCTGCTCACTTACCGAGCTGGTAAGGTTAACAACCCAAAAAAAGGAAAGATCTGGGCGTGGGCGTTTGGTTTGCTGGCCTTTGCCGCTATGACAGGGGCGGTGGCCCATGGATTTCAGATGCCGGCCAGGCTGAATTACATCCTCTGGCAACCCCTGAACCTGGCATTAGGACTTACGGTCTCCTTGTTTGTAGTGGGCGTGGTCTTTGACCTTACCCGTGGACATCTTCCCAGATTCGTGCTTCCGCTACTGATTACAGCCGGAACCCTGTTCTACCTCGTTACCCTGATTTTTCCCGGGACCTTCCTGGTTTTCATCCTGTATGAAGCTGTGGCCATGCTCTTTGCACTTATTGTCTATATCCTTCTGGGAATCAGAAACCGTGTCAGGGGTGCCTGGTTGATGGCGCTTGGGATTTTCATCACCATGATCGCAGCAGCCATCCAGGCGAGTGAATCTGTTCAGGTCCATTGCATCTGGGATTTCGACCACAACGGGATCTTCCACATCGTCCAGATTGCCGGTTTGCTGGTTCTTTTTGCTGGACTTCGGAAAGATCTTAGAAAAGAAGAGCAGTAAGCATCAAATAACAAATAAATATTTCGCTACCTCGCTACCTCACTACCTCACTACCTTCATGACAACTGCACTCTGCATAACTCCGTTTTTTTGCCTTCTCCATCGCCTCTAGCCCCTCTTTGACGGAGAACCAGATCAGGCCGGCTGCGCCGATTGCGTCAATGTAGGCAAATCCGGTCAATTCGTATATCAGGCTGGAGATCAACAGTACGATCGACATGTACAGACAAACCAAGGTACAGTTGGCATCAGCCAGGAT
>JADHVQ010000094.1 GCA_016783905.1 Bacteroidales bacterium | reverse complement strand
ATGTATCATCGGCTGCAAGGGTAGCCCAGGTGTCCCAGGGATAGTTAAAGACTTCGGCGCCGCCATGAAAATTGGCCCCCATTACAAAATGATTGCTATCCGCTAAAGTCATGAATGCAATGGTCTCCGGCTGCCAGGGGTTCCCGTCGGGATGCAGCCCATCCTCCGGATCAGGGAAATTCCGGTTGAGATCCACCCAGTTTGCATTGTATCGTATCGCACCATAAACTGTGTGATTCCCTCCCCAGTAAGTGCCATCCGGGTTGGCCAGGGGATTGATGTAAATCTCTGTGTTGTCGACGATATCGGTGATCCGGGGATCCACCCCGTAGCTGGAAAGAAGGTAATCAATCAGATGAAGCATCAACACATACCCTGTAATCTCATTGCCATGCATGGTTGAGGTGTAAAAAAATTCCGGTTCGGCTTCCGGTTCGTTCACGTTGTCGCTGATCTTGACCGCAATCAGCTCCCTGCCCTGTACCGATAAGCCGATATCCACAACCTTGCAGATGTCAGGATACGAGGTGGCAAAATCATCCATGAAACCGAGGTACTCTTCGTAGGTAGGATAGAAATCCCAGGTATTCAGCAGGCTTTTGCCTGAACCGGGCGGCCGGAGCTGTTCTTCATCCAGAAGCGAGCCCGGATGAGGAAGGATGGAGTAGGTATAGCCCAGGTCGAGGAACTTCTGAAACTCCTTTTGGTTGGCATAGGCGAAGACCTGATTGCCTCTGACATTATCAATGGAGATGATCCTCGTCAGGATTTCCAGCTCCCGGGGAAACCCAATATCAAAGGTAAAATAGACCTCTCCACAGGTTTCAAACAGATCTTCCGGATAGTTGTTGGCTTTCTCCTGTGAGTAAAGAGAAACAGCCGGCAGCATGACCAGAAGTGAGAGCGGGAGGAGCAATAATTTCTTCATCATAGTGTATCGATTTGGTTTGCAAGACTCCGGATCATATCCCGGGTTGTTTGGTTCACCGGAACCAGGGGCAATCTGACTATGTTCTGACAAAGGCCCTTCAGTTCAAGAAGCGCTTTAATGCCACCGGGACTCCCGTCGGCAAAGAGAGCGTGGATCATATCGATCAATTGAAAGTGGATCTTCCGGGCCTTGGTAAAATCCCCTTTCAGTCCATGCCTGACCATCGAGTAGACCTCTTTCGGGTAGGCATTGGCTATCACGGAGATCACTCCGTCGGCTCCGGCAGCAAGCATGGGCAACGTCAGGCCGTCGTCACCTGAGATGACCAGAAAATTCTCAGGACGTTGCTTCAGCACCTGGTAAATTTGATCGAGGTTGCCGGAAGCCTCTTTGATCCCAATGATGTTCGGGAAATCACAGGCCAGTCGAATGGTGGTCACCGAAGCAATGTTACCTCCTGTACGTCCCGGAACGGTGTAGAGGATGACCGGCAGGGAGCTGGCTTCGGCAATAGCTTTGAAGTGACGATAGATTCCCTCCTGCTGGGGTTTGTTATAGTAAGGAGAGACCGACAGGATCCCATCCACCCCTTTCAGCGGCATCGAGTGGATGGCATGCACCACTTCGGACGTGTTGTTTCCACCAATACCAACCACCAGCGGTACACGTCCTCCTATTTTTTCGACAGTAAACTCTACAAATGCGGTTTTTTCCTGCGTCGAAAGCGTCGGGGCTTCTCCGGTAGTTCCCAGGGCTACGATGTAGTCAACTCCACCTCCTATTACGTGATTGATCATCCTTTCATAGGCATCAAAGTCGATGGCATCAGATGCTTTGAACGGTGTCACAATAGCGACTCCGGTTCCCCGGAACCTGACATTTTCGTTATTCATGCTGTCGAATGATTGTCAAATAGTGTCGAACCTGCGAAATGAACTCCTGCAACCTCTGCGGCGGATCGATCTTGATCATCAGGTCATAGAACTTCGCATTCTCTTCGCTAAACCTGCCTACCTTGCATCGCGCCCGGGAAAGTCCGGCTATGAATTTCAGCGGAAGATGTTCCTCCATGGTCAGGTCAATCAGCAGGTCAAAATCCCTGCGAATAAAATCATGGACCTTTTTGTTCACCGGTTTATAGTACCAATTCACCTGTTGCTGGGAAAAAAAATCGTAAGCCAATTTTGGCAAAAACCGGCTAATCAGCTCTTTGTATTGGAGATACCCCAATGCCTTTACCTCTTTGTGTTGTTGCTGAAGTTCTGAAACAAATGCTTCCACCTGCTTGTAGTCGGGGATAGCAAAAAGCGGGTAGAGGATCCCAATGGTTTTCGCTCCGGATAGGTTGATCATAGAGCGATTCCGGTTCACTTTTCCTGATTCCCTCTTCAAAAGGTAATTCCCGATACTGGTTCGCGGGCTGGTCAACATGCAACAAAGGTACGCTTTACTCCGTATTTTTTACACAAATATTTGATGATAGTTTCTTAGATTTGCTTTTCATACCATCCTATGAAAATTACGTTCCTCGGAACCGGAACATCACAGGGAGTTCCTGTCATCGCATGTCATTGTCAAGTCTGCAGATCGACCAATTTACGAGATCAGAGGTTGCGTTCTTCCATCATGGTAGAACTGAAAAACCAGCGTATTGTGGTGGACTGCGGACCGGATTTCCGGCAACAGATGCTTCGGGAGAAGATTGATTCCATTGACGCCATCCTGGTAACCCATGCGCACAAAGACCACCTGGGTGGATTGGATGATGTCCGTGCGTTTAATTACATCCTTAGAAAACCAACCCCGGTCTATGCCACTTCCGACGTGCAGGAACAGATCCGGCGGGAGTACAGTTATGCTTTCTCAGGCGATCGGTACCCGGGTGTTCCTGAAATTGAGCTAAATACCTTTACCAATAATCCTTTTTTAATAGGGGATACAGAAATTATCCCGATCAAAGCCATTCATTATAACGACAACCAGTTTGTGTTCGGATTCCGCATCCGGGATTTTACTTACCTGACCGATATTTACAGGATCTCCGACGAAGAGAAACAGAAGATCCTGGGTTCAAAGGTGGTGGTGGTGAATGCTCTGCGTAAACGAAAACACTATTCCCACATGAACCTGGAAGAGGCTGTCTCCCTCCTCACGGAACTGAATCCAGAGAGAGGCTTCCTCACTCACATCAGCCATCAGATGGGGCTTTTTTCCGAAATTGAAACGGAACTTCCCGAAGGTATTTTCCTGGCCTGGGACCGATTAAGCATCGAGCCGGACTAGATCCGTCTGTTGGGACTCTTCCAGTTCGGATCTTTATACACCCGCTTCAGTGTTAGCAGATTCATCGGGTTTCCTCCTAATCCATGTACATTGTTCCAGACAAATCGTAATACCTGATCGTAATACAGAACCACCACAGGGGCATCCTTCATCATGATATGCTCCATCTGCCGGTAGGCAGTAAGTCTTGCTGACTCATCCCGGATGGTCATCGCCTCTTCAAAAAGCCTGTCAAATTCCGCATTGCTGTAATGGGTATAGTTGGGTCCCCTGGGAGAGAAATTCGGACTGTAAAAGAGGGCCAGGTAATTCTCTGCGTCTGGATAATCTGCAATCCAGGAAGCTCTGAAGAAGGGCAACCTGGCCAATGCCTTCATCTCCCTGACTGCTGCAGGCGGACTTACCTCGATCTCCAGGGTGATCCCGATTTCAGCCACCTGATGCTGGATGTATTTGCAGATATCCAGGTAATCAGGTGTAGAGACAAGAGTAATCGCCGGCATCTCATATATTGCGGAATAGCCAGCCTGTTGAAGCAGTTGTCTGGCCCGCTCGGGCTGATAATCAAAGTAAACATGGGAGGTATCAAATCCAGGCATTCCGGGAGGGATCATCCCGTAAATACCGGGTGTCCCAATGTTGTTCCGGAGGTAGAGAATCATTTTACTCCGGTCAAAGGCATAGTTAATGGCCGCTCTTACCAGGTTGCTGTGCAGGGGACTCTTCCTGACCTTTTCAGAGCTGGTATCAACCAGTATCCCCAGGTACTCCGTGTTGAGGTAAGGCTGGGAGATCATACGGAACCGGTCGCTGTATTTTGGATTTAATTCGCCATCGCGGGTAAGGAGTTCATCTTTGTAACTGGGATCAATCCCCGAAATGAAGTCCAGCTTCCCTTGTACAAACTGCAGAAAGGAAGCCTGTTTATCGGCCAGAAATGTGATCGAGACAGCATCCAGAAAGGGCAATTGTTTCCCTCCTTCCCTCTCAAAATAAGCAGCATTCCGCGTCAGCACCAGCTTGACACCCTCTTTCCAGTAACCAAATTCGAATGGACCAGTGCCCACCGGGTGCTCCCTGAAATCAGCGCCATAGTGGTCCAGAGCCTCCCGGGGGATTACTGAACAGTAGGGCATGGAAAGGAGGCCCGGAAACGGGGGGAAAGGTTTTGCCATCCGGATGACCAGGGTAGAATCATTCGGCGCGAGAAAGGGTTGTTCGGCAGCCGTGTAGTTAAACACCCAGGCCCCTGCTGATGCGGTGGCGGGATCCTTTATCCGGTTAAAGCTGAAGACAAAATCGGATGCGGTCACTCGCCTCCCCTCCCCTTCCGGGAAGCAAGGGTCGTCATGAAACCGAACATCCTGTCTCAGAAAGAAGCGGTACTGCATCCCCTCTTCAGCGATCTCCCATGCGTATGCGATACAGGGTAAGACCTCCAGCCGATCATTCAATTGTACCAGGCCGGTAAATAGCTGATGAGTGGCCCAGATCGTAGCCTGATCACGTGCGAATGCAGGATCGAGTGAGGAGATGTTAGCTGCCTCATTGTACCGGAACACGTTGCTTTCATCAACAGGTTCGAAGCCCCGTGAACAGGAAATAAGAAACAACAGAAGGATACTCAAGAATGTAGTTCTCATTAATCGTTTATCCAGTTTTCGAGGATCTTTTTCCCGACGGGTGTCATGAACGACTCCGGGTGAAATTGAACGCCTCTGACCCTAAAGTGCTTATGACGTAATGCAAGGATTGTTTGTTCTTCGCTGATAGCCGTGATTTCCAGGCAATCCGGGAAGGTTGCCGGATCAACAGCCCAGGAGTGATACAGTCCAACCTGACTCCCGTTGTTCACTCTATTGAAAAGCTGTTCATCCCGGGCCTTAATCTGCAGCCTTGTGGTGGTGCCATGCTTCACCCCGGGCAGATGGATCAGGCTCCCTCCATATTCAATGGCAATAGCCTGATGACCCAGGCATACCCCCAGGATATCCTTTTCAGCGCCAAACCGGCGAATTACCTCGCACATCCCGGGAAAATCGGTTGGCAACCCTGGCCCAGGGGAGATCAGTACTTTATCAAACTGGTTGACAACACCGGGATCAAGACGGTTTGATGCTGCCACCTCATAAGACTGGATGCCGCACTCCTCCACCAGTTGCACCAGGTTGAAGGTGAAGGAGTCGTTGTTGTCGATGATCAGTATCCGGGTCTTGTGAGCCATCGGAAAAAAGGGTATCATTGCATCAAAATTAAGAATATTCAGATAGATGATACCAGCAGGTTTCGAACGAATGAATGAGTTTGGATCACGCTCAGAACCATTTCTCTTCATCCTCGACTTTGACTTGTCGAAACCACTGGTTTACAAGCCGGAAGAAGCTTCAGAAGCCGGCATTCTTTTTCAGGTCCACGACAGAAAAAATTTCATTCCTCCTCCGGAAAACCCGATTCCGTTCACCTTCCGGAAGAAACCTGTTCCTTTTGATGTTTACGTTCAATCCTTTCAGATTGTCATGGAACACATCCGGGCAGGGAACTCTTACCTGGTGAACCTCACTTTCCCCACGCCGGTGGAAACGGACCTTTCACTTCCGGATATTTTTTTCAGGAGTCAGGCCAGGTATAAACTGCTCATACCGGATACATTTGTGGTGTTCTCTCCGGAGATTTTTGTGCAGATCCATGACGGGGTCATCTCTTCCTACCCGATGAAAGGAACCTTAGATGCTTCCCTCCCTGAGGCAGAATCCATCCTTTTAACTAATCCGAAGGAACTGGCTGAACATCACACCATCGTAGATCTCATCCGGAACGATCTGAACATGGTAGCCAAAGAGGTACGTGTAGAAAGGTTCAGATATGTTGAGCAGATCACGACCAATTTCACGAAACTCCTTCAGGTCAGCTCCAGGATCACAGGTCGCCTGCCGCAGGATTACCGGAGTCATATCGGGGATATCATCTTCCGGATGATGCCTGCCGGATCGGTCACCGGCGCCCCGAAGAAGAGAACCGTGGAGATCATCCGCGAAGCCGAATGTTATGAGCGGGATTATTACACAGGCGTCCTGGGCTATTTTGATGGATCCGTACTGGATTCCGGGGTGATGATCCGGTTCATGGAACAAACTCCTGAAGGGAAGGTGTTTAAAAGTGGGGGTGGGATCACCTCGCAGAGTAATGCCGATGAAGAGTACCGGGAAATGATTGATAAAGTATATGTGCCTTTTACTTGAAACGATCAGGGTAGAGGAGGGGAAATTCTGTCATCCCGGCTACCATCAGGCCAGGATGGACCGGAGTAGAAAGGCGCTCTTTCACACCTCACGGAAGCTGAACCTACTTGACGTTCCAGTCCCTGCTGATCTCCCCTCAGGTGTGTTTAAATGCAGGATCATTTATGGCATTCAGATTGAACAGGTAGCGTTCTTCCCTTATACCCCAAAACCGATTCATACTCTTGTTCTCGTCTATGCCGACTCCTTCGAGTATCCTTTCAAGTATGCTGACAGATCGGGTATTAAAAGATTACTCCACGATCACGGCACGTTCGATGAGATCATCCTGGTGAAAAACGAATGCATCACCGATACCTCATTCAGTAACCTGGCCTTTTTATCCGGGGCAACCTGGTTCACACCTGTTGAACCACTATTGAATGGGACCTGTCGCCAGCGACTGATGGATCAGGGCGTCCTCAAAACAAGGGTGATTAAGCCTTCAGATCTACCCCAGTTCAGCCACGTTTCGCTCATCAATGCCATGCTTGATCTAACTGACCTTATGTTGCCTGTTAAAGCTATTGATCAGGGAGATAGTTTTTAACAGGTTTTGTATTTGGGCTTATTTTAATGTATTTTTGAACCACGATGTTATTCAGCCATATCAGTAATATCGCACTTCGCCTGGAGAGAGCTACCGAAGAGCAGGAAATATTCCGGGAGGTAGCAGATAAGTTATACGAGCTCTATCCTGATGTTTACATCATCATTACCCTTATTTCTCCTCAGAAGAACAGTTATAAGATCCATGTTCTGAAGGGACTTGAGAAATTCAAAAACAAAATAGATTCACTCATCGGAACGGATATCCTGTCGATGGAATTTCCACTTGAAGATCTTTCCGATATCGATCGCCGCCTGAACAGTAACAGTAAACTGAACCTGGTTCGTGGAGGAATTCATACCGTGGCCCAGAAGCGTATACCAAAAAGCGTTTCCAAAGCAATTGAAAAACTTCTCGGAGTTTATAGGGTGTATTCCCTGGGAATGGTTCTTGATGAGGATAACTTCGGCAACATCACGATCTTCACCCGGCAGGGATACCATTTTCCTCAAACCGATATCCGTTTCATCGAGACCCTTTCTGTCATTGGAGCCATTGCCCTTCAAAAGATCAGGGCACGTCATCAAATGAAGAAAGATGCCGAGAAGATCCAGCAAATATTTCATACTGTACCTGTAGGAATTGGGATTGTGATTGACCGTGTTATTCAGGAAGTCAACGAACGGATTTGCGAGATGCTGGGATACAGCAAAGAGGAGCTGATGAATCAAAATGCAAGACTCGTTTATCCCTCCGATGAAATGTATGAGTATGTAGGGAAAGAGAAATACAGGCTACTTCGTGAAACCGGAACGGGACAGGTTGAAACCATTTGGAAGTGTAAGAATGGGGATCTGAAGAACATCCTTTTGAGATCTTCCGCAATCAATCCGGCCGATCTCTCCGAAGGTGTTATCTTCACCGCGCTTGACATTACTCAGAAGAAAGAGACTGAGAAAGCGCTGATTGAAAGTGAGGAGAGATATAGGAAGCTGGTGGAAAGCGCTCCCCTGGCTGTGCTCATTCATAGCAAAGGGATCATCCGGTACGTGAATAAAAAAGCCTGCGACCTGTTGAATTATAAATCACCGGACGAACTGATTGGGAAACAGGCGCTGGCCATTGTCCATCCGGATGATCTGGCTACAACCAAAGCGAGAATCGAGACTATGTATAAAACCGGGCAGCCGGCGCCAATCACGGAGGAACGGTTTTTAACAGGAGACAACCAGACCATTACGGTTCAGGTAGCCGGTACATTAATCGATTATCAGGGAGAATTGGCAACACTGGTGTTTGGTTTGGATGTAACGGAGCTGAGATCAGTGGAGAGCGAGGTATTAAGGTATAGTAAAGAATTGGAGGAGATCAACATGGCCAAGGATAAGTTCTTCTCCATCATCGCACATGACCTGAAAGGGCCCTTCAATTCCATCCTGGGATTTGCCGATATTCTCCATACGGAATTTGACGAATACAGTGATGAAGAGCGCAAGCATTTCATCCGTAACATCGCCTCTTCCGCCCAAAATACTTACCGGTTACTGGAAAACCTGCTCGAGTGGTCAAGGGCACAAACCAACCGCCTCGACTTCAAACCGGAGGTGCTGGAATTGAGTTCGGTGATCAACGATAGCATCCTGCTGGTCCGGGGCCAGGCGGAAACCAAAGACATCCATATCTTTTCTGCCGTAGAATTCAATACACGCGTGCTGGCCGATGAGAACATGGCCAAGACCATCACCCGGAACCTGCTTTCGAACGCCATTAAATTCTCCAAAAGAAGAGGGAATGTGAGGGTGATGGAGAAGCACATCACCCATCAGGAAACCCGCAAAAAGATGATCGAAGTCATGGTGAAAGATGACGGCGTAGGCATGTCCCCGGCTGTGCTTGAGCAAATCTTCCGCATCGATCAGATGATTAA
>JADHVQ010000093.1 GCA_016783905.1 Bacteroidales bacterium | reverse complement strand
GAGCAGATCGCGGCCTACGAGAAAGAGCTTCTCGACTATGCTACGCAGCAACTCCTGGGGATGGATGGCCTGAAGATATATGGAACTGCTCCGCACAAAGCCAGCCTCATCTCATTTCTCCTGCATAGCATCCATCCCTACGATGTGGGTTTAATCATCGATAAAATGGGTGTGGCAGTGCGCACCGGCCATCATTGCGCCATGCCGCTGATGGAATACCTTCAAATCCCCGGTACTATCAGGGCTTCCTTTGCTTTTTACAACACCAGGGAGGAGATTGATCGACTGGTTGAGGCAGTATTGAAGGCGAAGGAGATGCTATTGTAATTACGAATGACGAATGACGAATGACGAATTCCTAAAAAACCCCACCCTCTTCCAGGTCAACATCCGTGTGTTGCTGACAGAGTTATCCTTGAAAATCAACCGCCATACCACCCTTGATGATATCCCGGTATCGGAACTGGAGGGCTGGGCAAAACTTGGTTTTGATTGGATCTACCTGCTCAGTGTCTGGCAAACCGGAGAAGCAGGCAAACAGATTTCCCGCGCCAATCCACAATGGAGAAGAGAATTTGAAGAGACCCTGGACGATCTGGAAGAGCAGGACATTATCGGTTCCGGGTTTGCGATAACGGAATACGTAGCAGCTGATTCAATAGGAGGCCCGGAAGCGCTGAAACGTTTCCGGCAAAGGATTTCCGGGTACGGGATGAAACTGATGCTCGATTTTGTACCCAACCACATGGCACCCGATCACGCCTGGGTGCAGGATCATCCCGACTACTTCATCCGGGGCGTCGAAGCAGATATCAACCGTGCTCCGGAGAACTACACCTGGGTGCGGAGAAAACACGAGGAGTTGATCCTTGCTTTCGGACGCGATCCCTACTTCTCCGGTTGGCCCGATACCATTCAGCTGAACTACGGGAATCCGCATCTCCACGAGGCGATGAAAGAGCAGCTTCTGCAGGTGGCAGCCCAATGTGATGGTCTTCGTTGCGACATGGCCATGTTGCTTCTATCGGATGTCTTCAGACAAACCTGGGGAATCGGGATCGATCCCTTCTGGCCCGATGCGATCAAGCGGGTGAAGGAGAACCATCCCGGCTTTCTCATGATGGGTGAGGTTTACTGGGATCTGGAGTATACGATGCAGCAACAGGGGTTCGACTTCACCTATGATAAACGGCTCTATGACCGCTTGCGGGAATGGGAAGCAACACCTGTAAGAGACCACCTGAAAGCCGGTGTGGAATACCAGAAGAAGCTGGCCCGCTTTTTAGAGAATCACGATGAGCCAAGAGCGGCAACTGTTTTTCCATGGGAAGCTCATCAGGCTGCAGCTATCCTCACCTTCCTGACGCCCGGATTGAAGTTCTTTCACCGGGGTGAGTGCCAGGGCAAGAAGGTAAAGATCTCTCCTCACCTTGGCCGTGGGCCTGAGGAGACTCCCAACTTGCTTACGGAAACATTTTACGCAAACCTTTTCACACTTTTGAAACGGCCCCTGTTTCATGAAGGAGAGTGGCAGTTGCTGAAGACTTTTCCCGCCTGGAATGACAACCTGACCTGTCAGAATTTCATTGCCTTCGCCTGGTGCCATCAGGATGCAAAAATCCTCGCCATAATAAACTACTCCTCCTTTCAGGGACAGTCTCTAGTCCGTGTCCCTTTTATTGATTTAGAGGGGCATGCATTGTATTTAAAAGAGCTGATCCATGATGAGACGTATCAACGCGATGGAACCGAACTGAATCAGCGCGGACTATATGTAGATCTTCCCGGATGGGGAACCCACCTTTTTGAATTACGAATGACGAATGACGAATTATGACCATCCCTGAAATTGAATCCCAGATCATCAGCGAGTTCTCCCTCTTTGAGGACTGGATGGATAAATACAATTACCTGATTGAACTTGGGAAATCACTCCCTGTGATTGACCCGAAATACAAAACGGATCAATACCTCATTTCGGGTTGTCAGTCGCAGGTGTGGCTGCATGCGGAATACAAGGACGGGAAGGTGTTTTATACCGCCGACAGCGATGCCATCATTACCAAAGGGATCGTCAACCTGTTGATCCGGGTTTTATCAGATCAATCGCCCGGGGATATCATCAGTACAGACTTATCTTTTATCGACCAGATTGGCCTGCGGGAACACCTATCACCCACCCGCTCCAACGGACTCAACTCCATGATCAAGCAGATGAAGCTTTACGCGGTGGTTTTCAAGACGAAGTATCTTCCGGCATGATGATCCAGGCGATGATGTAGGCGAGCAGCCCCATCCCTCCAAAGAAGAAAAAGACAGCCCAGAGGACCCGTAACAGGACAGGGTCCACGTTCAGATATTCTCCCAGTCCGCCGCAAACTCCTCCAAGAACTCTGTTTTTCGTTGAACGGTATAATTTTTTTACTTGTTCAGTCATTGGTTTTAGATATTGGTTTCATAAGACGAAAATACAATATTTCGGTTACATACAAAATAGCACGCGGATGACGCGGATTTCAGCGCGGATTCATTGCCTTATCAGCGAAAATCAGCGTGTGATCAGCGTAATCAGCGTGCCATTCTTCTGAAATAAACGAAATTGAATAACTTTGTCCAAAGTTTTTTACGATGGATCTACAGAAATTCGAAATAGAAAACAAAGTCATATCCGCTCTTCGCATGGTTTTTGATCCCGAGATTCCTGTCAACATTTATGATCTTGGATTGATCTATAATCTGCAGATCGACAACCAGAATAACGTGAATATCCTGATGACCCTCACCACTCCCAACTGTCCTGTTGCCGAAGATATGCCCGGTATGGTGATGAATGAGATCAAACTGATCGAAGGCATCGGCGAAGTGAATGTGGAGCTGACATTTGAGCCACCCTGGGACATGGACAAACTCACCGACGAAGCGAAGCTGGAATTGGGAATGCTCTAAAGTTCCGGGTTTCGGGTTTCGGGTTTCGGGTTCCGGGTTCCGTCCTTCGTCCCTTTATTTTTTTTCGTACTTTTGTTTCCCCGAAATTCCATGTACATGACCCCGGTAATCGGTCCCTTATTAGCGAACGTTGACACACCCGACGATCTCAAGAAATTAACCATTGAGGAGTTACCTCAATTGTGCGACGAAATCCGGTCGCTGATCATTGATGTGATCTCGGTAAACCAGGGGCACCTGGGAGCCAGCCTGGGGACCGTTGAGCTCGCGGTGGCACTCCATTATGTGTTCAATACACCCAACGACAAGGTGATCTGGGACGTGGGGCATCAGGCATATGCGCACAAGATCCTCACAGGCCGGAAGGGGCTTTTCCATACCATCCGGATGTACAAAGGGATCAGTGGCTTTCCCAGGATGTCTGAGAGCAAATACGATGCATTTGGTGTCGGGCACTCTTCCACCTCCATCTCGGCAGCTCTGGGGATGGGTGTGGCTGCCAGACTCAGCGGGGATTCCGCCCAGCATCAGGTAGCTGTGATCGGCGATGGAGCGATGACCGGGGGAATGGCGATGGAAGCGCTCAACAACGCCGGTGTCTCCAATGCGAACCTCCTGGTCATTCTCAATGATAACCAGATAGCAATCGATAAGAATGTCGGCGCCATAAAGGATTACCTTGCTGATATTGTAACCAGCCGGACCTATAATAAACTCCGTGATAAGATCTGGTTTCTGATGGGTGGCGGGACCAAGTACGGAAAAAACTCCAGGGCTGTTATAAAGCAGCTGGGGAATGCGGTAAAATCCTCTATCCTTACCCGAAGCAATCTGTTTGAAGCCTTCAATTTCCGGTATTTCGGACCGGTCGACGGCAACGATGTCATCCGTCTGATCAAACTACTCTCTGACCTCAAGGAGATCCAGGGGCCGAAATTGCTGCACATCTGTACCATCAAGGGGAAAGGATTCGAGCAGGCCGAAAATGACCAGATCGGTTATCATGCCCCCGGAGTCTTTGACAGAAACACCGGCGCCATCAAAGAAGATAACTGCCGTGGACAGGCCCCGAAATACCAGACCGTTTTCGGAAGGACCATCATAGAGCTGGCAGAGCAGAATCCAAAGATTATCGGAATTACTCCAGCCATGTCGACAGGGTGCTCACTCAACATCATGATGAACAAGATGCCCGAGCGGGCCTTTGATGTGGGAATCGCAGAGCAACATGCGGTTACCTTCTCAGCCGGAATGGCTTGTGAAGGCTATATTCCATTCTGCAACATCTACAGCACCTTTCTGCAACGGGCTTACGACCAGGTAATTCACGATGTAGCCCTGCAGAAACTGCATGTCGTCTTCTGCCTCGACCGGGGGGGGCTGGTAGGAGAAGACGGGCCTACCCATCATGGGACGTTTGATCTCGCCTACCTGCGTTGCATACCCAATATGATCATAGCAGCTCCCATGAATGAAGAGGAACTTCGCAACATGATGTTTACAGCACAACTGGATGGCATGGGACCTTTCTCCATTCGCTACCCAAGAGGAAGAGGCGTGATGCCTCAATGGAAAACCGGTTTTAAGGAGCTGAAGCCGGGCAAAGGGAGGATGATCCGCGATGGTAAAGAGGTGGCTATCCTCTCCATCGGTCACATCGGGAATGAAGTAGTCAACGCCTGTGAGGAGTTGGAGAAGGGTGGAATCTCCGTGGCCCATTATGATATGCGGTTTTTAAGACCACTGGATGAATCTTTGTTACACACGGCCCTGGAGAGGTTTGATAAGCTTATAACGGTCGAAGATGGAACTATAATAGGCGGACTGGGCAGTGCCGTGATTGAATTTATCAGTGAGCATGATTACCGTGCAAAAGTGAAACGGCTCGGCATTCCCGACCGGTTTATCGACCAGGGATCCCCGGAAGAGCTCTACCGGGAGTGCGGGTATGATGGGCAGGGAATCGTAAAGACGGTCAGGACAATGCTATCGGATAACGGATAACCGGATAATCAGGTCACCAGTCACGATTCACGATATTCACGATATTCACGATATTCACGATATTCACGATATTCACGATTCACATCTCGCGAACACTCATCCCATGAAACGAAAAGCTATCGTTACCGGCGCTTATGGCGCCATCGGAAAAGCCATTGCAAAAGGAATTGCCGGATACGGCCTGGACGTGGTTCTGGTTGGCCGGGATGAAGGGAAACTTCAACGTGCCATCACCGATATCAGAAAGCTCCTCCCTGATGCTGAATTGGGATACGCTGCCATTGACCTTTCCCGTGAAAACAGGATCCGGGAGTTCAGTGAGGCCTGGGAAGGATCCTTACAGGTGCTGGTAAACAATGCGGCCACCTGTCCCCGGGCCAGAACCGAAACTCCCGAAGGCATCGAGATGCAGTGGGCAACGAATGTGTTAGGATATTACTGGATGATACGGTACCTGTCTCCCCATATGAAGAAGCAGAAGGATGCCCGCATTGTGAATGTAGCCAGTTACTGGGCAGGTGGCCTGAACTTCAGCGACCTGGAGTTCAAAACGAGGTATTATGATAACGATGAAGCATACCGGCAATCCAAACAGGCAAACCGCATGCTCTCAGCCGGTTTTGCAACAAGGTTGAAAGTCGATGGAATCGCGGTGAATGCCTGCCATCCCGGAGATGTCGTTTCAAAAGTGAGCAGCGACCTGGGGTACGGGGGGAGTGAGACGCCGGAGCAGGGCGCCGATACGCCGGTTTGGCTGGCCACTTCCGGCGAAGTAGAGAATCAAACCGGGCACTATTATGAGCGCCGCGAAAAGCGACACTGCTCCTTCATGAGTGATACCCGGGGCGTAGAGAGATTACTGGAGGTATGCGAAGGGTATTAAAGGAATAAAATCAGTAAATCATCAGCTTTGTCGAATAGATCATCTTCTCTCCGGTGATTTTCACCAGGTAGATTCCGGCAGGCAACGCTGAAATATCCAGTGGGAAATGAACGTTGCCCGGATAGATGGGAAGTACTGTACGGGTAACGACCGAACCGCGCAGATCCAGGATATCAACAACAGCATGACTTTCCAGGTTTTTTGGGAATTGGATATAGGCCACACCCTTTGCCGGATTGGGGAAGATCCGGATCCCATCAGCCGCAGGAAGAATCTCATCCTCGCCGGCACATACATTGACATGGATATATCTCTTTTTGTGCATGGTTTGGGTATGCACCCCGTCGGAAACCGTCAGGATCACATCAAAAACGCCGGAAGTATGGTACTGAACCACGGGATGTTGCTCCTCCGACCAGGAAGGGGTTCCTCCCGGGAACTCCCATTGCCAGGAGGTGACATGATCGAATGAGTCGTCGGTAAAATGAATGCTATGCCACTGGCAGAGGTGAGTGGTGTCGGCGTGGAAAAAAGGGAAGGGGCCGTCTGTATTTACTTCCAGAAACTCCAGATAACGGTTGAAAAGAATCGTTTTTTGGGAGGGAGGGTCCGAATCAACAAGCTGTCCAAATTCCTTGAATGTTCCAATGGTTTTGTATTGTTCCCCGGCATACCCAAATTCGAGGCACCTGGGCGGTTCCTCTTTGGTGTTCATCAATGGAAATCCTTCCCCTTTGGGGATGACTTCAAAAATGGCATAAGGGGAAGGACCAAGATAAAGGTAGTCCATCCCTTCTGTCAATGTGCCATCTACTCCTTCCATATCATTGAAATAGTAAACGCTGACCCGTTCAGTAGTAAACATAAACATCTCTTCCAGCATCTCTGCCGTACCATAATACCAGGAGGCATAACTTTCCAGGTAGGCGTTGCCTCCATTGTTCAGGTAATGGATCAGCTTATATGTCTCTTCTGTGGTGAGTGCATGGGAACCTGGATAAGCGGTGCCGAGAATGATGAACGCACAAGGGTACAAATACATATTTTCCGGTATGGATGTATGCAGGTCGTATCCTATCTGTAGGCTGTCCAATAGGCTGGACATCAAAGTAATAGAGGTTGTTGTTGCAGCGAGGTTGATCAGGGTTATGGGATGGATGCCCACAGTAAGTGTACAAGGATAGTTGATCTCAATAGTAGAACCGTTGGTGATCAGTAACTCAAAGTTGGCCACATGCCCGGTAGATGTATTCCGGGAAGCACGCAACGTAAATACGGCATCGTACATCGCTTTCTGACCCAGGGTGCCGATAGAAAGGGTAGGGGAAGAGAGGATTTCCACGAATTCATCTTCGGTGGCGAGAGAGAGCATGAGATTCTCGGCTGGAAGGCTTCCCAGGTTGGAAAGGCTGAACACCAGTTCGGCTGTCTCACCGATATCCAGCAACCCATTTACCCCATCCTGAACCTCCATCCCGTTAACCTGGAGGTTGGCAGCAGATACATGAAGGAAGAAGGTGCTTTCCCAGCTTCTCCCCGATGCTGTGGCAACGATCCGGCAGGGCAGGGATGTCTGGTCCGGAAGATTGGATTCAACGATCATTGCAAAAGCATCCGTGAGATGTACGGACTGACCCGCCTCCAGCATCCCGGCTGAAGCCAGGCTGTCAGTGATCAGCAGATCAGGTTCTTCACAGAAAAATTGTAAATCGATTTCTCCCAGTGGGTTCGACATGATATTGGTAACGGTGATGTCCAGAGATGCCGGTTCCTGGAACTGGAGATAATCCGTGGTCAGTTCATGCCTGATAAGCAACCCGTTGGAAAGCTGGAAAAGTTTGTCAGCACTGATCCCCTGCATATCTGTGACATGCACCGGAAGGTCGTAAATCACGGTACTGTCAGCGCCTGTAATGGTGAGTAGGCCTTCTGGTGTCATGGAGGTTGTTGAGGGCGACAGAGGGGGGATCCAGGTGCAGGAGTTCCCCGATTCAGCCCACAGGTCGAAAAGAGGGGTAACCAGTGTGTTATACTTATCGCCTCCGGAGATGCCACTCCAGGTAATCAGACTGTTTTGTTCCAGTTGGATGGGGCCGTAACAGAAGCTAACCTTTCCGTCAGGGAAAAGGGTAACACCAAACTCTACATTGGTCTGTGCTTCCTCCCCATCCAGGGATAGTTTCCAGCGGAAACTCACCGAATCGGGCGATGAGCTCATCCACATCCCATCACCATCAGCCTGACGGATCACATAATCCCACGAAAAGGAGGGAGTCAGGGCTGCGATGAAGTCAAGCATATCGGTAGCACTGCAGAGGTAGGGATAAGGCAGATGCTCAGGAGAAAACTGGATCATCCCGAAGGCATTTACATATACCGAATCGTAGGCATTCCCGAAAAAAGGAAATGAAAAAGGCAACGAAACGGGAGCATAAGGTTTTCCGGAACTATGAGGAACAAGCTGCAGGTCGGTAAAAGGATTGTATGATGCGCCTCCCGCTATTTTATGATAGGGCTGATGGGTTGCCCAGGTGTAGGGCGCCTCTCCCCCCTGTGCCTGGAACTGTGCAGAGCAGGTGCCGGAAGAGGAAACGGGGGGCAACTCCTCATTCAGGATTGCCGGGCATGAAAAGTTTACGGTGCCTGTGGCGGAAGAAATCGTGGTCCCGTTATTCCTGATCGTAGCTTCCAAATCAATACATGGGAAGATGCTGGTGGTGGCTCCGTAATGGATAAAAGAGGCCTCATGGAGAATTCCCTGGCCCGTATTCGAAGGATCACGCTCCTCGATGATCAGGAAGAACTTCCCTGGCGCCCCCGGCTCCAGAAAACTCAACAGCGGAGTCACATCCAATCCGAACTCCAGGTTCTTCTGCTCCGGTAATGAGTCAAATCCCTGCATGTAGCAAGGGCCACCTTGATAAGTAAAGATGGGAGGTTCCAGCACATAGTCAGGGTAGTCGGCCTCCAGGTCAAGGCTTACACCGGCCAGGATGTTCAGCTGATCACGCAGGTTATGTTCCAGGTGGATCTTCAGGGTCAGGAGAGGAGAGTAGTTGGGATCGGGTTCTACAATGTACACGCAGTTATTCCAGACGCCACCCTCTTCAAACTCTGAGGCCATGGCGTGATAGAGCACATAGAAATAGCCCTGGTCGCTCCACCATTGCCCATAAGAATTGGCCAGCCGGAAGCCTCCAATCTCCCAGTCACGGGCATCCACGATCCCATCTCCGTTGATATCAAT
>JADHVQ010000002.1 GCA_016783905.1 Bacteroidales bacterium | reverse complement strand
AAAGTGATCTGGAACAAGCTATACCCATCCGATGAGAATAACCTCTGTAATTGGTCCATGCGCTGTTTGCTCATTGATATGGGTGACAGGAAGTTTTTAATCGATTGTGGGATAGGTGATAAGCAATCACAGAAATTTCTAGGCCACTACTTCCTCAATGGGGAAGATACTCTCATAGGATCACTCGACAAAGCAGGATTTAAGGTCGAAGATATCACGGACGTGATTCTGACCCATCTCCATTTTGATCATGCCGGTGGAGCAGTGAGCTGGAATGAAGATAAAACAGACTATATTCCGACTTTCCCCAATGCCACCTATTGGACGAGCCGACAACAGTGGGAATGGGCAACCAATCCGAACAATCGTGAAAAGGCCTCTTTCCTGAAGGAAAATATTCTCCCGATCAAGGAGAAGGGAACATTGGAGCTGGTTGAAGGGGCTACCGAGATCTATCCCGGGATCTCTGTACGCCTTTTCCAAGGCCATACCGAAGGACAGGTCATTCCCTTCATCCGGTACAACGGAAAGACCATTGTTTATATGGCAGACCTGCTTCCTTCCACGGCGCATATCCCACTCCCCTATGTGATGAGTTATGATACTCGTCCGCTTATTACCCTTGATGAGAAGGAAAAATTCATGAACGAGGCAGCTGAGAATGGATATATCCTGTTTTTCGAGCACGACATCAACCAAGAGTGTTGTACGGTACATCAGACCGAAAAAGGGGTACGGATGAAAGAGGCGTTTCGGTTGGCGGATGTTTTATAACTTCAAGGGGAGGGGGTTTGGGGGTGGGGTCATCCAATTTTCTTCCGGATCTTATCAATCATAACCTCCGTCATCCGTGGCAGATCGTATTGGTAGGCCAATCCCCAATCTTTTTGGGCCACACTGTCGTCAATAGAATTGGGCCAGGAGTCGGCAATCACTTGCCGGAAATCGGGTTTATAGGTGATTTCAAAATCAGGAATATGTTTTTTGATCTGTTCAGCCAGCATATGAGGCGTGCATGAGATCCCTGCCATGTTGTAGCTGGAGTGCAAACTCAACCGGGAAGAATCGGCCTCCATCACATCGATCGTCGCTTTGATCGCATCTGGCATAAACATCATCGGAAGGGCTGTTTCACTACTCAGGAAGCATTCATAATCATTCTGCTTGATGGCATCATAGAAAATCTCCACCGCATAATCGGTGGTACCTCCCCCCGCTTCTGTTTTGTAACTGATCAGGCCAGGATAGCGAAGGCTCCGGGTATCCACACCATATTTTTCATAGTAATATTCAATCCATCGTTCTCCGGCTAATTTGCTGATTCCATAAACCGTGTTGGGCTCCATGATGGTATACTGGGGTGTGTTCATTTGGGGTGTGGTTGGACCAAAAACGGCGATGGAACTGGGCCAGAATAGTTTATCCAGTTTCATCTCGCGAGCCAGTTCCAGGACATTCATCAGGCTGCGCATGTTGATCTCCCAGGAAGGGAGTGGACGTTTTTCCGCATTCCCGGAAAGGATGGCAGCCAGGTGGTAGATCCGGGTGATGTGTTCGTGCTCGACGATGAGTCTCAGCTTGGCCTCATCCAGTACATCCAGGATCTCAAATGGACCGGAATCAGCAATGTCAGGAGGAGCCGGGCGGATATCCGTAGCGATCACGTTGCTGTCGCCGTACATTTTTCGCAGTTCAAGTGTAAGTTCCGAGCCAATCTGTCCCGAACATCCTATGACCAGTATTTTTTCCATGAACCTCAGAGTTATGTCGTTTCAGCTGCAAAAATAGGAAGATTGGAAGAGAAAAACGAAATCATTTATTTTCCTAATTTTGTAGCAGAATTCGCTGATCCATGGAGCATAACCTGACTATATACAACACGCTCACCCGGAAAAAGGAGCTCTTCAAACCACTGAATGAACCTTTCGTGGGGATGTATGTTTGTGGTCCTACGGTATATGGAGATCCGCACCTGGGTCATGCCCGACCGGCCATCACATTCGACCTGGTATTCAGGTATCTGAAGCACCTGGGATACAACGTCAGGTACGTACGGAACATCACCGACGTCGGTCACCTGGAACTGGATCTGGATGAAGGGGAGGATAAGATCGCCAAAAAAGCGAGGCTGGAAGAGGTGGAGCCAATGGAAGTAGTACAGTTTTATTCAGACCGGTATCATCACTTTATGGCCCTGCTGAACGTCCTTCAGCCAAGCATCGAACCCAGGGCATCCGGACACATCATCGAGCAGATCGGGATGATTCAGAAGATCCTCAATGCCGGATTTGCTTATGTACAGAACGGATCTGTCTATTTTGATGTGGTGAAATACAGCCAGTCCCATAATTATGGGAAGTTATCGGGTCGCAAGCTGGAAGATCTGATCGCCAATACCCGTGAACTGGAGGGGCAGGAAGAAAAACGGAACCCGGCAGATTTTGCCCTTTGGAAAAAGGCGCAACCCGAACACATCATGCGCTGGCCTTCTCCCTGGAGCGACGGTTTTCCAGGATGGCATCTCGAGTGTTCGGCCATGGGAACAAAGTACCTGGGCGATACGTTTGATATTCACGGAGGAGGAATGGACCTCCTTTTCCCGCACCATGAATGTGAAATTGCCCAATCGCGGATCGCGAACGGTAAGGAAGCAGTAAAGTACTGGCTGCACAACAACATGATTACCATCAATGGTCAGAAAATGGGGAAATCCCTGGGGAACGCGGTTATGCTCGAAGAGTTCTTCAGCGGAAATCATCCCTTGCTTGAGAAGGCCTACAGTCCGATGACCATTCGGTTTTTCATCCTGCAGGCTCACTACCGCAGTACCCTCGATTTCTCAAATGAAGCGCTACAAGGGGCTGAAAAGGGGCTGAAACGGTTGATGGCTGGGATGGAGACGTTGAAAAGTTGGCAGTTGGCAGTTGGCAGTACGCAACAAAAAGACACCACTGCACCACTGCACCACTGCACCACTGCTCATGGATCCAGGATCCAGGATCTAATATCTAGCTGCTATGCCGCCATGAACGACGATTTCAACAGTCCGGTTGTGATAGCCAACCTCTTTGAAGGCGTCCGGATCATCAACGCCGTCACAGAGGGGAAGGAGAGTTTGACAAGTGATGAAGTGATCCAGCTTCAGCACCTTTTTCAAACCGTTGTCACGGAGATTCTGGCGTTGCAGGATGAATCTTCCGGGGAACAGTCAGAAACCGTGGATCGATTGATGGAATTGATCATCGGGTTGCGTCAGGATGCCCGGGCAAAAAAGGATTGGAATGCCTCGGACCGGATCCGGGATGAATTGGAGAAACTGGGCATTGTTATAAAGGACACGAAAAATGGGGCGACATGGGAGACGAAGCAAAGCCAAATAACAAGGTGATGAAGAGATTAAACATTTTTTTACTAGGGGTACTGGCAATAGGACTTTTTGCCGGATGCCAGACAAAACAAAAACAGATGAAAGAGGAACTGGTTGATTTTATCAAAAAGCATGATTCAATTGTCATCCCTTTATCCAAGGAGACCAATCTGGCATACTGGAAGGCTGCCATCACAGGGTTTGAGGAAGATTTTAACAAGGCCCAGGAGCTTCAGTTGAAGATGGTAGAGGTTTACGCCGACACACATGCACTTGCCACACTGGGAAAAATAAAGGTATCAGGATTGGTCAACGATACCCTCCTGGCCCGTCAGCTGGATCTGTTATACAACCAGTTTTTAATGGCGAAGGCTGATACGTCCAAGCTGAATGCCATTGTGAAAATGGAAACCAAGATTGAACGGCAGTTCTCCATCTTCCGAACCAAGATCAATGGGAAAGAGATGACTGACAACGATGTGGAGGAGATCCTACGGAGTTCGAAGGATGTGAACAAACAGAAAGAGGTGTGGATGGCACAGAAAAAGATTGGCCGGGTCGTCGCTGAAGATATGATTAAACTGGTTACCATGCGGAACGAGGTAGCCAAAGAGATGGGTTTTAAAAATTATCATCAGATGAAGCTCATCCTCAGCGAACAGGACCCAAAAGTAATCACCAGTCTTTTCGATGAACTTGACTCCCTTACCAAAGAGGTCTTTACAAAGGTTAAAGGGGAGGTTGACGACTATTTCGTCAGTTACTATAAACTTAAGAGTGAAGATGAGTTAATGCCCTGGAACTACCAGAACCGTTTTTTCCAGGAGGCACCCCGGATTTACGATGTCGACCTCTCTACCTACTATGCGGATAAAAACCTGGAATCACTCACAGCAGCTTACTATTATGGAATCGGACTTCCCATTGATGGCACGCTACAGAACAGCGACCTCTATGAGAAAAATGGCAAGAACCAGCATGCCTTTTGCATCAGCATCGACAGACTGGAAGATGTCAGGGTGTTGTGTAACATCAAACCCAACTCTTATTGGATGAATACGATGTTGCATGAATTCGGACACGCCGTGTACGATTACAACATCGACTATTCGCTTCCGTTTGTGCTGAGGGAACCAACCCATACATTTACCACCGAAGCCATTGCCATGATCTTCGGCCGACAGGCATCCAATCCTCAGTGGCTAAAAGATATGGTGGGTATCAGTGATGAGGAGAAACAGAAAATTGCAGATAATTGCTTTAAAACCCTTCGGCTGGAGCAACTGGTGTTCAGTCGCTGGTCGCAGGTCATGTACCGGTTTGAAAAAGCTATGTACGATGATCCGGAGCAGGATCTGAATTTACTCTGGTGGGATCTGGTGGAAGAGTTTCAGCTGATGAACCGTCCGCCCAACCGCGATGAACCCGATTGGGCCACCAAGATCCATATTGCCCTCTTTCCCTGTTATTATCACAACTATCTGTTGGGTGAGTTACTGGCATCGCAATTCTATTACTACATCGTGGCGAATGTGCTTCAGTCGGATGACTACAAATTCCAGAGCTTTGTAAATAAACCGGAAGTTGGCAACTACCTGAAAAACAATGTCTTTGCGGTTGGTTCCAAGTATTACTGGAACGATATGATTGAACAGGCAACTGGAGAGAAGCTTACAGCCAAATACTATGCAAAGCAGTTTGTGGAATAACTTAACGGATCAGACTCCTTTTACCAGGAAGTAGTTCTTCTTCCCTTTCTGGACCAGCACATAGGTCTCCTGCAGCAGGTCATTCATACTCACCATATACTCGTCTGTCACCTTGTGTTTGTTAATGGAGATCCCATTATCCTTCAGCATACGCCGGGCTTCTCCTTTCGAAGTGAAGATCCCTGCGATATCAGTTAAAAACTCAATGATGGGAATAGGTTTCTCTATTTCGCTTTTCGCTATTTCGTGCTGTGGAACCCCTTCAAATACCGATAAAAGCATGTATACCGGAAGCTTGCTAAGGGTTTCCGTGGTGCCTTTACCAAAAAGGATCTCAGAGGCTTCAAGCGCAGTCATGTAATCTGCTTCAGAGTGAACCCTGATCGTGATATCTTTGGCGAGAGCTTTTTGGAGAATCCTAAGATGTGGTGCTTCCTGATGTTCTTTGATCAGAAGATCAATCTCCTCTTTGGTGAGTAGCGTAAATTTTTTGATGTATCCGGCTGCATCCTCATCTGATGTGTTAAGCCAGAACTGATAGAACTTGTAGGGAGTAGTTCTTGCCGAATCAAGCCACACATTTCCTTCCTCGGTCTTGCCAAATTTTCCTCCATCAGCTTTGGTAATCAGCGGGCAGGTAAGAGCAAATGCTTCCTCTCCCAGTTTCCGGCGGATGAGTTCGGTGCCCGTCAGGATATTCCCCCATTGATCGGAGCCGCCCATCTGTAGCTTTACCTGTTGGTTTTCAAATAACCAGCAGAAATCATAGCCCTGAACCAACTGGTAGGAGAATTCGGTGAAAGAGATCCCTGAACCTGCCTCCATCCGGTTTTTCACAGAGTCTTTCGCCACCATATAGTTCACGGTGATATGCTTGCCCACTTCCCGAAGAAACTCAAGAAATCCAAACTTACTTGTCCAATCGTAATTGTTAACCATCTCCGCAGAATTATCACCGGTATCAAAATCGAGAAACTTTTCGAGCTGTCTTTGAATGCATCGCTGGTTGTACCGAAGTATGTTTTCGTCGAGCAGTACCCGCTCTTCGGTTTTGCCGGAAGGATCTCCGATCATTCCGGTTGCCCCGCCGATCAATACAAATGGCTTATGTCCGGCTCGCTGCAGGTGGACCAGCATCATGATGGTGGCGAGGTTGCCGATATGCAATGAATCGGATGAGGGGTCATATCCGATATAAGCCCGGGTCATCTCTTTCATCAGTTGCTCTTCCGTTCCCGGTGTCATATCGTGGATCATCCCACGCCAGCGTAGTTCCTCAATGAAATTCATCACGTAAATTTTTACGAAAATACGAAAAATGATATTATTCCCATTCACGAGGTGTCGGGCCCATGATAAAAAACAGCTCTCCTCCCTTTTCGAGCTCTTCGTGCTCAAGAAATGTCGGTTGAAGTGGGATTCCGTTATGGGAAACAGATTGAATATAGATATCCTGTTCCTGTTGACGATACACCCTGATACTCAGTTTTTTCCCTTTCGAAAGGAATACAGAAGCTTCGCTGAAAGAGGGGCTTCCGATGGCATATTGGGTGGTTCCAGGGCATACCGGATAGAATCCCAGGGTGGAAAAGATATACCAAGCACTCATCTGGCCGCAATCATCGTTCCCACAGAGGCCGTCGGGTGCGTTGCGGTACATACTCCGACAGATTTGCTGAATCCGTTCCTGGGTCTTCCAGGGCTGAGAGGTCCAGTTGTAGAGATAGGGGATATGATGGCTGGGTTCGTTTCCATGGACGTAGTTCCCGATCAGACCAACCCGTGTTACATCTTCGGTACGGGCAAAATATCTGTCATCAAGATGCATGGTGAACAGGGAATCAAGTCGTTGGACAAAACGATTTTCGCCCCCCATCAACCGAATCATGCCGGGAACATCATGTGGGATGTAAAATGAGTAATTCCAGGAGTTTCCTTCAATGAAACCCTCTCCGTGAGTGTTCAACGGGTCGAAGGATTCTTTCCAGGATCCATCTGCATTCCGCGGTCTGATAAACCCCGTTATGGTGTCAAACAGGTTTTTGAAATTGGCTGACCGTTGATGGAATCTGGCTCCCTGTTCACGGGCATAGAGTTGAACCATGTCGGGAAGGATAGGCCTTTGTGAAACAGCATCTGCCAGTTGGGCAACGGTGAAGTCGTCGTATGCATATTCTAAGGTAATGGAAGCGGAATTGGCGGCCCGGTCTTCCGGAACGAATCCCAGGTTCATGTAATCAACAACCCCTGTATAATGCTTGTTGGTCGCCGTGGTGAGTGCTGCTTTCAGCGCTTTGGCAGCATCAAATCCCCGGACCCCTTTGACGGCGGCATCGGCGATCACCGGAACACTGTGGTATCCAATCATACACCAATTCTCATTTCCATGATGAGACCAGACCGGCAGCATCTTTTCCGGACTCTGATCAAAATGGGCAAGCATGGAGTTGATCATGTCGGAAGTACGATGTGGATAAAGCAGGGTCAGTAACGGATGAAGCGCCCGGTAGGTATCCCAGAGTGAGAAGACCGTGTAATTGGTGAAGCCGTGTGCCAGGTGAACCTCGGTATCGATCCCCCGGTATGCTCCATTCACATCCTGGTAGATGGAAGGATGGATCAGAGCGTGATAAAGAGCGGTGTAAAAGATCACTTTCTGATCATCTGAAGCCTCTATCCTGATTCGTTGCAACTCCTTATCCCAGGCTTCGTTTGCCTCTGTCCGTATGCCCTCAAAGTTCCAGAAAGGGATCTCTTCCTTCAGGTTTTTCAAGGCACCCTTCATTGAGACCGCCGATAACCCGACTTTGACCAGGATCTGTTCGCCGGAGGTGGTGGAAAAATCGAAATGTGCCTTGATTTTCTTTCCTGCTAACTCGGGGAAGTTCTCCTGCTGGTTGAATTTCCGCCAGAAGCCTTTGTAGACCAGGGGATCATCATCCCGGAACCCATAGCTTTGAAACGGTTTGGAAAAACTCATTGCGAAAAAGACATAGCGGGTCCGTCCCCATCCACTGGTAATCCGGTATCCGGAAATCAGGGTATCATTGATGATCCGGATGCAGGCCCATCGAACTTTGCCTACGTAATTGTAAATCCCATGATTCAAATCAAGTATGATATGAGCGCTGTCGGTTTCCGGGAAGGTATACCTATGAAAGCCACAACGGATGGTTGCTGTCAGCTCCGCTTCCACATCCGGATCATCGAGGTACACCCTGTAATATCCGGGAGAAGCCGTCTCGTTCTCTTTTTTATATGCCGAACGGTAGCCGGATGCCGGATTTCCGGATGTTCCCGGATTCAGTTGGATTTTTCCCACGGCAGGCATGATCAGGATATCACCCAGATCGGAGTGCCCGGTTCCGCTGAAATGAGTATGGCTGAAACCGACGATAGTAGGGTCATCGTACTGGTAACCGGCACAGTACCGGTAGACACCCGGATTGTATTTTCCTTCTACAGAGAATGGGATCGTATCTGTATCCGGACTGAGCTGGACGAATCCGAATGGCACCACAGCCCCGGGAAAGGTATGCCCCATCTCCTGTGTGCCGATGAAGGGATTGACGTACCGGGTAAGGGAATCGGCAGGTTGGGCAAACGAGGATATTGAAAAAATGAAACATGTCATTGCGAGAATCCTAGTGACGAGGCAAAGCGAAATGAAGATAGTCGAGGATTTATTTGTCATAGAATCAATTTGTTTTCGGGTTGTTTCGGATTATTTATTCGTCAGGGCCAGGATGAAATAGATGATGATGGGGATCAGGATGATCCCGATGAGAACCGGAAAGAACCAGATTCCAAGTCCGCCTGAATTGGCCTGGGCCACCATCACCGTTTTATAGCTGATAAAAAAGAACATCAGGATCATCGCCAACTTCAGGCACCTGATTAGCCGGACACCCAGGGTGTACTGCCTGCGGGCATTGGCTTGCGTGATCTTTACCGGATAATTGAATTTCTCAGGGATGCGGCTAACAAGTGACAGGATAGCGTATAGGACAAGTGCCACGACCGGAAGCATCCAGAGCGAGGCTTTGCTGCCGAAATCATCCGGCTTTCCACTGGCATCAAAATGGGTGGGTACAGAATCAGGCAATCGGCTGATAAAATAGAGTGTGAAGCCGATAAAACCGAGCAAACTGACAATTGCCAAAATCTCCAGGATCAGGTCGGCAGGCCCCATTTCAGGTCTGATAATAGGACGCGGAAGTTCATGTTTATCTCTTTTTCTGAGCAGCATTTTTTTTTGTTTTTGCATCCATCCTTCCCCTCTCTTTCAGCGCATTATCGAGCACCCATTCCACTTGGCCATTCACGCTCCGGAACTCGTCTGCCGCCCATGTTTCGAGGGCGGCATAGAGATCCGGATTGAGTCGAAGCATGAAGACTTTTTTCTTCGACATAAGAATTGTTTTATTGGTGTAATGTTCCTGTATTCAACACCGGAGTAACATCTTTATCGGAACAGAGAACAACCATCAGATTGCTGACCATCACCGCTTTTTTGTCTTCATCCAGTTCCACCACGTTTTTCTTACTGAGTTCATCGAGAGCCATCTCAACCATGCTTACTGCACCTTCCACAATCTTCTGGCGGGCTGCAACGATGGCTGTAGCTTGCTGACGACGCAACATAGCTCCTGCAATCTCTGAGGCATAGGCCAGGTAGCTGATTCGGGCTTCCATCACGAAGATGCCGGCGATAGCCAACCGTTCGGTGAGCTCATCCTCCAGCGCCTGGTTCACATCTTCTCCACCGGAACGCAGCGTGATATCAGCATGGTCATCGTCGAAGTTATCATACGGATAATGACCTGCCAGTTTGCGGATGGCAGCCTCACTCTGAATCTCAACGAAGTGCGTATAATCATCCACTTCGAAAGCAGCTTTGTAGGTATTTTTCACCTGCCACACCAACACGATCCCGATCATGATCGGGTTGCCGATCTTGTCATTTACCTTGATAGGCTCACTGTCGAGGTTACGTGCCCGGAGCGAAATCTTTTTTCTGACCAGAAAAGGATTCAGCCAGTAGAAGCCATTCCTCTTCAGGGTTCCCTTGTAAACCCCGAAAAGCACGAGGACAGCCGATTCATTCGGATTGATCACCAGAAATCCGGGGATGATGAAAATCACAATAGCGATGCAGATGATCCCCAGAACAATGGCCCATACCTGATTGGTATAGAGCACAAAATCCAACACAGCCAGTATAATCAATACAAGCAGGCTGATTACTCCCATATAGCCTGAAACGGGAGAGGTAAGTCTTTCTTTTTCCATCGGTTTAAATTTTATGATATTAAAATGATATTAAAATGATTCTGCAATAATAATAAAGGGAGGGGTCATTGCATGAACTCAGGCGTAAATAAAAATGATGATCGCAGGGATGATGATTCCAGCGGCAGCGAGCCAGGCTCCCCGTCGCAGAATTCCGTTTTTACCACGTAAAACGAACAGCCCGGTAATCGCCAGGATGATCAGGGCTGCTGCGTAGATATCTGAGAACCAGGTAAACCACTTTTTAATGTTATTGTAGTGAAGCAGGTTAAATTCTTTCAGGATGTATCTGGGTGTTTTCTTCTCCAGCTGGGCGTACCCGTTGGTCAAGTCCACATAAACAGAGCCATTATTGAAAAAGATCTGCACGTAGCCATTTCCTGTAACATGACTCTTGTACTCATCCTGTTCGCCAACCTGTTCGAGAACCTCTAAGGCGTAGCTTTTCGTGAGGTGCTTATCAGCAGGGAGCTGGACCTGGATATCTTCGAATCTCTTACTATAATCGGGATGTTGAAAATCTCCCGATTTGAAATGATTTAATACGATTCCAGAAATCGCGTAAATGATAGTCAATCCAAACGCAAGGTAACCGATATCGCGGTGAAGGGCATTGTTCCAGCGGCGCAGTGTTTTTCGTTTCATGATGAGGTTTTTTGTGCCCCTGTGCCCTTGTGCCTCCGTTTGGATAAATATCGTAAGATCCGTAAAAGTTATTCCTCCTCAACAACGATCTCTTCCTCAGCCACCGGTAGTTCTTCAAATGAAATGGCTTCGATGGAGTAGAAGGAAAGGTGATCTTGTCCGCCCTCCTTCAACTGATCACGCAACGCGTTGATCTGCTCAAGTTTGGCCTCTTTCGGCTGGTCTTCATGTCCCTTCGTCCCTTCATGCAGACCGGCTTCATGGTCCTCTTCCGGTGCCATTACTTCAGCTTCCCATTCGTTGAGGTATTTTTCATCAATGCGCTCCTCTTTCAGGATTCCAAGCACATGCACACGACTACCGACAAGCGCTTCATCAAACATCACGATATCCGGACCTGTGGTGACCTCCACCATCACACTGTCGTTCCCATCGACTAAGAACATCCGTTTCCCACCATGTTTGCAGGTGTGGTAAACAGTTCCTTCAATCCAAACGGGCTGGTCGACATAATATGGAGCTGCAGTATCAAAGGTGGCAACGGCCAATAGAACGGTGTCAACCATAACTTCTTCGGCGGTCTCTTTCGGCCCCTGGTTGCAGGCAAATGCAATCATCAGGCTGAAGAAAAGGAGAGGTAAAAGTTTTTTGGTCATGGTTTTGGATTTTGGTTTCACAGCAGCAAAGTTCGGGAATAACTCATTACTTTCCAAAACCCATCCCCTCCTTCCCGTTTTTTCAATATTTTTGTCCCCAAACGCAACTCGCATGATACTCGTCACAGGCGGAACAGGTCTCCTGGGCTCACACCTTTTATTCGATCTCGTGAAACAGGATAAGCCAGTCAGAGCGATATTCCGGAATACCGGTAAAAAAGAGAGGGTCAGAAAGGTATTCTCCTACTATACGGATCATCCGGAAGAGCTCTTTGCCAGAATCCATTGGATGGAAGCCGATCTGATGGATGACGGGGCCATGGAGATGGCACTGGATGGTATATCAGAAGTATTTCATGCAGGAGCCATCGTTTCATTTTATCCGAAGGACCATAACCAGATGCTGAAAATTAATGTTGCAGGTACGGCCAACCTGGTGAATTTGGCACTCCATTGGAAAATTGAAAAATTCTGTTATGTCAGCTCTATAGCAACCCTTGGCAGAGCGGAGAACGACGGAGAGAACAACGAAGATACTTTCTGGGTGCCATCGAAAAAGAATTCAGTCTACTCACAAAGTAAATACGCCGCCGAACGGGAAGTCTGGAGAGGAATTGCCGAAGGCTTGAATGCGGTAATCGTTAATCCTTCTGTTATCCTGGGACCGGGTTTCTGGGAAGATAACTCGGGCCTGTTTCGTTTGGTATATCAGGGATTAAAATATTATACAAAGGGAGTCAACGGATATGTGGATGCCCGTGATGTTGCGCGGGCAATGATTGAATTAATGGAGAACGAACTATTTGGGGAACGCTTCATCGTATCGGCCGAAAATCTCTCCTACCATCAGCTTTTTATGTTGATGGCGAAATACCTGGATAAACCGGCTCCCTCTTTTCACGTACTGCCTGTCCTGACTCAGATAGCTTGGAGGGTGGAGGCGGTCCGGAGTTTTGTTACCCGCTCGAAACCCGAAGTAACCCGCGAAATGGCCACCACTGCCGCACAGATCTATACCTATTCCAATCAGAAAATAAGGGAGAGGCTTGGCATTGAATTCATTTCACCGGAGGAATCCATCCGGGAGATATGCGGTTTTTTCCTGAACGAGTTCAATCCGGAACCAGGTTCAGGTAGTGGTAATACCGGTTGATGATCCCGTCCACATAACCATCCATCGTATAGTTCACCGGAAATTCACGGAGCGTATCCGCATACCCGTAAGGATCCGAATGAGACCGACTGAGCAGGTAATACTCTACATTTCCATGCCAACGGTTCGGATCTTTCCCGTATTCCTCAGCTTTTTTCCGGAGCGACAGTACGCGACCAATGCCTACGTTGTAAGCTGCCAGGATGAAACTGGCCCGTTCGCGTGGATCCCGGATTTCGGGCGGCAGCTGACGATCGATCCATTTCAGGTATTTGATGCCTGCCATGATCTGATGGGAAGCACTGGATGCGGTGTCCAATCCGTAAATCTCAGCTGTTTCAGGGATCATCTGCATCAGGCCATAGGCATTTTTATGCGAGGTAAGTCCGGGTACGAAATTGGACTCGGTATACATCAGGGATGCGACCAGTCGCCAATCCCACCAGAAAAGCTTGCTGTAGTGCTGAAGCTGCTCATCCCAGGGAGAGATCCGGTGGCTGACCAGCGAAAAATAGTCGCTTCGGAAATGGTTCACCACCCGTGGATTATGGTATATATTCCGGTATGTTTTATGTAGCAACCGTTTGCTGGCAATGGAATCGAGCCAGTAATCCAGGATCATCAGCAGAGAATCGGAGGAGTGGTTCAGAGCCCAGGCCATCGGGTAAGTTTTGGTGGCTGCAAGACTGATATCTGTATTTCGGGAAACCTGGTTTAAAACCACCGCCAGATTTTCAGGACACAGCGTATAATTGACAGAATCTTCTGATACCATTCTGAAGAGATCTTCATGGGTTTCATTTACCTCCTTCAGGAAAACACCTCTTCCGGCTTTGGCAAGAAACCGGTCGTACAGTGGTTGAAGGAACGCATTCAGCTGGACTACCACCGTATCATCATGCAATTCTTTCAGGGAGGAGATAAACCTAATGCTCGTATCCTGTTTAGCTGTCTCAGCAGAGTGTTGAACGAGAACCAGCCTGGTTTCCTGAAGCGGGGATGAGAAGTGGGCAAGGTTTCTTCCCATACGGGTAACAGGAAGATTATAGGCCATGATGTCGGCCACATGGTAATCGAGGTAATAATAAGCCTGTGAAACGGTACTGCAGGCAATCACCTTGACCGGGATCTCCAGGTACCTGCTGAACTCCTGCATCAGATCAAGCCCAAAGCCAAAAGCCTCTCCCTTGTAAATGAAATAGTTCAGTGTGTTGGGTTCCAGAACGGCAATCAGATATCCCCGGTCTTTGATATACTGGATAGCCCCTCTCGGGATCTCCTCTTTCGGGGAAATATAGAGGGCGAAGGCGACAGCCATGACCAAGACTACAGCCATGATCAAAGCCCCTCCCAGGAACCATTTACTATATCGAATCCAGTTGATATAATGAGGTTTTAAGCTACTTTCCGGTACCTCCAGATGGCCAGACTGATGATCAAAACAGCATAGATAACCAGGGCGTAAAAGAGTTGGCTGATATCAGCAAAAGAGGATCCTTTCAACATGACCATCCGCATGATTTTGATAAAATAGGCCAGCGGGTTCACAAGGTCAGCTGTTTGAGCCCAGGGAGGCATGCTTTCAATCGCCGTAAACAATCCGCTCATCAGGATAAAGACCACCATGAAAAAGAACGACACGAGCATCGACTGCTGCTGGGTATTCGTCATTGTAGAGATCAGCAATCCGAAGCCTAAAATTACAAAAAGATAGACAGCAGCCGAAAGAAAAATCAGCCACAAACTTCCTTCGATGGGTATGTTGAAGAGCAATTTCCCGATCACGAGTCCGAATGCCAGTTCAAACATGGCAATGATCCAGAACGGGATCAGCTTCCCGGCGATGAACTCAATCTTTCTGATCGGTGTTACATTTATCTGTTCAATTGTTCCGATCTCCTTCTCCCTGACAATGTTCATCCCCGAGAGGAGAAGAGCAACAATAGTCACCAGCAGGACCAGAATCCCGGGAACCATATACGTGGTATAGTTGAGCTTTGGATTGTACCAGTACCTGCTTTCCGTCATGATCCTCCGGATGCCGCCCAGTTTACCCGGGTTTAGCCAGTCGATCAGGATCTCCCGGTTGAAGTCAAGGATGATGTTGGTTGAGTAAGCGTTGATCAGTCCGGCTGAAGCACCGTTGATGGCGTTGACAATCAACTGGACCTGGGTGCGGCTCTCTTTGACAAGGTCTTTTTCAAATCCATAGGGAATTTGCAGGATCATATCCACATCGCCTTTCTGCATCAACGCTTCGGCCTCATTGTATGAGAAAGGAGCGCTGATAATCCGGTAGAACGGGGAACCCTGAAACTTGCTGGTAAGCTGTCGTGAAGATCCGGAGAGGTCGAGGTCCACCACCGCCACATTGATGCGCTTCATCTCGAAGGTAGCGGCATTGACCAGGATCAGGAGCTGTACAATGGGTAACACAAAAATAATGGGCAACATCCGTTTGTTCCGGAACACCTGGATGAACTCTTTCTGGATGATATAGAGGATCGTTCTCATGATCAGGCGAGCCGGATTTTAAATTTCTTGACACTCAGGAGGATAAAGAAAAGGGTAAACCCGATGAGGATCAGGGTCTCCTTCCAGATGAAGAAGAGCCCATTCCCTTTCAGCATGATGCTTTTAATGACTGTAATGAAATACATGGGAGGCATGATATGGCACAACCATTGCAAAATCACCGGCATATTCTCCACGGGGAAGATGAAGCCGCTCAGCAAGATCGTAGGTAGCATCAGGGCTACCAGTGAGATCATCATGGCCAGCTGCTGACTATTGGTGATACAGGAAATCAGGATACCGAGCGACAGGGCCATCGATATAAAGAGAAAACTCTCAAAGAGCAGCAATGCAATACTTCCCCGGACAGGGACACCAAAAACAGCCCATCCGAGCAGGATGATGATGCAGGCATTGATAAAGGCGAGGAAAACATAGGGGAAGACTTTTCCCACTACGATCTGCATCGGCCGGAGCGGAGATGCAAGCAACAACTCCATCGTCCCCAATTCTTTTTCCCGGGTGATGGAGAGGGAGGTCATAAGGGCTGAAATCAGCATCAGCAACATAGCCATCAGGCCAGGTACAAACATGAAAACCCCCTTGAGTTCCTGGTTGTACATCATCCGGGCTTCAGGAATGATCTGAAGGGGGATGGCTTCGGCGTTCAACGACAGCAGGTAGTTGTTGAGGATGCCAGTGGCATAGTTCACCAGGATGTTGGCTGTGTTGGGATCCGAGGCATCGCCGATCAGCTGGACATGCGCTGCCCTCTCTTTCTCCAGCCGGCGGGCAAAATCGGGTTCAAACACCACCACCAGGCGGATATCTCCTTCCCGGAATGCCGCTTCGATTTCATGGTAGGTATTCAGGTTTCTGTCGAGCCGGAAATAGCCGGAGGAGGTGATCTTCTCCGTGATCTGCCGGGTGGTTTCATCTTTGGAGAGATCGAGAACAGCAAACCGGGCATCCTTGATCTCATTGGTGATCACAAAACCGAACAGGATCAACTGGACAGCAGGCATACCGAAAAGGATCAACAGGGTACGGTAATCCCGGAAGATATGGAGAAACTCTTTGACCACGAATCCCCAGAACCGTTTCATGCCACCTCCTTTGTTTGAGCCCTTGCCAGCTTCAGAAAGACCTCGTTCATATTCCTGGCCTGGTATTTTTCACGCAACGCCACCGGTGTATCCAGCGCAGCAATCCGGCCATCGACCATGATGGATACCCGGTCGCAATACTCAGCCTCATCCATGTAATGCGTTGTGACAAATACCGTGATCCCATTTCGGGCAGCTTCGTAGATCATATCCCAGAACTGACGACGGGTAATGGGATCAACACCGCCGGTTGGCTCATCCAGGAAAACGATCTTTGGATCGTGAATGATGGCCACCGAAAAGGCCAGTTTTTGCTTCCATCCGAGCGGGATGTCCCGGATTAGTTTGTTCCGGGCATCTTCCAGGTTCAGTTTCTTCATCAGGATTTCAGCCCGGTTATCAATATCTTTTCTTGATAAGCCATAAATGGCCGCATAAAACCGGATGTTCTCAAATATGGTCAGGTCATCGTAAAGAGAAAATTTCTGACTCATGTACCCAATGTTCTGCTTGATCTTTTCACGCTGCGTGTAAACATTGTACCCTGCCACAGAAAGCTCACCCGACGTAGGGAAAGAGAGGCCGCATAAAATGCGGATAGCCGTGGTTTTTCCAGCTCCGTTTGCTCCCAGGAACCCGAAGATCTCGCCTTTCCTCACCTCAAAAGTCAGGTGATCATTGGCCACGAAACTTCCGAACTTCTTGACGAGGTCCTTGACGATGATGATATTAGTGATCATCTGTCCCAATCTGTGTCATCAATGTTCTACCCTTTCTGCATTAACTCCATAAAACAGTCTTCAATATTCGGTTTGACAGGTTTCACCTGGACCTCTTTATGCCCCGTTTTGGATAGATAATCAAGCACCCCTTCCCTGGATAATTTCCCTTTTTGAAAGGAGAGGTGTGCCGACTGTCCGAATGCAAATACGCTGGCTGCACCGGGAAGCTTTTTCAGATCATGCAGCAGACGGTAGATATCGGCCGAATCAACCGTATACAGTTCTAACGGGTAACTCTCCACCACCTTTTCCGGGGTACTGATCTGCATGATGGACCCGTCCTGGATCAATGCGACCCGGTCGCACAATCCGGCTTCATCCATGTAAGGAGTGGAAACTATGATAGAGATCCCCTGGGCTTTTAATCGTTTGAGCATCTCCCAGAACTCCTGTCGCGAAACCGCATCCACACCGGTGGTGGGCTCATCCAGGAAGAGCACCTCCGGTTTATGGATCAGGGCACAGGAGAGGGCCAGTTTCTGTTTCATCCCTCCCGACAGTTTTCCTGCTTTCCTGGTTTTAAAGGGCTCGATCTGGCTGTAGATCTCTTTCACCAGGTTGTAATTCTCCTCGATGGTCGTCCCGAAAATGGTAGCAAAAAAGGTCAGGTTCTCCTCCACACTCAGATCCTGATAAAGCGAAAACCGGCCGGGCATGTAACCGATGATCTTACGGATCTTCCGGTAATCTTTCACCACGTCAAACCCTTCAACGGTAGCAGTTCCTGAATCGGCCAGCAGGAGGGTAGCCAGGATCCGGAAGAGGGTTGTCTTACCGGCGCCATCCGGACCGATAAATCCGAAGAGCTCTCCTTTCTTAACGGAAAAGGAAATCTCCTTCAGCGCCTCCACGTCGCCGTAGTTCTTCGAGAGATTTTGTACGTCAACTGAAACAGCCATCGTTTTTATATTATCCTCGAGTATCGGCATCCATCAGCGTTATCCGCGTTCCATTAGAATTGCACGCGGATGACACGGATGAGACGGATTTTCGCAGATTAATCTTTAACCGGTGTCCAGTAAGTTGTGCGGCCCAGCAGTGAGATTCCGACAAATCCCCTGATCTTCAGTCTTTTCTTGCTCTCATCCTCAAACTTCATATAGCAGCTGTAAGTCTTCCCGTTCTTTGGATCGTAAATCTTGCCGTCTTTCCATTCATCATCCCCGTCAAACACAAATCCTTTCAGGTTAACCAGTCCGATCAGTGGTTTATTCTGTTCCGCCGGTTCCCTCTTCATTCAGCCAGGTGCCAACGATATCGTCAGACTGGTAGGTTTGGGCAATCACACTGCTACCCGACCACGGGATCAGAACCAGCATTAGCAGGAAAGGTTTAATGATGCGTTTCATCGGTTTAAGGTTTTGGTTTGTACTTGGGTTTGTATTAACAAGGGGATGAAATTACGGATTAATTAGTTTGATCTCTCCCGGCATTCCGATCTTCAAGCTGCCATCATTTTTTACCCTGACCTTGACGGCATAGACCAGGTTTACCCTCTCCTCTTTCGTCTGGATCGTTTTGGGAGTGAATTCGGCGGTGGGAGAGACCCAGCCAACAAACCCGGATGTAGTGGTATTCTCTTTTTCATTTTTATCATACATGACAGATACCTCCTGTCCGATGATCACCCGGGGAAGCTGGGATCCGCTGACGTATACACGAAGAATCATCTCCCTGAGGTCAGCGATCTTGTAGAGTGGTTTTCCAAATGCAGCCACCTCTTCAGGTTCAGCAAATTTTGCGAGGACGGTACCGTTTACAGGATTCACAATGTAGGCATTCCGGATCGCCTCTTCCAATTGGGCAATTTGCTGATTGATGCTTTTTACCTGGTCTTCGAGTCCACCGAACTGTGCCTGGATAGCAGCGATCTGACGATCAATCAGATTGAGAGAAGCGGTGATATCATCCATCTGTTTTTGCGTGGCTGCACCAGCTTGTAACAGGTTTTCCACCCGTTGTTTGTCAATGAGGATATTTTCCCTGTTTTGCTCCTGTACCGCGATCTGTGCCTGCAGGTCCGTTTTCCTTGAAGCGGTTGCATTTCGTTGATCTATTGCCTGACGTTTTTTCAGGTAGAGATCGGTGGTGTCGACAAAGCCAATGACCTGTCCGGAATCCAACAATGTTCCCTCCTCGATGTTAAACTGCAGAAGTTTTCCGTTGGCCATTGCCGAAACAGTGATCTCGGTGGCTTCAAAGGTGCCCCAGGCATCGGGTTGATCATCCTTGTCGGAGCAGGCTCCAAGGAACAGGATCATCGGAAGGAAAAGATAATTTCGTGTTTTCATAGGGTCTTGTTTAAACTGTTACAATTTTCCCTGGTTATAAAGATAGGCAAGCTTGGCCCGGGCGAACTGAATCCGGTGGACCTCGTAATTCAACTTCGCCTGCCTCTCCTCAGTCAGCCTGGCAACATATTCACTGGAGGTGATGACACCGTTATCAAGCTGGGAGGAGGCCGCCAGAGAGATACGTTCACGCAGGGAAATGATCTCCCGGTCTTTCTCCATTACTTCAAGGTTTTTCAGGATTTCCGAAAGATCTTTTTCAGCCTGGATCTTCAGGTTCTTATCGAACGATTCCTGTTGCCGGAGCAGGAGGGAAGATTGTATCGCCAGGATCTTTTTCTCGTTTTTATTGGTGTTCCAGTTCAACGGGGTCCAGCTTAGCCGGGCTCCAACGATATAGAATGGTTCGAAATCGTTGGATAACATATTGAGTGCTGGCCTGCCGATCCCGGCCTGCCCGAATGCAAAAAATTTCGGATTCCATTTGGTGGTAATCATGTTTCGCATCACTTCAAGACGGGCGCGTTGCAAGTCAAAGACCTCATTCTCCAGGCGCATGTTTTGATAGGAGTAACCGGTAATGGACGGATTGGGCAGGATCAGGTAAGAGGACTCCGGAATGCCGACTCCCAGAAGCTCTGACAACATATGAAAAAGCCCGGTTCTATCCATCCGTGTCTCGGTTAGCCGTTGATCAATCCGTATGATCTCTGCTTCCAGGGCATCGGCTGTGGATTGCAAAACAGCGCCATATTTGATGCCGGCCTTCACTTCATTGAGCTTCTCTTCAACCTGGGTTCGGGTGGAGATCAGCAGCGCTTCGTTCTGATTCAGTAAAATGATGGAAAAGTAAAACTGGTTCACCCGTTCTTTCAGTTTGTACAATTCGGCTCTGACACTTGTCTGATCGACCTGCAGGTTCGCCTCTTCCAGCTTCTTCTGGTAGCTGGTCACGTTCCCGTCCCAGATCGCCTGGCTTACATCGAGGGTAGCTTTGTACCAGTCTTTGTCCAGTACCGGCATCTGCAGAGGTGGAAATCCGGCCGGTAGTTCAATTTCCACTTTAGTCACATCCGACTGGTAGGTGACCTGTCCGTTGATGTTGATCGTGGGCAACCAGTTCTTGTTCAGATTCTTTACCTTCAACACGTTACTGCCTGCCAGTAAATCCAGCTGCCCGGCCAAGGGGTAGTTTTGTTCAACCATCCGGTAGCAGAAATCCAGGGTGATGGTATCCTGTGCGGACAAAGATATCGGCTCTGCTGTAAGAACCAGGATAAATCCCAGGCTAGCAGCCAGGATAGACTTATTTGTTTTCATCGTTTTCATACGCTTTCAATGCTTGCATGACGAACCGGGGAACCTCAGTTTTCCGTTGTTCAAGTATCTGTTGGTACGCCTCTTCAGGGAGCTGAAAGATCTCCCGGATGAGCGGTTTGGCTACTACAGGAAAGATACAGAGAGAAAGGACATTTAACCAGATATGGAATGGATTAATTTCCGAATGATACTCTTTCCGGACCTGGGATCGCAGCTGTTCCATAAGCTGGGGAGGATTGATCTCCGCCTGTTCGAAGATCGCTTTCAGTTGGCCGGGACGTTCATACATTCCGTTGAGGATAAACCAGGGGATGTAAGCGTTTTCGGTGATCACCTCCAGGTAGTGGGTCAGGAAGGTCTGGATCTTCTCTTTCAATGGTTTCTCAGAAAAAAAGATCTCTTTGGCCCGGCCCATTAGTTGTGAAAAGGCATCCCGGAACACCGACTCAAAGAGCCGTTCCTTGCTCCGGAAATAGTAGTGGAGAAGTGCTTTATTGATCCCCGCTTCATCGGCGATCTCCTGCATCCGGGCGCCTTCGAACCCTTTCCGGTGGAACACCTTTTTGGCCGCTTCCAGGATCTTTTCTTCCGTTCCTTGTCGAGAATTAACCATTTAGTTTAACTGATTGGATTAAACAATTAGTTTAACCAGATGGACAAAATTACAAAATTTTTTACAACTCCAAATTTTTTTGAGATTTTTTTCGCAGTTTCGTTTGCTCTTGGTGTCTCCTCCACCGGCAAAGTTGATCATGATCACCCCGCAATGATGCCACTTTTTTGCATGGCCATCATGGCAATCATTTCGGAATCTTGATCTTCTGCCCCGGCCGGAGCCTGTTGGCATTCTTGATATTATTCAGCTTTTTGATCTCACTGACGGTGCAGTTGTATTTCTGGGCGAGGTCCCAGAGGTTATCGCCGGATTTGATGGTATAGATGAAGGAAGATGAGCTGCTACCGGATGAAGAAGATGTTGATTTAGCACTTGAAATTTTCAGTTTCTGACCCGGATAGATGGTCGATTTGGAGAGGTTGTTCCAGGCTTTTAACTGGCTGACTGAGCAACCATATTTACCGGAAATCACTCCGAGATTTTCACCCCGTTTCACCGTATGATAGGTTGGGGAGGGGGTTGGTGTGGGCAAGGTATTGCTGGCATAGGTAGATCCGGAAGCAGGCATCGGTCCCGATCCATTGTATACAATCAACCTTTGTCGTGGATGAATGGTATTGGATCGAAGGTTGTTCATGCTTTTAAGTTGTGAGACGGTCATGTTGTGCCGTGAGGCGATCAGTCCAAGGTTATCTCCACTCTTGACGATGTAATATTGTGTAGCCCGTTTGCTCTCTTCCACGATTTTCTCCAGCGAATCGCGCTCAAGGGCTTGTTTGGTCTTAAAGGCATAGATATTGGCTTCGTTGGTGATGAAGTTTCCTACATCCTTCTTTCGCAGACGGAGGAAATATGGATTTTCAGCTGCAGCAGGAATGATGCCCTGTTTATAGGCTGGATTGAGGAACGCGATCTCATCTTTGGCAATGCCCATCATCTCCGAAATCTGGTCAAAGGTCAGGATATCCCTGATGGTCACGGTATCGATCTCATAATGGAGGACGGTGGGTTCTACAGATCCAATGTTGTATTCATCCGCATACATCATCACATAGCTGGCTGCGATGAATGCGGGCACATAGGATCGGGTCTCCCTGGGAAGGTATGGATAGATCACCCAGAAGTTTTTATGGCCACCGGAACGGCGGATCGCTTTGTTCACATTGCCTGCACCGGAGTTGTAAGCAGCCAGGGCCAATGACCAATTGCCATAAATGTCATAGAGATCCTGCAGGTGCTCACAGGCAGCAATGGTTGATTTATAGGGATCAAACCGGTCGTCCACCAGCGAAGTAACTTTCAGACCATACACCTTCCCGGTGCCATACATGAACTGCCACAATCCTTTCGCACCGGCCCGGGAGTTAGCTGTGGGATTAAGGGCCGATTCGATCACTGCAAGGTATTTCAGCTCCAGCGGCATGTTGCGTATATCAAGTTGCTCTTCGAAAAGTGGGAAATAGAGTTCGGCCAACCCCAGAATACGGCCGGTCAGGGCCCGCTTTTTATAAGCATATAGCTCAATAAACTGCTTTACATGGTTGTTGTATATGTACTCGAAGGGAGTCTGGTCGTTCATGGCCAGGATCCTGTCTCTTACTACCGAATCGGGGAAGAAAGTAAGGGTGGAGGAGGAGTAGTCTTTCACGGTATGGCCTTTTCCGTAACCGTTCCCTTCGAATATAGTGAGGAGAGAGAGGCTGTCAAGCATGGCGGCTACCGGGTCGTCTTCGATCAGGACAAAGGAAGAAGAGGTATCAGCTACAGCCGTATCCTGCGTTCTGACAAGCAGGGGAACCAGCATAAGAAGAGATAGCAGAAAGGTCAGACGTTTCATCAGTGGCAGGATTTTGGACTATTAACTACACCGGGTTCATGCAAAATTATGGGATTAGATAGAGAGGTAACGGGTGGTTTTGATTTTTGATTAACAACAGGTTGTTAATTAATCACCATGCAATTTCAAACGTACTTCAACGGGAAAAAGTACACCGGCGAATGGATCTTCTCAGATGTGTTCGACGTGGATAGTCACCTCCATGAAGTCGAACAGCTTTTTAATGTCCTGTTCAACCTGGTCACAGAGGTCATGCGCCTCCTTCACGGTCATATCCCTCGGCACATTTAGGTGGAAATCCACATAGCGGTAATTCCCGGCCTTACGGGTCCGGAGATTATGGAAATCAATCTTTCCCAGACAATGTGCCCGGATGGACTGCTCAATGGCCTGGACATCCTCCTCCACCAGGGCGGTATCGAGAAGGGGGCCGTATGCTTTCCGGAAGAGCTGATAAGACTCCTTCAGGATTAACAGGGCCACCAGGATAGCTACAATTGGATCCAGGAAATGGTATCCCGTTACCCAGATCAAACCCAATCCAATGGCCACGCCAATGGAGGTATAGACATCGGTTTTCAAATGGAGTGCATCCGCTTCCAGTGCAATAGAATCTGTTTCGCGGGCAACTTTATATAGTTTCCTGGATACCAGTATATTGACAACCGCTGAAACAGCCATCACTACCACTCCGATCCAGATGGAGCCGATCGGCTCCGGATGCATCAGTTTCTTCACTGCCTCCCAGATGATCCAGAAGGCGGCTATAAAAATGAGGACGGCCTCAACCACTCCGGAAATGTTTTCAAACTTACCATGGCCATAGGGATGTTTCGAATCAGCTGGCCGGTCGGAGATCCGAACGGAGAGAAATGCGATCACCGCAGCCAGAAGGTCCATGAACGAGTGAATCGCCTCTGAGATGATACTGACCGAGCCACTGATTACCCCCACCGCCAATTTCATGATGATCAGTAAGGAGTTTGATACGATAGAGAGACGGGCAACAGCCACCTTCTTCTTCATGCTCAAGGCTTTACAGCAAAAATAGAGGCTTTTTTATCATTTTCCCAATCCCCCGATAAGAAGTTATTACCGGTTAGAGATCTCTTTATCAGCGACATGAGTGATGTTTGATGCCTGTTTGAATATTATCAGAAACCGTTATCTTTGCGGCGAGTATCACCAAGCCACCAGATCATCATGATAATACAACCTCTGACCCGACCGGGAGCTGTGCTTATAGCCCTCCTGTCATTTGCCCTTTCAGCTATTATGCCAGTCCATGCTTTCGCTCAGGACGCTCCTGAATCCCCGGGAAAACTCACCCACTGGCTTACTCCTGATGAGATGAACCGTCTCGATGAGATCGGTTTGGGTTTTGTGGAGACTGATCCGCCTGCTTCTCCCATCCGCAACGTAGCAGAATTTGACCATATGCAGGGAGTCCTGATCCGTTATCCGTTCGGAATCCCGATGGCCCTGATCAAGGAAATGGCCGAAGAGGAGATCATGGTTACTACCATTGTCAACAGCACATCCCAACAAAACTCGGTGACCAACCTGTACATCTCCAACGGCATAGATACCAGTCATTGCAATTTTCTGATTGCCGGCTCTAACTCCTACTGGACCCGGGATTATGGTCCCTGGTTTGAATCGGACAGTTCCAACCAGATCGGGATCGTGGATTTCCCGTACAACCGTCCACGGCCATTGGATAATGAAATCCCGAAAGAGGTAGCCGATATGTTGGGAATCCCCTGGTTTGGAATGAACCTGGTTCATACCGGGGGCAATTACATGACCGATGGGTATGGCAACTCTGCCTCCACCACACTGGTGTGGGAAGAAAATTTGCAGTTTACCCATGAGCAGATAGCAGATAAGGTGCTTGATTACCTTGGAATCACTACGTATCATGTTAGACCCGATCCCAATAACACCTATATTGATCACATCGATTGCTGGGCGAAATTTCTGGCTCCCGATAAGATCCTGGTGCGATCCGTTCCTATCACCCATCCACAGTATTCTTACATTGAACAGGCAGCCGCTTACTGGGAATCCGAGCCCTGTGCCTATGGATATAACTACAATGTCTTTAGAGCCTATACGCCAAATAATCAGCCCTATACAAATTCTCTGATCCTCAATAAGAAGGTATTGGTCCCCATCATGAACAGCACCTGGGACGACAGCGCCCTGACCGTCTACCAGCAGGCGATGCCGGGCTATGAAGTCATCGGCTTTCTGGGGAATCCATCCACACCCTGGGAGCCGACTGACGCATTGCACTGTCGCGCAAAAGGGATTGCCGATGTTGGCTTACTTTTCATCAGGCACTATCCCCTGTTTGGGAACCAACCCTGCGAAGAGGATTATGTGATTGATGCTGAACTGATCGTTTGCAGTGATACCACGGTTATCAATGATTCTGTTCTCATTCATTACCGGGTGAACAACGGCAGCTGGATAACCACTAACATGTCGAACACATCAGCTAGTCTTTACTCCGGCATCATTCCGAAGCAACCCGGGGAAAATACAATCGACTATTACCTGACCGCTGCCGATCATTCAGGACGGCATGCGAATGCACCGTACATCGGGAAGCCGGATCCGTTTCAATTCAACACCATCTATACCAACATCACGGCTATTCCCGATACCGTGAAATTCAACACACCCGAGGAGTGCTTGGAGGGGAAGGTTACGGTGTTAAATAATTTTACCGGTACAGCCATTTCGGTGACCGATATTCAGGAGGAGGGCTTCAATCCGGCTTTTGCCTGGTATATCGGATCAGTTCCCCCCACCCCTTATTCCCTGGATCCAAACGATACCACGGAGCTACGGGTCAGGGTAGACCTGCCATTGCTCGAGCTGTTTACGGGTTATACCCTGGATACCCTGGAGATTACTACTACGGTGGGAACTGTTCGTGTGATCATTGCAGTGAACGATAGCCTTCTCACAGGTAACGGGGAGCTCCTGGCAGGAGCTTCAGGCCGGTTGGGCCAGAATTACCCCAATCCGGTGACAGCGACCACCGCCATCCCCTTTACCCTTGCCACTACAGGAAAGGTCGCGGTTGAAATAAGGAATCTCCTGGGGAACAGGGTAGTTACTCTTCTGGATGGCGTCATCCAGGCGGGGAACCATACCGTGGCATGGGATGGACTGGATCAATCCGGCAACAAGGTCCCGGGAGGTGTCTACATCTATTCTTTGAAAACAAAAGATTGGGTGCAATCCAAACGGATGGTCGTCATCAGGTAGACCGTTTATCGGGCCTCATTTGCGGGAAGAAGAGCACTTCCTGGATGGAGGACTGATTGGTCATGATCATGGTCAGCCGATCGATGCCGATCCCCATGCCTGCTGTGGGGGGCATGCCAAACTCCAGGGCTTTCAGGAAATCTTCATCCAGCACCATCGATTCGGTGTCACCACGCTTGCTAAGCTCTGACTGGGCTTCAAACCGTTCCCGCTGATCAATCGGGTCGTTGAGCTCTGAAAAGGCATTACACAACTCGTTCCCGTTGCAGATTAACTCAAACCGCTCCACGAGGCCATCCTCGGTCCGATGCTTTTTGGCCAGGGGGGACATCTCAATAGGATAATCCATGATAAAAGTGGGCTGGATCAGGTTTGGTTCACACTTCTCCCCGAAGAGTTCATCAATGATCTTGCCTTTCGCCATGGTCTGGTCCACCGGCACATTCAGCTCTTTGGCGGTTTTGCGCAATCCCTCCTCATTCATCCCGGAGATATCCACCCCGGTGTAGTGTTGAATGACTTCATACATGGTAAACCGTTTCCAGGGACGCTTGAAATCGATCAGGTGATCGCCAACCCGGATCGCTGTCTTTCCATGCAGATCCAAAGCGATCTGTTCCACCATCTCCTCTACCAGATCCATCATCCAGAGATAATCTTTATAAGCTACATAGAGCTCCATCTGGGTAAATTCCGGATTATGGTACCGGTCCATTCCTTCGTTTCTGAAATCTTTGGAAAACTCATAGACTCCAGGGTATCCCCCAACGATCAACCGTTTCAAATACAGCTCATTGGCAATCCTGAGATAGAGGATCATGTCGAGCGTATTATGATGGGTAGTAAAGGGTCGCGCTGCAGCACCTCCGTAAAGAGGTTGCAGGACAGGAGTTTCGACTTCCAGGTAACGTTTGGCGTTTAAAAAATTACGCATCGAATTGATCAGCTGGGTTCGCTTGACAAAGACCTCACGAACGTGCGGATTCACAATCAGATCAACATACCGCTGGCGGAACCGTTGCTCGGGATCGGTAAAAGCATCGAATAGGGTATCCTCTTTCTCTTTGACTATCGGAAGGGGTTTCAGCGATTTGCATAAAAGTTTCAGAGAGGTGACATGAATGGTGATCTCACCCATTTTAGTGATAAATACATATCCAGTGATCCCGATGATATCTCCGATGTCAAGATGACGTTTAAAGACTATATTGTAAAGTGTTTTATCGTCGTCAGGACAGATCTCATCCCGTTTGACATAGATCTGGATCCTTCCTGTCTCGTCCTGAATTTCAGCAAAAGAGGCCGCGCCCATGATTCTGCGGCTCATGATTCTTCCGGCGATACTGATATCCTGGTACAGCGTGTTGTCGTCAGGAAAATTTTGCTTGATCTCCTTTGCAGTCACGGTCACTGCAAAGGTCTCCGGAGGGTAAGGATTGATGCCGAGGTTCACCAGTTCCTGCAACGAATCCCTGCGTATCTGTTCCTGTTCAGACAATGAATGTTCCATGGAGTAAAATTTGCGCAAAGATACGGAAAAGGGATGAATCGTATTCTCAGGAGAGTACTGTGTGGAGGATCTCATGCGACCGGATCTCTTTGAATCCGGGAAGATGGAAACGGTAGTATAGCAGGATCTTATCCAACAAGTTGGATCGGACCTTCGCCGGAAAAGAAAGCTGGGAAAGCTGATCCAGATCTGTTTTAATCAGTTGAAAAAACCAGGCACTCTCTTGCTCATCCAGACAGGCATCCGGGGAGGAATAAAGAGGATGAAAGGAACCTTCCCGTAAATGGAAGAACCGGTTGTACTCACTCCTGTTTCCCTGGGGTTTAAATCCCAGATACCGGCTGAGTTTAATGGCAAAAAGGAGGTGAAAGTTTGAAAAAGGTTCTTCGACTGCATCAAGCAGAATGAACCCATTCCAAAGGAACTCAAAGAGGGCGGTATTTGCCTCCTCTTCACGGATGGTCCGGTAGATCAATTCGGCCAGAAACAGTGCGATAGAGCTTTTTCGGATATCCGAAGAGATCGAATGGGTAGGTGCTGCCAGCCTCACCTCTTTCACCGGATGAAGAGAGCTTTTCTCTTTATGGTAAACAACCATGTCGAGTAGTGATAAGGATTGAAAGAGGGCAGGTTTGGTCTTCGCTTTCTGGCTTCGGATCCCTTTCAGTAAATAAGATTGTAATCCGAATATCTCGGTATAGACTTTAACAATTAAACTGGATTCTGAGTATTTGACCGAATGGAGGACAATCCCCCTGGTTTTGTAAAGCATCAGTTGATGATGAGGATTTTCGTCACCACTTTCTCTTTCCCTTTCTCGTCGCTGGCAAACACCAGATAGACTCCTGTTTTGACCCGTTTCCCGTTCAGATTGGTGCCATCCCAGATAGCCTGGCCTCCTTCCGCTTTGGTAGTGTGGACGATGGCCCCGCTGATGTCGGTAATCCTGACCTGGCCATTGGTTACCAATCCTTTGATTCCGATTATTCCGCTATATCCCTCTTTCACAGGGTTGGGGAAGGCATAGACATCATCCATGGTTTCTGTTCCCTGGGTGGCACTGCCGCGATATGAGATCACACCCTTATCGGTTCCCATGAACACGTCACCGTTGGCGTTGATGGCCAGACTGGTGATACGGTTGGAGAAAAGAGGGCTGTTGGCTTCTGTAAAGTGATGGATTTCCTTTGTTCCGTCGGCAGAGAAGAGAAACACACCACTTCGGTCGGTTCCGATCCATTTTCGGTTGGATCCATCCACCGCAATGGCCGTCACAATTTCATTTTCCAGAAGGTATTGATAATATCCGCCATATTCCACCAGGATACGCTGCGCATCATAGTTCCCTCCGGTGAAAATATTTTCAGGGCTGTAGAACACCGCCACCCCTTTCTCTGTTCCAATCCACACTTCGCCATCGTGATCTTCGGCAATGGCGAACACAATCGTGCCCGGAATATTTCCATGTCCTTCTGAGGAGCTGAGTTTTTTGGCCTGGTCGTCAGCAGGATTATCCGGTGTTCCGTTATCGGTGAAGACGATCAGGGAGTTGGGATTCATGTTTCCATAGCGCATGACGATCCATTTCTGGTTGTACCGGTCGATGATCATCTGTCCGAGATCCGATTCCTGCACTTCGGTAATCGTAAATCCTTCCCAGTCATTGCCACGTTTCAGAGAAAGGCAGTGATTGGTATGCGAGGTCACCACCCAAAGGTTGCCATCCTTGTCAAAAGCCGTTCCTCCTACCCGGATATCGCCTGTATCGGAGGCCGAATGGTGACCCAGGGTGCTGTTCCAGGAACCATACCGGTTTGTGTTTTCATTTCCGTAAAACTCCAGCAATCCCTTCCCCCATGAGCCAGCGTAAAACCTGTTGGCATCATGTGGGTCAATCGCGACTATCACTATGTCGTTGATCCCGGCCATTGAAGGCATGCTCCATCCGGAGAAATTGATCCAGTTGGAATTATCAAATTTATATACCTGCCCTGTATTATAGATCGGGACATAGGATCCATCACGGCCTCCAGCTGCTATCAACAAATCATCCCCCATGGTGGTCATGCTGAAAGCGCTGGCGGTAAGAGGTCCGCTGAGGTCATACCTGTGAAAATAACTTTCTGTGACATTATATGCAATTAATCCTGCATAGGTGTCGCCAATCCACAGCCAGTTGTCTTTGTCCTGAACGGCATCCAGCGGGTAAGGTCCCCCGGGGAAATAACTCCATACTGAATACACCTGTTGCAGATCCTGATCATAAGCATAGACAAAGTAGTTGTATGAGATGATCAACCTGTCATACATGGAATGGAGTTTATGGATGGTATTACTCAATTCCGTATTCCAGGGGGTCCAGTTCCCGTTGCTATGGATATAGATGGTATCCCGGTTTGGAGTGGTGCGGGATTTATTGACAAAAACCTTGTCGCCCATCGAGGTGATCGTGTTGTACCGCAGGGTCGTTTCCATTCGGGCATCAAGCTCCCAGGCAGCAAAATTCACCAGGTTGGGGTCTTTTATATAGGCTTTGTATATCCCCAGCTCTGTAGCGGCCCAGATGGTGTCGTGATTGTCGGATGTGATGGATAATACATTGATTGGACTACCGTTTGGTCCGATATAGTATGTGTCCCTGATCTCCTCTTTTTCCAGGTCCAGCACAACGATCCCAAAACCACAGGCGAGGTAGGCATATTTCTCATGACAATAGATGCTATTGATGGTTTTGTTCCCGAGAATCTGTTTCCGCTTGATATCCGATATATTGGTTACCATCAGGTTGCTGATGAGGTCAATGTTGGCATTGGAATAGGTCAGCACCACTGTTTTGGTCTCTTTATTATAGTCAATAGAGGTAATCCCGATATCTGAAAGCCCGTTAATTTTAGACATTCGTTGAACACTGTTATCCTCTTTGTCGAGGTAGAAAATAGCATAAGGAGTGGCAGCATAGATGTAATTACCGGCTTCCGTGACAGAGATTACCTGGTAATAGGGCAATTCATCTCTCCATTGGCCAATGGGCGTCTCCTGTGAAAAGCCCGGAAGTGCGATTGAAAATAGGAATAGCAGCACGAAAAGGTAGGGTCGTATCTTCATGAAAGCGTTCTGTTAATTGAAATTGAAATAGAAAAAAGAATATTCAGGTTAACTCTTTTTTCTTCCATTTATTGTGAGAAACAAACAGAGATTACGATTTGCTGAAGAGGCGTTGGAATGCGGATTTTTTCTGCGAATCCTTATCGTCGGAATAGTATCCGTAACCATATCCATAACCATACCCGTAGCCATATCCATAACCATACCCGTAGCCATAGCCATACCCGTATCCGTAACCATACCCGTAACCGTATGAGTTCCGGCTCAGTTTCACGTCGTTGATCAGGATCGCCAGGTTCGGGATGTTCCGCTGCTCCATATCCTTGATGATGGAGCTGAAGATCTTCTTATGGGTATAGTTCTGGCGAACCAGACAAAGGTTTGCATCGGCATGCTTCATCAATAGGAAGGCATCGGTAACCAGACCAACCGGAGGCGTGTCGATGATGATGTATTCATACATCTCTTTCAGGCGGGCAAACAGCTCAGTACACTTTTCAGAGGCGATCAATTCTGCAGGATTGGGAGGTACCGGTCCTGACATAACGATATCGAAGTTTTCAATTCCGGAGTGTTGAATGATATTTTCAATGGAGCTTTTATTGATGAGATAAGAGCTGATCCCTTCGGTGTTGGTCAGGCCAAAATCCTGGTAGATCTTCGGTTTTCTCAGGTCGAAGCCCATCAACAAGGTCTTCTTGCCATAAAGCGCAAAGACAGATGCCATGTTGATGGAGCAGAAGGTCTTGCCCGCGCTCACCATGTCGGAAGTAATCAGGACCACCTGTTTCTCTTTCCCCTGCAACAGGTATGTCAGGTTGGTACGTACCGAACGGAACGACTCGGCGATGGAGGACTTGGGTGATTCGGCCACCACCATCTTGCTCTCTTTATCACTATGGATGATGTGCCCAACAATGGGAAGCTGAGTGATCTTTTCGATATCTTCCCGCTCCATGATCTTATCGTTGAAGTAGTCTTTCCCCAAGATATAAACCACCGGTAAAATGATCCCGATGATCAACGCGATCAGGTAGTTCAGGCTCTTTTTCGGGAAGACGGGGCTCAATCCCTCAAAACGGGCTTCATCGATCACTTCATTATCAGGCAGGTTCGACGCTTGTGTGATCTGGGCATCCGACCGTTTTTCAAGGAGGAAGGTATAGATGGCATCAACCAGTTTGTATTTTCGTTGAATACCAACTAAGATACGCTGGTTTTCAGGAAGTCCACCGATCCTTGAATTGAGAAGTTCAATCCTATCATTGATATCTTTCAGGGCAATGTCGTTGGTGTTGATCGCGCTTCTTATATTCTCCGCAAGTGCGTTTTTGGTAGATTCAATCTGCGAATCGAGCGCTTTTAGTGCCGGGTTTTTATCTGTTGAATAAAAGGCTCGTTCTGTTCTCTGGCTGTAGAGGCCGGTCAGCTGCATCGTAAGGTCATTGAGCATGGGGTTGTCAACACCCATGGATGCAGGAACGATGATCTCGTTTAATCCTTCGTTTTTATTGATATAGGTTAACAGATTATTCAGATATTTAGATTGTACAAAAATGACAGCCTTTTCATCCTGGAGTTCCATCATCTTCTCAAATACCTGTTGCGCGGTTTGATCCAGGTCCATGATCTCGGTTGAGGCTTTGAAAGACTGCAGAGATCGTTCGGAAAGATTCAGGGAATCGGCAATGCCGCTCAATTCATGATCGATAAAGTCGATGGTTCTGATCGCCACCAGGTTCTTTTGCTCAAGTCCACGCGCCAGGTATTCACTGGTCAGCGTATTTATGAAGTCGGCTATTTTCTCCACATTGCCGCCTTTCAGCGTTAATTCCACAATGGAGGCTTCCCGGTTAATGGGTTCAATGTCGAATGCTTTAAACTCAGTAACGAGTGAAGGATAATTCTTGAAGATGAAATAGAAGGATTTTTTCAAATCCTCTTCCGGATCGAAATTGGCATTCAGGAGGACCTTGAATTTGAATTGACCGGTTAATGCTTCCTGCCCAAATCTCAGGGTTTCATCGTAGGAGATATTCTCTTCACGGCCGGGAACCGGCTCCTTTGCTTTGTAATCGAAAAAGCTCACCTTCTCATCCTTAACCTCGAGCCGGTATTCAGTGTTTGAAAGGAAGGTAATGTTGAATCTGATGTTGACCGGTTGAGGGAAAGAGGAATCAAATTCAACCGTAAACGGAGAGGATTTATAGAGCTCTTTGGTGATGAAATTCTCTTCACTGTAATACCCAACCTCAAAACTACAGTTCAATATTGTTTTGTATGTAAGGGAGTAGGAACTCAGGATCCCGATCTCATTTTGGAGATTCTGCATGTTATTCAGCATGCCCAATCCCATGATATTCTGAGGATTCAGCTTGTTTTCCGACTTGTCCTTGATCAGTACAGTTGTTTTGACCTCGTAAATGGGTCTGGAGTACTTGTTGAAGACAAAAGCAATGATCAGGGCAATGAATATGGTAATGGCGAAAAAATACCAGTATCGGTAAAATTTGAATAAGATGACCTTGTAGTCAATAGCCTGCTGTTGCTGTTGTGCAAAATCCTGTAAGTTATCGTTCACTGGATTATCTATTTAAAGTAATTGATTAACAACAATGCGGTGGAAATTGCCGAAAATACCAGGGCATAGGGGAATGCGGCAAATCCCCACTGCTTAATCCCTAATGGAGATGCATAGATGATATCATTGGGCATCATGTAGAAATATTCCGAAGACATGATATCTGCTTTGTTCAGATCCAGGTAAACGACTTTGGAACCATCCGTTGTTTGCCTCACCAGGGCAACTTTCTTCCGGTTGGCATAATCGGTCAGGTCGCCCGCCATGGCGATTGCTTCAAAGATGTTGATCTCATCCTGGTAAATGGTAAGTACCCCTGGGCCGCGCACTTCACCTAAAATCGTAATTTTAAAATTGACCATCTTAACCACCACCATGGTCTCCGTTAGGTATTCATCCACATTGGTCTGCAGCACATCCTTGACCTGTTCAACAGTCAGGTCTTTTACCAATACTTTCCCTACAATGGGAAAATCGATACACCCGTCCCTATCAACCGTATAGCTGTTCAAATAGATAGAGGCATCGGTGGTATACTGTTGGTAATTGGAGGAAGTGACCATGTTGAAAAAGAGATAGGTCTTCTCGTCCAGGCTGAAGATCCGGATGTAGAGGTTGTCGTTGGGCTGGATTTTATAGTCGAGCGGCCTTTTATTGATGTAGGCATTGGTCGTATCATGCTCCTGCAAGGTTTGCAGGTACTTGATTTTTTTTTGGGGGACGCACGAAGCAAAAATGAGAAGAATCAGAGCAATCTGAACCAGGTATCTGCCGGAGTGAAGGGTTCTGTTTTTCATAGAATGCGTTGATAAAGCCGGACAAAGTTAGCGTATTTTTAATTCATGCACAACTTCCCCAAGGAGTGTGGCGGATGTAAAAGAAGTGATCCTGACATTTATATATTCGCCGGACGCGGCGTTGGTTTTTTGAAAAACAACCACCTTATTCCGGGAATTTCTTCCCATGAAATAATCAGCCGAACGCTTGGAGTCCCCTTCAATCAGCACCTCGCACACCTGGTTACAGTCCCGTTGGTTGCTTTGATAGGAGAGCTTCTGCTGGAGGTCAATTACCTCCCTGAGCCGACGCTCCTTGACCTCTTCGGGGACGTTATCTTCCATAGTGTCGGCAGCCAGGGTCATCGGACGTTCGGAGTATTTAAACATAAATGCATAATCAAAGTTAACCCACTCCATCAGGGAGAGCGTTTCACGGTGATCTTCTTCGGTTTCATCGCAAAAGCCTGTAATGATATCTGTGGTGATGGTACACCCGGTGAGGATCCTGCGGATCGCCTCCACCCGTTCCATGTAATTTTCGCGTGAATAGTTGCGGTTCATGCGGTCAAGTATCCGGGTACTTCCCGATTGAAGAGGAAGGTGGATCGCCCGGCAAATATTGGGGAAAGCGGCTATCGTGTCAAGCAACTTGTCGGAGATGTCTTTTGGATGTGAAGTGGCAAACCGGATCCGAAGCATTGGACTGACTTCAGCTACCCGGCCCAGTAATCCGGCGAACGAGAGCACGTTATCTCCTTCTATCCACTGATAGGAGTTGACGTTCTGCCCTAATAAAGTGACCTCTCTATATCCTTGTTCATAGAGATCTCTTGACTCGCGAATGATCGAACCTGCATCCCTGCTCCTTTCTTTGCCACGGGTGGATGGCACCACACAATAGGAACAGTAATTCTCACATCCCCGCATGATGGAGATGAAGGCTGAAACCCCATTGCTTCCCAGTCGAACTGGCATGATATCGGCATAGGTCTCCTCCATTGACAACAACGTATTTACCCCGCGTTGTCCCGACTCCACCTGTTCCAGCAATCGTGGCAAATCCCGGTAGGCATCGGGTCCGGCTACGATATCCAACAGCTGTTCCTCCTCCAGGAGTACCGTCTTGAGCCGGTCAGCCATGCAGCCAAGCAACCCGATGATCAGGCCCGGATTCTTCTTTTTAAAGGCATGAAAATACTGTAACCTTTTCTTCACCCGCTGTTCGGCATTATCGCGAATGGAACAGGTATTTACAAAGATGATATCGGCATGATGAATTTCCCCGGTAGTCGTATATCCCTGATCTGTCAGAACTGATGCAACTATCTCACTGTCAGAAAAATTCATCTGACAGCCATACGTTTCAATATATATTTTTTTGTTTTTTTTCTGATCCATGTATAACCTTTTACCCTTGAATCCGATTAATGGTAAAAAACGGTTGCAAAGGTAGGTATTAACTTTATTGTCTTACTTTTGTAGCCGGATTTGGGATTCAAAACGGACAGTAAGATGACGAAAAACCTTGTGATTGTTGAGTCTCCGGCCAAAGCCAAAACGATAGAAGGGTTTTTGGGAAAGGAGTATCAGGTGAAATCCTGTTTCGGACATATCATGGATCTGTCGAAAAAGGATTTGGGTGTGGATATCGATCAGGGATTTATCCCTAAATACATTATTTCGCCGGATAAGAAAAAGATTGTAAATGAGTTAAAAAAGCTGGCCAGAAATGCTGATCTGGTCTGGCTGGCTTCTGATGAAGACCGCGAAGGGGAAGCGATTGCCGCACACCTGATGGATGTGTTGAATATCAGTGAATCCAAAGCTCGCAGGATCGCCTTCCATGAGATCACCAAACCTGCCATTCTGGAGGCCATCGAGCACCCCAGAGGCATTGACCGCGACCTGGTCAATGCCCAGCAGGCCCGCCGTGTGCTTGACCGATTGGTAGGATTTGAACTTTCACCCCTGCTCTGGAAAAAAATCAAGCCATCTCTTTCGGCTGGCCGCGTTCAATCGGTTGCTGTGCGCCTGATTGTTGAACGGGAAGAGGAGATCAAAAAGTTCAAGGTGGGCTCCTCCTTCCGGATCGTTGGCGATTTCATTGTCAGCACTAAAGATAAAGTTGTTCCACTCCAGGCAGAACTATCCGAACGGTTCAGCACCCGGGAGGAGGCAGAAGCCTTCCTGGGGAGATGCATCGGCGCTGAATTTGTGGTGGAAGATATTGAGACTAAACCAGCGAAAAAATCTCCAGCCCCTCCGTTTACTACCTCCACACTTCAACAGGAGGCTTCACGAAAACTTGGATTTTCGGTTGCCAACACCATGCGGGTGGCTCAGGATCTCTATGAATCGGGCAAGATCACTTACATGCGTACCGACTCGCTGAATCTATCCAATATCGCTATCGGGATGGCGAAACAGGAGATCACCGATTCCTTTGGTGCCGATTATGTAAAAACCCGTAAGTTTACCACACGTTCGAAAGGAGCACAGGAAGCACACGAAGCCATCCGGCCTACTTACGTGAATGTCAGAACCGTTGAAGGTGACAAATCTCACAAGCGGTTGTATGACCTCATCTGGAAAAGAACCATTGCCTCCCAGATGGCAGACGCATTGCTGGAGAAAACCACGGTGACCATCGGAATCTCCACTGCCATAGAGAAATTTCTGGCTAAAGGAGAGATCATTACGTTTGATGGATTCCTGAAACTCTACATGGAGTCGACCGATGAAGAGCAGAACAATGGAGAAGAGAGGATTCTCCCTTCTCTGAATAAAGGAGATGCACTGGATATGAACCAGATCCAGGCTCAGCAGAAATTCACGCAACAACCACCCAGGTATACGGAAGCTATGCTGGTCAAGAAAATGGAGGAACTCGGAATCGGCAGGCCCTCTACTTATGCTCCAACCATTTCTACTATCCAGCGAAGGGAATATGTAGTCAAAGAGGACCGCCCGGGAGTAACCAGGACATTTCAGGTGCTTACCCTGAAGGATGGAGAGATAACTTCTGAAGAGAAGAGCGAGAAAATAGGATCGGAGAAGGCGAAGTTGTTCCCCACAGATGTGGGAAGTCTGGTCAATCAGTTTTTGCTACAGCATTTCATGAATATCATGGATTACAATTTTACAGCCTCTGTGGAAGAGGAATTCGATGAGATTGCCGAGGGAAAACTTGTCTGGAATGCCATGATCAAAGATTTCTATGGCCCATTCCATACCCGTATTGAACAAACACTTGAAGGAACCAGGAAAGTCAGCGGAGAAAAACTGCTTGGAACAGATCCAAAAACAGGATTAAACGTTTTCGTAAAAATTGGCCGGTATGGTCCAATGGTCCAGATGGGGAATGCAGATATGGAGAACAAACCGAGGTTTGCAGCCCTGAAGAAAGGACAAAGCATGGAGTCCATCTCCCTGGAGGAGGCGTTGGAACTGTTCAAACTCCCTCGTACGTTAGGGATTGTGGACAACGCTGATGTGGTTGTAGCAGCCGGAAGGTTTGGGCCATATATTAGACATAAATCGCAGTTTTACTCTTTGATGAAGACAGATGACCCACTTACCATTACCATGGAACGGGCATCCGAAATCATGACAGAAAAGAAAAAACTAGATCAGGAGAAGACAGTAAAAGAGTTTGGAGAGGATTCGAATCTGAAGATACTGAAAGGGAAATATGGACCCTATATCTCATTCAACAAGCTGAATTACAAGATTCCCAAAGGGAAAGTAGCTGAGGAATTGACCTTTGAAGAGTGCCGGAAAATCGTTGCCGATTCCAAACCAACCAAGTCCAGCAAATCACGCAAGTCAAAATAGAGACACATATTTCATTAACCTATGGAAGAGTTTTTTAACCCAATTGACCTGAATGAAATTCTTCCCACGGAAGAAGAGGGTCATCGCCGAATCGGTGACCTGATCCGGTTGTTTTCAGAAGCTGGCGCCTTTCCTGAGTTTGAACAGGCCGAACTGGCCATCATTGGCGTTTCTGAAGATCGCAATGCAGTGAATAATGAGGGTTGTGCCCAAGGCCCCGACTTTATCAGGAAATACCTGTACAAACTCTTTCCCGGACCCTTCAATCCACGGATCATTGACCTTGGAAACCTGAAGAAAGGAAATACGCAAAAGGACACCTATTTCGCGCTTTCCGGTTCAGTAACAGAACTGCTGAATGCCAACATCATCCCGATTATTCTGGGAGGGAGCCAGGATTTGACCTATGCCAACTACCAGGCATACCAGAGCCTTGGCCAGATCATCAACATCGTAAGTATCGACAACATGTTTGATCTTGGAAAGTCGGAAGGTGAGATGAACTCCCAATCATGGTTAAGCAGTATCATCCTCCATCAGCCAAACTACCTTTTCAACTATGCCAACATTGGTTACCAGACCTACTTTATCGACCAGGACGCCCTGAAGCTGATGAACAACCTTTTCTTTGATACCTATCGGCTGGGCATTGTGAGAGCGGACCTGGAGGAGGTGGAACCCATCGTAAGAAATGCAGATGTGCTGAGTTTTGATATCTCTTCGGTCAGATCCTCTGATGCACCCGGTAATCACAACACAACACCAAATGGCTTTTACGGGGAAGAGGCCTGTCAGATCGTCAGGTATGCCGGACTGAGCGATAAGCTGACCTCCATCGGATTTTACGAATACAATCCGAAGTTCGACCATGATGGACAAACAGCACACCTGATTGCACAGATGATCTGGTATTTCATGGAAGGATTTTACAGTCGACCTCACGATTTTCCATTTCGGAATGAAGAGGATTACCTGAAATACCATGTGACAATCAGCGACCATCAACAGGATATCACATTTTACAAAAGCAAGAAGACCGATCGCTGGTGGATGGAGATCCCTTTACCGGCTGAACAGCGGGCCAAATACGAACGGCACTATCTGGTTCCCTGTTCATACAAAGATTATCAGCAGGCTACGCGCGAGGAGATTCCGGATAGGTGGTGGATGGTGTATCAGAAGCTGATGTGACCCCTCCCCCCAACCCCCTCCCCTCCAAGGGGAGGATTAAGGAGGGGTCATCCTTGTTTATCAGGATTCGCCGACAGATAGCTTTTCCAGCCGGTAAATTTCTTTTCAGTCCCTGTTTTTCCTTTTTGAAAGTGATGGCAAACTGCTACGGCAAGCCCATCGGAAGCATCCAGATGCTCGGGAGCCTCTTTCAGGGATAATAGATGAATGAGCATAGAGGCAACCTGCTCTTTGGAGGCACTTCCTTTGCCGGTGATCGACTGCTTGATCTTCCTTGGAGAATATTCGAAAATGGGAATGGAGCGGAATAGTGCGGCGGCCATGGCTACCCCCTGAGCCCGGCCCAGCTTCAGCATCGATTGGACATTTTTACCGAAAAAAGGGGCTTCAATAGCCAGCTCATCAGGATTATACTCATCAATCAGAGCTAACGACTTTTCAAAAATATGCTTCAGCTTGAGTGGATGATCATCAGTTTTCACTAATTTTAAAACCCCAAGTGCAACCAGTTTCATACTGTTCCCGTAAACGGAGATGATGCCAAATCCCATGATGTTGGTTCCGGGATCAATACCCAATATGATGCGTTCGCCGGTCAATGAAAAGGATGAATAACAGAACAAAAATAGGTAAAACTTATAACAAAGTGATCCAGGTAGCCATCCTGGCTTTGACCTATGGATTCATATACGATCAGGTATTTTACCGGAAAAATTTGCCACACCTGCTGGAGGCTCTCCGAGAAGATTTCAGAAGTCCGGATTTTATCTGGCTGATGGCTTTAGTGATCTTCCTGATGTTCATCAATTGGGCCATTGAAGCGGTAAAATGGAGATACCTGATGGCCAAGATTGAACGAATCGGATTCTGGAAATCTTTCCAGGCGGTTCTTACCGGGGTGACTGTCAGCTCCTTCACCCCCAACCGCATCGGGGAGTATTTCGGCCGCGTCTTCATCCTCAATACAGGAAGCAGAGTGGAAGGGATCCTGGTGACCATCCTGGGTAGCATGAGCCAGCTGCTGATCACGATCTTAACGGGGAGCCTGGCCCTCCTGGCCTTTATCCCGCTCTTCCTGACCCATTACTGGAGTTATAACGGATATCTCTATTATACCATTGTGGCTGTGGTGGTGGGTTTCAACGTGCTGATCCTGGGCTTCTACCTGAATGTCTCTTTTCTCTCAACCCTCAAAGAGAAAATCCTTCGGAACGGACTCAAAAAAATACGAAAATACTTCCGGATCTTTGCTTTCTATCACAACCGGGAATTAATCACGGTGTTGTTGTACAGCTTTCTCAGGTACATGATCTTCTCCACCCAATTCTACCTTCTGCTACGGATTTTTGCAGTACCTATTCCATATCTGGATGCCCTGATGTTGATTTCCCTGGTCTATTTTGTGATGGCTGTCATCCCAACGATCGCCCTTACAGAGTTGGGAATCAGAGGATCTGTGGCGCTCTATTTTTTCGGGATCTATTTCTCCGGCCTGACCGATGCAACCGAAGGCATTAACTTTGGCATCCTGGCAGCTTCCACACTTCTTTGGGCCATCAACCTGGGATTTCCGGCACTGGTTGGAAGTGTTTTTGTCTTCAGGCTGAAGTTCTTCAGGAAACCGGCAAACAACACCAACGAATGAACGCACTGGCGATCATCGGAGGCGTCATGATCCTGCTGGCGTTTCTCTATGCCATCATCTTGCTGGGTGCTCTTTCAGGAATGTCACTCCCGGCAAGTCTTCCATCCGGTCCTGGCCTACCTGACCCTTTTGTGAGTGTGATCATTCCGGTTCGGAACGAAGAAGAGCGGATTATTGAATGCCTGGAATCATTGATTTCACAGGATTATCTGTCCGATAAAATCGAAGTGCTTATCACGGACGACTTTTCAGAAGACCGGACATTAGAAGCGGTAAACAGCTTCTTTCAAAACCACCCGCAAATGCAGTGCATCATTGTGAAGGGAGAACCGGGAAAAAGAGAGGGCGTTGGGAAAAAAAGCGCCTTGACAAGAGCGGTTGAAAAAGCTTCAGGAACACTCATCATCACAACGGATGCCGATACCAGGCACGACCCCGGGTGGATCTCTTCCATGGTTCGATGCTATCGTGAAACCGGCGTGAAGATGATCCTTGGACCGGTCATGTTTGCAGGCGAAAATCACCTGTTTCAAAAATTACAGACGCTTGAATTTTTGGGAGTAATGGGGCTGACTGCCGGATTTGCAAACCTGGGACACCCGGTGATGTGCAACGGGGCAAATCTCTGTTATGAGAAAGAGGCGTTTCGCGAAGTAGGAAAATTCGAGGGAAACGAACGGTATGTCTCCGGCGATGATCAGTTTCTGTTGTGGAAGATCAAACGTAAGTATGGCGGGCGTTCGATACGATTTCTTTATGACCGGGATGCCATTGTTACCACGTCGCCAGAACAAGATCCTGGATCATTCTTCCGGCAGCGACTTCGCTGGATCTCGAAAAGCAGGGGGTATCGCGACTGGGAAGTGCTTTTTATCGGAGCAGTTAGTTACCTTTATCAGGCGATGATTTTCGCTGGATTCTTTCTTGGATTTCTCTCTCCCCTCTACCTTTACCTGGCAGTCTCCTTATTGTGTTTCAAAATTCTTATTGACTTTCCCCTGGTATTTTCCATGGCCCGTTTTTTCAGAAAGCAAAAACTCTGGCCCTGGTATATCCCAGCACAATTATTTCAGGTAATCTATGTTGCGATTTCCGGCCCGATGGCCTTTCTGATCCCGGTGAAGTGGAAAGGCCGCAGGGTGTAACCTGTTAACTGCCGGAGTGGATTAAAGACGCTGCAATCAGGAGGTCAGCCGGGTAGGTGATTTTAAGATTGGCAGGATCTCCTTCCACCAGGTGAATCGGCTTCCCAATGGATTCAAGCACAGTGGCATCATCGGTAAAACCAGGTTGGTAGGGTTGCAGGTAGGCCTGCTGAATCAGGGAAGTCTGGAAAACCTGGGGAGTCTGAACAATCCGGAAAAGCGAGCGATCTGCCGGTTTGTTTGTGGCCCCTTCTGCCTGCCGGATAGATTCGTTCACAGGCACAACCGGAATGGCGTTTCCCTCTTTTTCAGCTGCTAAAAAAAGCCTGTTTATCAGGGATTGGGAAAGAAGCGGCCGGGCTCCGTCATGGATAGCTACAAGTCCCGTACTGTCAAGATGGTGCAAGCAATTCCTGACAGAATGAAAACGGGTCTCACCACCAGGAACAAGTATATGTGGAATACTCCATCCATGCTCTTTTTGTATTTCCTGCCACCTGTCAAACAAATGCTCCGGTAATGTAAGAAGCAGTTGCATCGATTCATCGAAACGGGAAAAAGCGAAAAGGGAATGCATTACAACCGGGATCCCTTTCAACAGGATAAACTGTTTTGGATTCGGAGAGTTCATGCGGGTACCGGTCCCTCCAGCAACGATGATGGCTGCTTTCATCAAAGGATCAACATCGGATAGCCGTATGTAAAGAACTTGTATTTCTTCTTGATAGCTTCCTGGTAAGCTTCCATCAGGAAGTCGTAACCAGCAAAAGCTGCCACCAGCATCATCATCGGGGACTGGGGGAGATGAAGGTTGCTTACCATGGCGTTGGCGATGCTGAATTCATAGGGAGGAAAGATAAACTTGTTGGTCCATCCACGATAAGGCTTCAACATATTGGAGATAGCTACCGACGACTCCACCGCTTTCATGGTGGTTGTTCCGATGGCTACCACTTTCTTTTTCTTTGCTTTGGCCCGGTTGACAATTTCTGCGGTCTCTGGTTCTATAATGATCTCCTCACTATCCATCTTGTGTTTTGACAGATCCTCCACTTCGATGGAGCGGAAATTGCCAAGGCCGACATGCAGAGTGACCTCCGCAAAGTTAACTCCCTGCAGCTCCAGGCGTTTCATGATTTCGCGGCTGAAATGCAATCCTGCGGTGGGAGCTGCCACGGCCCCCTCATGTTTGGCATAGATGGTCTGGTATCGAACCTCATCCTCTTCTGTAACAGGGCGGTTATGGATCTTAGGTAACGGGGTTTGACCCAATCGCCGAATGGTCCGTTTGAACTCGTCGTAGGATCCGTCAAAGAGAAATCTGATGGTTCGGCCCCGTGAAGTGGTGTTATCAATCACTTCAGCAACCAGAGAGTCATCTTCCCCAAAATATAGTTTGTTGCCGATGCGTATTTTACGGGCCGGATCGACCAATACATCCCAGAGCCGGGATTCCCGGTTCAATTCCCGAAGCAGGAATACTTCAATTTTGGCACCCGTTTTCTCTTTCTCTCCATATAGCCGGGCAGGAAAAACCTTGGTATTGTTCAGGATGAAAACATCCCCATCTCCAAAATAGGTTAAGATGTCTCTGAAATTCTTATGTTCAATGGTTCTGCTCTTTCTGTCCAAAACCATCATTGGAACATCATCTCTCTGCTTTGGGGGGTCGTTGGCAATTAGTTCCTGAGGCAGATGAAAGCGAAAGTGTGAAAGCTTCATATGGATTTAGCCTGTGATTGGGGGTTGCAAAGTTAATCCAATTTTGGCCAAAAGTCAAGTTCTTTTTATGATCCGGGATGGATAGAGCCACTTGTTTTCCCGGGGATTGAGGGAGAAAATATTACATTTGTCCGGCCGTACCCACGAACTGTAACAAATCAGAAAGTAATCAGTCGAAAAAAACAGATCGGAATCATCATCAGTGGCTCCCTGGCAGGCTTTATGGTATTGCTGGATAGCAATATTGTAAATATCTCTCTTCCCGAAATTGCCAGCTACTTCAATATTTCCACAACAGAAGTGGTACAGATCACCCTTATCTATCTGCTTATGATATCCAGCACCCTGATTATTTTCGGCAAGCTTGCCGATAAATATGGGGTGAAACGGATCTTTGTGACCGGCTTTTCGGTCTTCACAGTGAGTTCACTGTTATGCGGACTGGCTACTACATTTCCCCTCCTGCTTGGAGCCAGGACCCTTCAGTCCTTGGGAGGTTCCATGCTCTATGCCACTGCTATTGCTCTGATCACCAGGTTTATACCCTCCGCTCGAAGAGGATGGGCTTTCGGGATCTTTTCTCCGGTCTCCTCCCTGGGCATGTTGATCGGGAATCCGCTGGGAGGACTGATTACGGGAATGCTGAACTGGCACTGGATCTTTTTGATTAACATACCGATAGGGGTGCTGGCAATTTTGTTTGCTGTCCGGATAATCCCTTCAGACAAGCAGGAAACGAAATCATCCCCCAGGAAATCCGGATTTGATCTCCTCGGCTCCTTACTGAGTTTTGCAGGCCTTGCATTGCTTGTGTTTTTTCTGAGCAAAGGGAAAGAACTGGGATGGGACTCTATGGTAACAATTACCGGCCTGTTGAGTTCGGTATTGCTACTGGTGGTCTTTGTCTTATGGGAGCGGAAAGTCAAGGACCCGATCCTCGACCTCTCGATCTTCTCCGGCCGCAGCTTTTCTTTTGCCATTCTCGCTTCGATTGCCGGGTTCGGACTGATGGCGGGAAGCAATGTGTTGATGCCGTTTTATATCATAAACGGTTTGCATATCGACGTAACACATGCCGGTTTCATCATGATGACCTTTGCCGTGGTCTTCAGCATGTTCAGTATGGTGACTGGCCGGTTATCGGACAGGGTTTCAAAAGTCGGACTCACCAATTTCGGCATGCTGCTCGGGGCCGGAAGCTGTATTGCCTTTGCCTTGCTGCTACCGCAACTCCACCTGGGGATCCTCTTCGGTTTCATGGTGTTGCTCGGACTCTCCTATGCCCTCTTTATCACGCCCAACAACAACCTGGTAATGTCGATGGCCCCGGTGGGAAAACAAGCCATATCATCAAGCATTTTTAAACTGGGGACCAACCTGGGTCAGATGTTCGGACTGATCCTGATGGAGATGATATTTACAATGTCCATAGCTAAACCGGCAGGAGGTCAAGGATTTGCGTTAAAATCGATTCCGGTCACAGAATTAACGAATGGATTCAGCTGGGCTTACGTGGGAGGCGCTTTGCTGTGTTTGCTGGCACTTCTTTTTTCACTATTTATCCGGAAAAAAGACACAAAAGTCACAGTACCGGAAGAAATTGCATTTCTGCATTGAACAGCGAAGCTACATCTTCACCCGGTTTCAAATGATAGGCTTTCATCCCGGCTTTCAGGGCTCCCTTCACATGTTCGATGGAATCATCGATAAAGAGGGTTTCATTCCGGGTGAGCCCCGCATCAGTTGCAACAAAATCAAACACCTCCCGGAAGGGTTTGCGAAGCCCGATCTGATGAGAAAAATAGGCTTTTTTAAAAAGCTCCTCAAATCCGGTTATCCCGTGGACAATCTGGAGGTCTTTCAGGTATTGTGTATAATGGATCTCATTGGTATTGCTGAGGAGGAAGAGCCGGTAATGATTGGTCAAGTTTCTAAGCAGCGAGATCCGGGAAGCAGGAATATCCTGTAGAAGGGCATTCCATGCAACATCAATCTCGTTTCCCGTCACAGGACGATCAAAATAGCGGGCCATCGTATCCCGGAATTGCTGTGGGGTGATCTTACCAGTTTCAAAACTGCCAAAGAAGTTATCCCTTTCGGTGACGGAATATTCCTTGTCAAATTGTCTGATCCCGAGTGCGACGAACGCTTTTTCTGTCCTGGAGATATCGATGTTGCAGATCACACCGCCGAAGTCGAAGATGATATTTCGGATCAGGGTCCCTTCCATATCTGTAGTTTGTAATTGCAAAGGTGATAATTTTCGGCGAAGATGAAAATTCCCGGCATCGACTATTTCATCGGCTCCGGGATATACCTGAAAAACTAAAAAAGTCGTATTTTTGCATTCTGTTTTACCCCCTCCCCGAACCCCTCCCCCAACAAGGGGAGGGGCAGGGGTGGGGTCCGGGCCCATAGCTCAGTTGGTCAGAGCAGTAGACTCATAATCTATTGGTCCCAGGTTCAAGTCCTGGTGGGCCCACAAAAAAAGAAGCTGTCTCGTACTTTTGAAACAGCCTCTTTTTTTTATGCATGTTTGCATCGATCAGGAGGTTACGGAAATACGAAATGAAGTTCAATTATATTGTTAAATTCAAATTATCATCCTATGGCAATAATTACAGTAACTGAAAAGTGTACCGGATGCGAATCGTGTGTGAAGATATGCCCGCAATTAATCCTGGAGATCAATGAAAGCCTGGTTGCTTCGCCAGATCGTTCAGCGTGCTTCTTTGCCATTCACCTGCCCATTCCTGCAACCCATCATCTAAAAAAACAATCCGTTAACTGAGACACTCGGGGCACTCTTTATGGGTTCCCATCCTTGCGAAAGCACACCCTTTATGGAGGCAAAAATCATGGCAGTGGCGACAATAAAAACAAATACTTTTTTCATTGCTTTGATTGTTGGTTTTGCGTAATCTGGTTCCCTCCATAGCTAGCAATTTCAAGTGTAAGATTGGATTCACCAGAAGGCACCATAATCATATCCATTACCGCCATTTCCGGCTACCGCCCTTGGTTGACCCTCCGTAAAAGATCATAATACCCAGGATAAATCCCAGGTTGTAGGGCCACCCTGAATTGTTCACTTCGTAGATACCAACTTCGTTATTGAAAAGGCTGATGACGAAAGTGACCAGAGAGATGAATCCGTGCCAGAGGCCCATCCAGAAACCGGCTGGGTCGATGTCAAATTTTTCATTTCCGGGAGCACAGGAGGTCAGGATGATAACCGCTATGACAAACAGAGAAAGCCATCGTACAATTTTTGGAAATTTCATGATATAGGATTTAGGGATATGCTAAAATAGAGATTTTGGGGATTTCTGGTGTTTTTATGTTTAGAATTTTTATTTTTGATTGGATTAAAACAACCAGATATGAGAATCAGAGAAAAACGATCATCGAGAAACCCCCTTTGGTTGTTGTTTGATTTGCTCGTAATTTTTCTGGGAGTATGGGCAGCAATATTGCTTGACCACTATCAAACCAACCTTTATAACGAACAAAAAGCCAGGGCAATATATGAGTTCTTTACGAAACCGACAAACTCAAATTACTGAACCTCTTTTCCAAAGGAGAGACCTATGCTATGGAGTTTCTGGTGCTGAATATGGAGCGCCCCAAAAGTGAATATTATAATCTCTGGACCAAAGCATTGAAGCCACAGTATCGATGGTACCTGAGATTTTTGCAAAGCATTCAGCTTCAATATAACAACCTGGCCAGCTCGAATGAGAGACTAACTGCTTTTCTGAAGGAAAAAATCTCCAAATAAATATAAAAGAAATCATCTGATTTTAATGCGATTCTACTTTTTCACTGCCTTCACGATCAATACAATGATCAGGGAAAGCAGGACGATTCCAGTCAGGATGAAAGCCCAATCTGAGAGTTGGTCTTTATAATTAATCCGGGCATCTCAACGGTTTCGGGATAACTCTCCATATCGATCAGGTTCTCAAAGAAACTGACCTTCTGTTGGAATCTTTCGAAGATACCGGGAGTCAGGTCATGAAGCTGATCCACTGCAGTATTACCTGTCCAGTTCCGGAGGTAATCAATCAGTTTCTCCGGCTGTTCAAATTCCCAATCCTCAACGTACCTGTAGATGCTGTCGTGAAAACGAACCACGTCGCTAGCCGGAAGTGACGGATCGAATCGGAACGGCTGATGATGTTTTTTTGTCCTGATAACCAGAGCAGATCATCCGGCGTAAGGTACTCCTCGAATGACAGGGAAGTAAAGGGATTGGCTGGCTGAAATTCCTCTCGGAAGGTCAAATAGGAATAAAAGAATCCAAAACGTTTGGTTATCGCTACCTGGCGGTCTAACCGTTTTCGCCAACTGGTATCTGAAACGATCTCAGCATTAAGTGATTCACTGCCCTGAAATGTTTTGGTAAACGTGAGGATGTAGTCATCACCTTTTGGATCATTGCCGGCTGTATCTTTGATCGCAACCCGTTCCCAGGTTGAACCCACGGGATAGGGGAGGTTTCCCTTGAAAACAGAGGAAGAATCGCCGGTAATCCGGATGATGCGTGTACAGGAGCCGTCGCGGTGAACCTGGGTGGTGACTGTGATTTCACGGCATCCGCTGAAAATCAGTATGGCGACGAACAGGATTGTCAGGATCTCTCGAGTTTTCATTTGTTAATATTTTTGATTTTTATGGTCGTACGGTTTTGATTGTATCTTCAATTTGATTCCAGCCAGGATCCGGAAAACAAGCGGGAAAGCAGGACGCTGATAATGCTCCACCACTCTCCGGAATGCGTCCTGATCTCCTTTGCTGATGCGTCGAATTATTTCCTGCAGGGTATCTTGCATGCGGTTTCTCCGTCTCTTTTAATATTACGTTGAAAAACGCGAAAAGTAAAAATAGGAATAATCAACAATTATCATATTTCAAAATATTGCTGTTACTTTGTAAAAAAATTGACCTCCTCAAAAATAGGTAACAGTGAGGACCATTTTTATTCTATTCAACCTCTTAATAACCATCCATCTCGCTGCACAACAGTGGGAGTTTATAAAAGAGCGTGACGGGATTAAGATCTATACCCGGAAGGAGAAAGGAAGCCCTTTAAAGTCGTTCAAAGGAGTGATGGAGGTACACTCCACCATGAAGATAATCGGAACGGTGGTAGGAAATGTGAAAAATTTCGATTGGTGGGACGACGATATCCGAAAAATTGACGTCCTGGCCCATGTGGAAAATGTTTACTCCCAGTACTACCTGATTTACGATGTTCCATGGCCCCTGATGGACCGGGATCTTTGTGTGGATGCCCGGGTAACGATTGATCCTGTCACTGGGACCAAGGTCATCCTGGCTCGTCCGCTTCCTGATGTCATCCCTGAGGACCCTGGTATTATCCGGATTAAAAACTACTGGCAGAAGTGGAACTTACAGCCATTAAATGATGGGATGATCCGGCTTACGCTCGAAGGATTTGTAGATCCGGGAGGGATCGTTCCCGCCTGGTTGTATAACATGGTGATCACAGATACCCCATTAAATCTCATGCGGGAAGTAAAGAAGCGGGTAGAGTTGCCAAAAAAGTAGTCATCTGATCTCACATTATGAAATTCATCAAAAACCACCTATTTCTGATATCCCTGGTTATGGTAATGGTGGCAAGCACATTTCTTGAGGATATCCTTTATGGAGGAGTAATCTCGTTAATTCTGTTAACTGTCTGCGTATGTTTAGGACTACTCGCTCTCTCCATTCAAAGGCATTTGTTCTGGATTTTGGTAGTTTTCAGCCTCTTGATCATTGGATTTAATTACATTACCATTGGAGTCTCAACACGCGATATTCTGGCTCTGCAGTTTTTAAGTTTAACCATTCTTTTCATTATTTATGCCGGTCTGTTTTTCTACCTTATCATGACCACCAGGTCTTTATCCTTTTCAGATATCAGTAATGCGATCTCAGTATATCTGCTGATTGGAATAGCGTTTGGCTTTCTTTATAGTTTTATTGAGATGATCCATCCGGGAGCCATCATTTATAATAGACCTGAATCAAGCGATATTAGCGGGGATATGATCTATTTCAGCTTTGTGATCCTGACTACTCTTGGATTTGGAGATATCCTGCCTGTCTATAAACTAGCCAAGGTGATTGTGATGATGGAATCTGTTCTGGGAGTATTGTACATCGCTGTCATGATCGGAAGACTGGTTGGAATTAGCCCCACAAAAGCAAAAGAAAAATAGAACCAATAAATCCTATCATATGAGTACTGAAAAGCAAGATTCCATCATTCAGACACCGGAACGGCTGCACCGGATTACCGATATTGTATTTGCCGTATCCATGGTACTGTTTATCATCTCAGGGATGCTGACCTTTAACAATGCTGATTTCTGGGCTGATTATGACCTCGATCCTGAAGCATTTGTACTGGCAAGAGCTTCGGAACTCTTTACGGCATTCCTGGTGTTTCTTTTTATGGCACTTTACTGGTATACCAATGCAAACCAGTCGAAATACATTGTTAAGGTGGATAACACCTATACCTGGATCAATATTTTCTACCTCTTTTTTATTGCCCTTGCTCCTTACCCTAATGCACTGAGTATGCAGTTTGGAAGTGATTTCTATGTTCAGTTGTTTTTCAATTTAGATATGTTCTTCATCGGGCTGTTTGGTTTCCTGGGATGGTTTTATGCCTCCAGAAACCATCGGTTGATATACAAGGAGGTAACAAAAGGCCAGATCAAAGCCACCAACGGGGAGATGACCGTGGAGCCCCTGGTTGCCGTTCTGGCAACGGTGGTGACCTTTATCAATGGAGCTTATTGGGAGCTCTCTCTTCTTTTATTGCCGGTGGGAATAATTATTCTGGCTGTCATAAGCAGAAAAGCTAAAAGGTAATTTTTGCCTTTAACTCAGTGGCTTGTTTATAATACTCGTTTTCAGGATCCCGGCTGATCACATCCCGGAATAATTGTGCCGCTTCCGGGTAGTTATGCTCATCATACAGCTTCATTGCCTGAGCCATCATGTTGGGGGCTATACCATACATGGCAGCCCCTGGTCTTTGCCAATGCATCTGCAGGAACAGACAGGTTTGGCTATCGCCGCGATTTCATCCGATTGGTTGAGACAGCTAAATTATTAAACCGGTGAAACATATTGATGAGAAATCCTTGCCTGATTTGGCAGGGATTTTTCATTTCGGGAAAGTCTGTTTATCTTTATGCGGAAGTTGTAATAGTTATGGGTACAAAGCTTATCCTTCTGATTTGGTGTCTGCTATCATCATTCCCTCTATTCTCCCAACTTTTTCCCGGTAAACCTGAGATCAGAAAGGATCCCCTGGTCCAGTTTGATCATATTTCCACCCGAAACGGATTGAGTGATCAGGAGGTCATTTCCATTTGCCAGGACCGATACGGCTATATCTGGTTTGGGACGCTCAACGGACTGAATAAATTTGATGGGTACTCCTTCCAGGTTTTCCGTAATACACCGGGAGATTCCCTCTCTTTATCTTCGAACCTGGTTGAGTGCATGACTGAAGACCCGTTTGGGAACTTGTGGATCGGAACCGACCGGGGACTGAACAGATACGACAGGAAAAAGAACTCTTTTCAGCATTATGTGCATTGTCCGTCCGATACAACTTCTCTCTCAGGAAATCATATACGTGCCTTATACGTAACTTCGGATTCCATTCTCTGGATCGAAACCTTCAACGGCACCCTGCATTCCATGGATCTCCTGACGGAAGAGATTCAAAGGTATCCGCATCAGCAACCTGATCAGCCTGAATATCATTACCATACAATCTATGAAGACTGTGCTGGCAGGCTGTGGATAGGAGGAAGAAGTCTCGGGATCATTTATTTTAACCGGAACCGACAGGAGTTCTACACCATCCTTGCAAATGAAACCAGTCCCACCGGGAAACGGGAGCGTGATGTTGCAGCCTACCTGGAGGATTCTCATGGGAATTTCTGGGTGTCTGGTGTGGATGGAGTCTATTTGCTGGATAGGGAAAAGGAGGAGTTCAGAAAAGTCCTCTCAACCTCCACCTGGTCAATGGTGGAAGATATCCAAGGGATGATTTGGTTCGGTACAGGTCACGGATTATTTCAATATGATCCGCACACGGATGAACTGGTAGAATTTACTGCTGAACCTGACAATCCCTTCTCCATTTCATCCAATGAGATCAATAAGGTTTTCGTGGACCGGCAGGGGACCATCTGGATCGGGACTGCCAACGGCATTAACCGCGTCGCCCGAAAATCTTATCCTTTTGAACATTACAGACACATTCCCGGGAATTCTGGCACCCTCTCTTCCAACCGTGTATCGGCCGTTTTGGAGGATCATCTGGGTTTCATCTGGATTGCCACCATGGGAGAGGGATTGAACAGGCTGGATCCGAAAACGAAGGAATTTACCTCTTTCCGGCATGATCCTGAGAATCCGAATAGCTTGGGCTCAGATAAAGTTTCCTGTCTGTACGAAGATAAAGAGGGGAGACTCTGGATCGGTTTATGGGCGGGTGTTGGTTTTCAGCGGTTCGACCGGAAACGTTCATTGTTCCGTACCTGGCGATTCAACCCGGCCAACCTGAAGCAGGACTGGTACAACGACTTTGCTGAAGATAGCCTGGGGAACTTTTACCTCGGTTTCTGGGGTGGGCCGGGATTGACACTATTTGACAGGGAGCGGGGTAGTTTTCTCGGGAGTCTGAAAGAAAAATTCACCCCCATAGAAGGCTCCCGGCTGATCAACGACCTCTTCACGGACAGCAAGGGACGACTTTGGCTAGGAACATCCACCGTTGGATTGCAATTTCTTGATCCCTCAACGGGAACAACAAAGCATTACGGTTTTGTGGAGGGAGATTCAAGCGGTTTATTGGGACCGGTGGTTAATTCAATTTTGGAAGATAGGAACGGTACGATCTGGATTGGCGGAACGGGCATCAGCAGGTTGAATCCTGAAACGGGAACCATTACCCATTATACCCAGAGAGAAGGATTATCGGACAATTCGGTTATGGGGATGGAGTTGGATCGGCATGGGAACCTTTGGATCAGCACGCGCAATGGATTGTCAAAATTTGACCCCTTGAAAGAGACGTTTCAGAACTTTTCTGTAGAGGATGGATTACAGGAGAACTCATTTTCAAGGGCACATACTCGGCTTGCCTCTGGGGAGTTGATCTTTGGTGGGGCCAATGGATTCAACATGTTTCACCCCGACAGCATCACGTTTCGCCAGGATTATTTAAAGGCTGTAATCCAAAACTTCCGGGTATTTGACCAGCTCCGGCTGCCAGATCTTTGTGAAATCAGTTTCATTGAACTTCCCTATGATGAAAACTTTTTTTCATTTGAATTTGCCACACCCGGACATATTCAACCCGAGGGTGTTGCTTATGCCTACCAATTGAAACCGCTGGAACATACCTGGCATCGGACCGGTGCCAAAAACAGGCGAGCCACCTATACCAGTGTTCCACCGGGTTCCTACACATTCGAAGTAGGCATCCTTGAGCAGGATGGAAATGAGCCGTTGGGGATTACCTCGGTTGCCATTAGGATCCGGCCTCCTATTTGGAAAACATGGTGGTTCTATATGTTGGAGATCCTGGTGATCCTATCACTGATTGCATTGGCATTCAAGATCCGTGAAAAGCAGTTGAAACTACGAAGCCGGACACTTGAATTGAAGCAAAAACTGCTTCGTTCCCAGATGAATCCCCACTTTATCTTCAATTCTCTTTTTGCAATTCAAAACTACATTTATGAACAAAAAGCTGATCAGGCAGGCAGGTACCTGTCAGAGTTTGCCCATCTGATCCGTTTGATTCTCAACAACTCCCGGGAAGAGTACATCTCACTGGAGAAAGAAATCGAGACCATCAAATTGTACCTCGACCTGCAATCCCTGCGGTTCAATCATGCATTTCATTATGTCCTGACGGTAGATCCTGAGATCGATGTGGAACTCACCGCAGTTCCACCCATGCTGGCTCAACCATTTATTGAAAATGCTCTGGAGCACGGACTGCGCCATCAGGGGGGAAAAGGTCAGATATGGATCAGTTTCAGCCTTAAACAAGAGATGATTCTGTTTGAAGTTAAAGATGATGGCATTGGCATGACGCGATCCAAAGAGCTGAAGCATGGGAATCAGCATAAGTATAAATCCCTGGCCCTGGAGATCACAAGGGAACGGATCGACCTTTTAAACAGGGACCTGCATCAAAAGATACGTTTTGAAATTTCCGACCGGGCATCGGAAGGGAATAATGAGCAGGGCACCAAGGTAAAATTCAGCATTCCTTACATGGATTATATTTCGCATGGAAATGTCAAATCAAATGGGTAATTTTGTAAGGTAAATTGATGCGAATGGCAAATTTAATAAAGGCCATAATCGTTGATGATGAGTCAAATGCCCGGCAGGCGATCCGGAATATGCTCTCCATATATTGTAAGGAGGTTCGGGTTGTGGGGGAGGCAGAGGGAGTAATATCAGGTGTAATCGCCATTGCAAAAATGGAACCCGATCTGGTATTGCTGGATGTGGAGATGCCTGACGGCACCGGTTTTGATCTGTTGCGAAAGCTCAACGAGATTGATTTTGCCGTGATCTTCATTACAGCTCATGAGCAGTATGCTCTGCAAGCCATCAAATTCAGCGCTCTCGATTACATCCTGAAACCGGTAAAACCCGATGAACTAGTTGCAGCCGTAGAGCGGGCGGTGAAGTCGAGAAAGGAAGATCTTATTCTGAAGCTGAAGTCCTATGCCGAGAATACAGAAGAGAAAAACCGCCCTCCCCGGAAGATCGTTCTCAATACAGCCACCAACGTATACGTCATCAATGTGGAAGAGATCCTGCGATGTGAATCCGATGAGAACTACACAAAGATCTATTTCCTGGACCGCGAAAAGATCATTATCTCCAAAACACTCAAGGAGTTTGAAGAACTTCTGAGCCCCTATGGCTTCTTCAGGGTCCACCAATCCCATGTGATCAACATGGCGTATGTTGAGTCGTATGCCAAAGGGCTGGGTGGTGCCGTGGTGATGAAGAATAAGGAGAGGGTTCCGGTATCCTCCCGTCGTAAAGAGACCTTCCTCAAATTGCTTTCCGGCTGAGCAAATCCTAGAAATTTCCCCTCAGTTAATCAATATCCCTGTACGGATCCGGATTTCCCTTGGAGAAGGCCAATTTCCAGTGGTATCTTCGTTTCGAAATATAAATTTTTGAAACCATGAAAAAGACAACACTATTTTCACTGATCGGAATCTTCATCATTGGAGTGTCAATGACCATGGGGGGATGCAAGAAGAAAGACACGCATGATGAGTGGGTTCCTCCTGCTTATAAACCTTCCTTTATTGCCCAAGGCTTCGAGTACACATCAAGTGGTTATTCATTTCTCTACTTTGAGCTGAAATGCACATCAGATGCAGTTGAAATTACTTCAATTATGGTTGCAGGACCCTTTGGAACCGTAACGTTTAGCGGTGGAGGTGAAATCTTCAACCAGAATCAGTCCATCTACCTTTATGATGAAGATAAGTTTCTCTATGCATGCGGGAAATGGGACTTTACCATCAAGGGGTATATCCGCAGCGGAAGCCATACGGGGGAGAGTTTTACTCAGACTACCAGGTACGAGCTTCTGTAGTCGTTTTAAATGATTGAAATGGAGGCCCATTTACCGTTTTTACGGTCAAGTGGGTCTTTTTTTTAGGTTAAATTTGCACGGAGATGACAGTTACTAAGGAAATTTTTCGGGTTGTTGGGATGTCGTGTGCCTCCTGTGCTTCTAGCGTCCAGAGTATGCTGGGCTCGCTGGATGGGGTTCAATTGGCCCAGGTCAACTTTGCGGCTGGTAATGTGCTGGTTGAGTTTGATACGGACAGAGTAAAACCGGAAACGATGGAGAAGGCGGTTCGTGATATTGGTTATGAACTGATTATAACTCCAGAAATCACTGTTGAACAGGAAGAGGATTCGGAGAAAAAGCGGTTAAAATGGCTACGATTCAATACCCTCTTTGCCGTGATTTTTTCTATCCCGGTATTCCTGATCGCCATGTTCTTTCACCAAAAGATCCCTTATGCCAACTGGATCATGATGGGGCTCTCCATCCCGGTCCTGGCCTGGTTTGGCCGCGATTTTTTTGTCATTGCCTGGAATCGGCTTCTCCACTTCTCGGCCAACATGGATACCCTGGTGGCTATGGGAACGGGTGTGGCTTTTCTCTTCAGTGCCGTCAATACGATCTTTCCTTCCTGGTTACTCTCGAGAGGACTGGAACCGCATGTCTATTATGAAGCAGCAGTGGTAATCATCTCTTTCATCCTGCTTGGAAGGTACCTTGAGGAGCGTGCGAAAATTCGCACCGGCTCAGCCATACGAAAACTGATGAACCTGGGGGTGAAACAAGCCCGGGTGATACGAGAGGGAACAGAGATGGAGGTAGCGATTGGCGAGGTGAGGAGGGGAGATATCCTGCTGATCCGGCCGGGCGAAAAGATCCCGGTAGATGGCCTGGTGGTTGATGGCCATAGTTCGGTGGACGAAAGCATGATCACCGGGGAATCAGTTCCTGTAACAAAACGAGCCGGCGATCCGGTGATTGGAGCTACCATTAACCAGACCGGAAGTATCCGGATGCGGGCCGAAAAAGTAAGCAGCGAAACAATACTGGCCCAGATCATCCGGTTAGTCCAGGAGGCCCAGGGGAGCAAAGCCCCGATTCAGCAACTGGTGGACAAGATTGCATCCATCTTTGTCCCGGTAGTCATTGGGATCGCAGTGATCACATTCTTTGGGTGGTTACTTTTTTTTCCCGGATCCAGCATCCTTGTCACAGCGAGCGGAGGAACGCTGCAGTTTGCCATCGTTGCTGCCGTCACAGTCCTCATCATCGCCTGTCCCTGCGCCCTGGGACTGGCTACCCCTACCGCCCTGATGGTTGGGCTGGGCAAAGCCGCGGAACACGGAATCCTGGTCCGCGATGCCACCAGCCTGGAGACCATCTGCCAGGTCGACACCATTGTTTTTGACAAAACGGGGACGATAACTGTGGGCAAACCGGAAGTTGTTGAAGTGACCTGGGGATCCAGAATCCAGGATCCCGGATCCCGGATCGAAATAACCAACGCCATTGTCTCTATCGAACGTCTATCAGAACATCCGTTCGCTGCAGCGCTGGTTGATTATTTTAAGGAACAGGCTTCCGGTCTGACAGAGGAAGTAGTAGGATTTGAGAGCCATACCGGAAAAGGAGTGTCGGCCTTTTACCACAAGGACACCTACTACATTGGAAGCAGATCCTATATTCTGGAGAAGAACTGTCATCTGGAGGGAGAGCTTGTCAGGGAGGAGACCAGGCTCCGGAAAGAGGCCCGGTCGATCATCTACATTGCCCGTTCCAGGCATGTTATTGCTCTGGTTGCCGTTGCAGATACCATAAAAGAGAGTTCGGTTACGGCCATCAAAGAGCTGAAGGAGATGGGATTGGAGGTACACATGCTTACAGGTGACAGCGTAGCCATATCCTCACAGATCGCATCACAGGCCGGTGTTGATTTTTACAAAGCAGAGGCTACACCTGCTGAGAAATCGAACTATATTAAAAACCTGAAGGATCAAGGGAAGAGGGTAGCCATGGCTGGTGATGGCATCAACGACTCTCCGGCCCTGGCCCTGGCCGATATCGGTATTGCCATGGGACAAGGAACCGATATTGCCATCGAAACTGCACAAATGATTTTGATCAAGGGTGATCTTCAGAAACTGGTCAGTGCCATCCGACTCTCCCATGCCACCAAGCGTACCATCAAACAAAACCTCTTCTGGGCCTTTTTCTACAATACCGTCAGTATCCCCATTGCAGCCGGGATCCTCTACCCGCTGTTCGGCTTCCTGCTTAATCCCATGATCGCCGGAGCTGCCATGGCCTTCAGTTCCGTGAGCGTCGTCACCAACAGCCTTCGGCTGAAGAGGAAGGGGATTTAGGGGTATTGCCGTTAACAATTATTTAATATTCCGTTAATATTTCCGTAACATTCAGGTGAAAGTCTTGCCTTACTTTTGCAGCAACAAAAACCTGAAATCATGATTAAAAAATTACAAAGCAAGCTGGTTTTGGTGGTATTAATATGCTTTGCTTCCGTTTTACCCAGGGCAGAACTCTTCGCCCAGGGGGAAAATGATTCCATTAAAAAAGAGAGCACCACGTTGCGTAACAGGGTAACAGGTGTGGAGGAACGGTTAGCCGCTGCTGAAAACAATCTGGAGAAACTTACAAAAATCAAGCTGTCAGGGTACATCCAGGCGCAGTGGATGCATTTTGAGGATCCATCTGTGTATGCGAATAATACATTTATAATTCGCCGGGCCAGGATTAACATTCAGTACAAACCGGTTGAAGGGGTTGTTTTCGTTCTGCAACCTGATTTCTTTACCGGGGGTGCACTCCTCAAGGATGCCTATGTAGCGTTGTACGATCCCTGGATCAAGACCTTCTCCCTCTGGGCTGGTCAGTTCAACCGGCCTAACTATGAGGTGGAGTACTCATCGAGCAAGCGCGAAGTACCGGAGAGATCCCGCGTTATTAGAACATTATATCCGGGTGAGCGGGGTGTTGGCGCCAAACTGGAGGTGACGCCTTCGACCATTCCACTTAAGTTCCAACTAGCGGTTCTGAACGGGAATGCGTTCCTGGTAATTGACGATATCTATGGAGAGAACATCAACCCGTGGGCCGTTGATTTCGATCCTTTTAAAGACATCATGGGCCGCCTGACCTACAACTTCACGCTGGGGAATTTTGGAGGCCTTGATGTGGGTGCGAATGGCTATTACGGCTGGATGAAATCGAATTCGACAACAGTGCTGAACAGTGATTATACGTTATATAAAAATGGTACTATCGGACAGAGTGTTAATCGTCACTGGGTTGGCGGCGAAATGCAACTCTACATGGATATCCTCGGCGGAATGGCCATCAAGGCTGAATATATGATGGGTATCAATGCCTATCCGGGAGCCGTTGGAAGCTTCTCGGTTCAGGATCCGATGCAGACAACCCTGGCGAATGATACCCTCACCATGACCTATTTCACCACCAATACAAATGAAATCAAACCTACCATTCGCCGGAACTTCATGGGGGGATATGTCTACCTGATTAAAAATATTGGGAAACGCAACCAGTTTGCTTTCCGCTGGGACTTCTACGATCCCAATACCAAACTGAAGGGAGATCAGATTGGCGTTGTGAAGTATAACAACGGCTCATCCGATGCACAGACCATTACAACCATCGACGGTACCAACCCTGTGATCGTCCTTAACGAAACCACTAAAAATGTAGTGGCCAACAGCCTGAAAAGCGGATCCTCCGACATCACGTACCACACACTCACCTTTGCATGGAACTACTTCTTTACGGATAACCTTAGAATCCAGGTAGCCTATGAAATGCCATTCAATGAGAAGGTTGGTGTTGATGTATTCCCGCAAAACGTATTTACCCTGCGGCTGCAGGCAAAATTTTAATGAGCTCCCTATTTCTGGATCCAGACGCGGAGGAGTGAAAGCAATTTCTCAGGCTGTACCGGCTTGGACAGGTAATCGTTAGCCCCAGCCTGAATGCATTTCTCCCGGTCTCCCTTCATCGCTTTGGCAGTGAGTGCGATCATAGGAAGTTTTGCAAAACGTTTATCCTTGCGGATGATCTGCATTGCCTCATACCCATCCAGTTCCGGCATCATGATATCCATGATCACCAGAGAGGTATCCGGGTTCTGGTCGAGTTTATCGATTCCGTCGCGGCCATTTTTTCCCACTACAATCTGAACTTTCTTATCTTCCAGGATCTTGGTGAGTACGAAAACATTCCGCATATCGTCGTCAACGATAAGGATCTTCTTATTCTCAAAAACCTTGTCGGATTTATTCTCTTTCTGGTCCGATTTCGTGGTCTTTTTGGGTTCTTCTTTCTCTTCCGGAACCGTCACCGGCTGTTCGTCTTCAAATATGGCCAGCGGCTCTTTCTCTTTTCGCTGCTCCCGGGATTTATCCTCCTCAATGAGGTGTTTTCCTATGGCAAAATCTGCTTTCTCGGGCAGGTAAAGCGTGAAGGTAGAGCCTTCACCCGGGGTACTGGTGAGTTTGATCTCTCCACCCAGTATCCAGCTCAGACTGCGGGAAATGGTGAGACCCAGTCCGGTCCCGCCAAACTTGCGGCTCACCGTTCCATCGGCCTGTTGAAAGGCTTCAAAGATCACATTGACTTTATCTGCAGAGATGCCGACGCCGGTATCGATGACATCAAAAGCGAGGCAATTTTTCAACGTGAGCCTGGGATTGGAAAAGCTCACGTCTTTGTCAGGCCGATGAATGCTAAAAGTGACGCTTCCTTTATCGGTAAATTTGATCGCGTTGGAAAGCAGGTTCTTGATGATCTGCAATGCACGCTGAGGATCGGTCTCTATGAATGCGGGTATACCTTTCTCGATTTTGGTTTCCAGGGAGATCCTTTTTTTATTTGTCAATGGTGAGAAGGTTTTCTTCACATAATCTTCCAGGTCTTCCAGGTAAAGGTCTTCGATATCAAGTTCCAGTTTTCCGGCTTCCACTTTGGAGAGGTCAAGAATATCGTTGATCAGTTCGAGCAGGTCTTTCCCCGATGAGTTGATCACGTTGGCAAACTCGATCTCATCTTTTGTCATCCCTTTGTATTTATTGGAAGCGAGCAATTCAGAGAGTGCCAGAATGCTATTGAGCGGAGTACGCAGCTCATGCGACATGTTGGCAAGAAATTCCGACTTGTATCTGCTGGCGACCTCAAGGGCTTCAGCTTTTTGCCTGATCTCGATCTGAGCGTGCTGTAGTGCCTCGTTCTTTTTCCGGATGTCATCCCGTTGCAGTTCCAGGACTTTGGTTCGCTCTTCCAGCTCTTCGTTAATGACCCGTAGCTCCTCCTGCTGGTGTTGCAGGTTCTCCTCTGACTGGCGAAGTGCTTTGGTTTGCTCTTCCAGCTCCTCATTGATCTGGCGCAACTCCTCTTTCTGTTCGGCCAGTTCATTGGCCTGTTCCTGAGTTTTCAGCAACAGTTGTTCCACCCGTTCACGTGACCGGGCGGTATGGATGGCCAGGGCGATGGTTTCCAGCGACATCTCCAGAAACTGCAGCTTCATCTCATCGAACGGGTAGAAAGAACCCAACTGGATTGCTCCCAACACCTGGCCCTCAAATAAAATGGGGGAAATGATGAAATGATCAGGTTTCTCGGTAGATGGCCCGATATTGACCGATGGCAGCTCTTCCGAAGCTGTACTGAAGATCAGTGATTTCTTCTCTTTGGCAACCTGTCCTACCACGCCGTTTCCAAATTCGAAAGTCTTGATCTCCGGGTCACAGGCAAACGTGGCAGTGAGGTTAAGGTGGTTTTGATCTCCGGTAACAAATAACAGTCCCACGTGAGAATCGAGGTAATGTGCCAGGAAGGTCAGCACTCCATTAGAGAGATCTTTGATACTCTGCTCGCCGCTGCTCTTCAGGCTCAGTTCGTTCAAACCGGTCTTAAGCCAGTCCTGGTTTTTGATCTCACGGGAAGCTTCCCGAAGCTTTTTGGTCATGTTGAACAGGGAGATCCCCAGGGTATCCTGGTCACTTCGTGGAATAACGTTGGTAGAGTAATCCCCACTGGCAATTGCCTTGGCTTGTTTCACCACTCCTTTGAAACTCTCTACCATCTCATTCATGGATTTACCGAGGGTATCCTGCTGGCTGCGGATAGGAATCTTTTTAGTATAATCTCCCAGGGCAATGGACTGACTAACATCGGCGTATTGCTGCAGGGATGAAACAAGTCGGTTAAAGGTGTGTTTCATCTCTCCGACTTCATCCTCCGATACTCTGATATCTTTGCTTACAAGCTCACCCTCTGCCACCTGTTTGGCCCAGGCGGAGATGCTCTTTATCGGGGTGACAAAGCGTCGGGTAACAAAAAGGGAGATGATGAATACAAAGAGGGTTGTTACAACCAGGGAGATCTTGGCAAAGGTGGAGAGCGCCCGACCCACCACATGGGCCTCAAACGTGCCGATCTCTTCCACCAACGCCCAGTAAGTCCCCAGTTTCTCCAGGTAGTCAATCTCACGGAACAAACCCATCACATCCACATCATCAGAATTTTTGTAATAGGTGACCTCTTCAAGAACGGGATTGCCATCCGGAGTGGAGGTGGAAGTATTGATCTTGGACGCCTGCCAGATCCGTGTCTTGGAGTTATCTTCTGTTTGTTGCAGCAGCTCTTCACTATTCCTGTATTCACTCACAGATCGCAGGTTGAGATCCAGGCCGATCAGGTAAATCTTTGCCGTACTTCCGAATCCAACACTATACTGGATGATCCTGTCGATCTGCTCGGTGGTGATCTGGATGCCCAATACCCCCATCTTACGACCCTGTTGATCAAAGATGGGGAGCCCAAGGAATCCGGTGATGATCGTATTTGACGGGGGAAAATATTCCAGGTCGGCAAAGAGGGTAGAACCACTCTTGAGAATTTTTTTAAATGTGCTGCTAACCAAAGTGTTTGCCAGGGTAGCCTGATTGAGGTTTTGCCCTGCAATTTCCTGCTCTTTCATACTGAAGACAATCGTACCGTCGGTGTCAATCATCAATATGTTGTAGAGTCCTTCCAGTTCCCAGGTTTTTTCAAAGCTATATTTCAACTGCCGGGCAACAGTTTTGTATTGTGCGGTAGATACGAAATCGGAGGGAGACATTCCCGAAGCCTTCATCTCATGATCGATTCTGGTAAAGAGCTCCATATGTTCCGGATCTTCCGCAAGGAAGTTGAGGTAGTTATCGGCTTGCTGAAAATAATTATTCAGATCATTTAGCCGGAGTTGGGAGGTAGTAAAGAGAGACTTCTTGGTCAGGATGTTCAGTCCCTGGTAATAGTAGAGGTAATTGATGAAACTAAGTGATGCAAGCGGGATCAGGGAAATAGCCAGAAACCATAGCAGCATGGTTTTTCCGATCCCAAGATTTTTCAGGGTTTTCCAATGAAAGTCGGGGAAGTATTCGTGAATTTTTTGCTTGATTTTATTCCACATAGTGAGCAGTTGTTATCGCTTATAGCTTAGTGACAATATTGTTCGATCGTGTGGAATACCTCTTCCGGATTCAATGGTTTCGAGAGGTACTCATTCATGCCGGCCTCGATGCACATCTCGCGGTCCCCCTTCATGGCATTGGCGGTCAGTGCAATGATGGGAGTATTTGCGTTAGGGCCTTTTTTGTTATTACGAATCCGCCGGGTAGCTTCAAAGCCATCCTGTTCCGGCATCTGAACATCCATGAACACCAGGTCGTATTTCCTTTCGCTGGCACGCTCTACCGCCTCAATTCCATTGCTGGCAGTGATCACTTTGATGCCCCTTTTTGAGAGCAGCTGTACCATGATCTTCTGATTGATTACGTTGTCTTCGGCAAGAAGGATAGTCAAATCCAGGAAGGCGTTGTCGAGATGAGCAGACCGGATGTTGGAAACCTTTTCCGGCAGCTCCAGCTCCTTCAGAAATATCCGCTGAAGCATCCACTGAAGCTCTTTCTGCATGACCGGTTTGAAGAGGATATAATCGATGCCGGTTTCTTTGATCCGCTTGGTAGAGTGGATAGATTTATCATCGGTAAGCATGATGAACGAAGGATTGGTGCCGGCAGGAAGTTTCTCTTTCAGCAGGGTAGAGAGCTGTTTGCCATCATGGTACTGAAGAAGATGATCAATCAGGATGAGGGAGAATTTTTTTGCCTCGGGTTTGGCGGCGAGTCTGAGAGCATCTTCCGCAGAGGTGACAATCGAAACAGGAATATCGCAGTATCTGAAGTAACTCTCCATCTCCTTGTTGTGTTCAGTTTGCATGTCGATAAGCAGGACATGGAGATCCTTAATTGATTCAGGAAGGCAAAGCTTGAATGCATCCTCCTCTCCTTTCCCCAGTTCAACAGGGAGTGTAAATGTGAAGCAACTGCCCTCTCCGGGAGTGCTTTCAGCATGAATGGTTCCCCCCATCATCTCTACTATTTTCTTGGAGATTGAGAGACCCAGACCGGTTCCCCCATGGGTTCGGGTGGTGGATTTTTCAGCCTGACTGAAGGAGTCAAAAAGTTTTGGCAGCTTATCTGCTGCGATACCCATTCCGGTATCACAGACCGAGAATTCAATCCGTGCCACCTTATCACTCTTCTCCAATAACTTCACGGAGATAATGATCCGGCCGGTCTCTGTAAATTTAACGGCATTCCCAAGCAGGTTGATCAGGATCTGGCGGAGGCGGGTGGGATCGCCAACCAGGTTGTCGACCATATCAGGGGGGCAGTGGCAGAGGAATTCCAACCCTTTCTGGAAGGTTTTAACCGAAAGCAAACGGACCACTTTTCCGAGCACCTCCCTCAGGCTGAAGTCGATGTGCTCAAGTTCCAGCTTGTCGGCTTCAATTTTGGAAACATCCAGGATCTCATTGATGATCTCCAGCAACGATTCGCTGCTCTGTTTGATGTCCATCAGGTGTTCATAGTAGTGCTCGGGCAGCTCTGAGTCCATCAGGATCAGATCGGTCATACCAATGATCCCATTAAGGGGAGTGCGGATCTCGTGACTCATGCTGGCCAGGAAGGAGCTTTTGGCGATATTGGCTTCCTCGGCAACCCGCTTGGCATGGTCGACCTCTTTCAGGGTTTTCTGGAGCTTCTTTGTGGTTATCTCAAGTTCGTGTTTTTGTTGAAAGAAATCAATGTAAGCCCGGATCTTATTCTGCAAAATTTTTCTGTCAAGAGGCTTGTATAGGTAATCAACCGCACCGGATTCGTAACCGCGGAAGATCTGTTTTGGCTGGCTGAATGTGGCTGTGATGAAAATGATCGGAATGGTCCTGGTCCGTTCACTGCCACGCATCAGTTCGGCGGTCTCAAAGCCATCCATGCCGGGCATCTGAACATCCATCAGCACCAGTGAGATAGTGTGTTCGAGCATTGCACTCAGCGCTTCATTCCCCGATAAAGCCTGGATGATATTGAGTTCCGGGTTTTCAATGATAGATTTCAGGGTAATCAGATTCTCTTTCCGGTCATCGACAATTAAAACGTTAAATTTCTCATGCGCGTCTTCCATAATGATGGTCGCTCCAGATTTTAATGTAACAGTTCAGCCCTTTTGGTCAAAGGTACAATGAAAATTCAAAATTAAAAGAAATGTTAACAAAATGAAAATCCGTTATTTTTGTGCCTTCATTCCGGATTCAGGAAAAACGGGCACATCATGACAACCAGTTCCAGGAACTACATTCTGTCGATCACCATCATCGGGATTTTCTTTTTCATCTTCGGATTTGTTACCTGGTTAAATGGCATCCTGATTCCCTACCTGAAAATTTCCTGTGAGCTATCGGATTTTCAGGCTCTCTTTGTAGCATTCGCCTTCTACATTTCTTATACCGTGATGGCTTTGCCCTCGGCATGGATCCTGAAAAAGACCGGTTTCAAGAATGGCATGATGGTCGGTTTATGGGTGATGGCGCTGGGAACCCTGATCTTCATTCCCGCAGCTCTGATCCGCACCTATTCGGTTTTTCTGCTGGGTTTATTCGTGTTGGGGACTGGACTGGCGATATTGCAAACGGCCTCCAATCCCTACATCACCATCATTGGGCCAAGGGAGAGTGCCGCCCGAAGGATCAGCATCATGGGAATCTGCAACAAAGTGGCCGGTGCAATTGCTCCACTGGTACTTGCTTATTTTATTTTGCATGACGGGGATGCATTTCTTCTCAGCCTGGGAACCATGGATGATGAAACCCGGAACCTGGCACTGGATGGATTAGCCCGCCGGGTGATTGGGCCCTACCTGGTGATGACCGGAGTATTGTTTCTGCTGGGACTCATCATCAGGGTTGCACCCCTTCCTGAAGTTGAACTTGAACAGGATCCGGATACCGATTCAAACTATGCCGCTTCCAGAACCTCTATCCTGCAGTTTCCACACCTGGTTTTAGGGGTACTGACGCTTTTCTTCTACGTGGGTGTAGAGGTGATTGCCGGAGATACGATCATCCGTTACGGACACTCCATTGGAGTGCCGCTCGGGTCGGCAAAATATTACACCTCGCTGGTGCTGATCGCCATGGTTCTGGGGTACGTCCTGGGCATTATCACCATCCCGAAAATCCTCTCACAAAAAAGCGCTCTTGCCTGGAGTGGGATCCTGGGTATCCTGTTCACCATCCTGGCTATTGTCGTACCTGCCGGATCAGCCATTTCATTTCGGTTTTTCGATATGATGACCTTTCGGAGCGTGGAGCTGGTTCTGCCATATACCGTTTTGTTTATTGCTTTCCTTGGACTGGCCAATGCCCTGGTATGGCCGGCGGTATGGCCCCTGGCTATTCACGACCTGGGCCGGTTTATCAAAACAGGATCGGCGCTGCTCATTATGGGGATTGCCGGAGGAGCAATCCTGCCGCTGATCTGGGGTTATCTGTCCGATGTCTGGAGTTCACAACAGGCTTACTGGCTGGCGGTACCCTGCTACATGTTCATTATATATTATGCTTTGTGGGGACACAAGATGAGGAGGTGGTGAGCTGGTGAACTGGTGAGCTGGTGAACTGGTGAGCTGGTGAGTAAATAAACCTTGAAACTGAATATATGAAACCTGTATTGTTGATTTTAGCTGCCGGCATTGGCAGTCGATATGGTGGGCTGAAACAGCTTGATGCCATTGGACCCAACGGGGAGACGATCATCGACTACTCTATTTATGATGCCGTCAGAACGGGATTTGGCAAGGTGATATTTGTAATCAAAGAGAGTATTGAGAAAGAGTTCCGGAAGATGGTCATTGATAAACTGAAGCCCTATATCGACATGGATTTCGTAAATCAGGAGATCTGGAAGGTTCCGGAAGGGCTGTCGTTCAATGCTGATCGCACCAAACCCTGGGGAACGGCCCATGCTATTTTGATGGCAGAGGATAAAATTGATGGCCCGTTTGCCGTGATCAATGCAGATGATTTCTATGGCCGGGGCGCCTATCAGGTACTGGCAGACTATTATGAAGGATGGACACCGGCCCGGGGAAACGATTACTCCATGGTGGCTTATGAAATCGGGAAGACGCTCTCCAACCACGGCTTCGTTTCCCGGGGTATTTGTCAGGCAGATTCCTCTTCGTTTCTGGAGGAGGTGGTTGAACGGACCAGAATCGAGCGTACCCAGGCAGGCATTGTCTTTCAGGATGAACATGGAAAAGAGGTGATATTGCCGGAACAAGCTGTGGTATCCATGAACTTCTGGGGTTTTACACCCTCTTTTTTCGGCTATCTCCGTCAGGGTTTTACAGCTTTCATCCAGGCCCACGGGGATGACCCTAAAGCGGAGTATTATATTCCAACAGCCGTCAACAAGCTGATCCAACAAAGAGAAGTAACTGTGCGTGTATTGCCCTGTAACGAGCAATGGTTTGGCATGACATACAAGGAGGACAGGGACATAGTTGTTGCCGGGATTCGTCAATTGATTGAAAATGGTGAATATCCTGAAAAATTATGGCGGTAATTTTACGTTATCAAGAGGGAAGTGTATATTTGTATCAAAGATAAAGAGGTAACCATGAAACGAAATCACCTATTTAGCTCTTTCCTGATCGTGCTGGTACTGATCCTTTTCGGCTCAACGAATGGAAAAGCCCAGATGGTCAATGAAGTAGCCAAAAAACGGATCACCATTGGCATCGGTTTGTTCAATGATATCTGGTTTGATGTTCCGAAAGGAATCAAAACCCGGACCATCAACCAGGGATTCCAGACGTTTGTCCTGTACAATATCCCCTTTGGGAAAAGCAACTTTGGATTTGCCCTTGGCCTTGGATTCAGAGCCCAGAACCTGTATGGCAACTTCCTGGTAAAAAGTACGATCGATTCAACCTGGCTGGAGAAGATAGGCGATACAGCAGCGGTGAATTACCAGCGCAGTAAACTTACGCTTCCCTACCTGGAGCTTCCGGTCGAATTCCGGTTCAAGTCCAAATCCAAGGTAGCTATCGGAATCGGATTCAAGGTGGCGTACCTTCTGCCGGCTCATACCAAGTATGTTGGCGAAAATTACGTAACACTCACCGGAGAGAAACTACGGATGAAAAACCGGGAGGTCAAGAACCTGGAGCAATTCAGTTACGGCCCTACCTTCCGGATCGGGTACCGGTGGTTTCATATCAACGCCTATTACTCCATTTCGAAAATTTTCACCAAAGGCAACGGACCACAGATGTATCCGCTTTCCATCGGAATTCTCCTGATGCCTTTTTAAAGCAGGAAAGAGGTAATACACATAACAACGGCGCCCATCAGCCATCCGGAGTAAACCTCCGCCGGTTGATGGGCGTTCAGTTTCAAACGCGCCGATCCCGTCAATCCGGAAATCACAATGGTACCGATCAGCAGAATCAGGGCATATCCTCCTGAGGCAATGGCCATGCCAAGGAACAGACCGGCGACAGCTCCCAGGGCCGTCATATGCATGCTGATGCGGTAAAGAAGGGTTACAAGCAAGGTAACCATGGTGAGCAGGGTAGCTCCCAGAATGAAGAGTTGAAAATACCGCGGCAGGTAGATATCCTTAATCAGGTAGAATGTCAGGTAATAGAAGATCGACAGGGCGATCAACGGAAAGATGCGATCTTCTCGCTTCGGGAGATAAATGGAAGTGATGATCTTCAAGCGGAACATGATCAACAGGATGAAAAGAGGAAAAATGAAGGTGGTAACCAGGATGGTTCCTATAACCAGCAATTTCATCTGCAGAGGGAGTAAAACGGAAAAGGTAGTGTCGAGTCCCAACAGGATCACAAGAATATAGGTAGGGATTAGCAGCGGATGAAACAGCAACGAAAGGATACGTGCAATACGGTCGTCCATGCCTGTCGGGATTAGCCCTACTGCAGTTCCACACGAAGTCTGGCAGAAGGGATATGAAGCTGTTTACGGTATTTGGAGATGGTTCGTCGGGCAATGTTATATCCTTTTCCTTTCAGCACATCAACCAGCTGATCATCGGTAAAGGGAATGCTTTTATCTTCCTCTTCGATCATATCCTGGAGGATCTTCTTGATCTCCCGGGTGGAGACCTCTTCTCCCCTCACATTTTGCATGGATTCGGAGAAGAAGGTTTTCAAAAGAAAAGTCCCAAAGGGTGTTTGAACATATTTGCTGTTGGCAACACGGGAGATGGTAGAGATATCCATACTGACCATCTCAGCGATATCTTTCAGGATCATCGGGCGCAGCCTCGTCTCGTCACCGCTGAGGAAGTACTCCCGCTGATATTCCATGATGGCGGTCATGGTTTTTAAGAGGGTCTCCTGTCGCTGCTTGATGGCTTCGATGAATCCTCTCGCCGAGTCGAGCTTCTGTTTGATGAAAGAGATCGCCTCTTTCTCACCGCTGGTGGCCTTGTTCCTTTTCCTCACATATGCCTGGAGCATTTCCTGGTACTGCCGGTTGACGATCAACTCAGGTGTATTTCTGCTGTTGAGGGTGAGCTCCAGTTCGCCGTCGACATTCGTTATGATGAAATCGGGGATGATGTACTCCTCCAGCCGGGTGGTTTCCGGGATATTTCCACCGGGCTTGGGATTTAGTTTCTGAATCTCATGAATGGCTTCTTTCAGCTCCTCTTCCGTGATTTTCAGGCGGATCATTAATTTATCGAACCGGCGTTTACTGAATTCACCGAAGTGGTCGCGAATGATCATGGTTGCCAGTTCCACTGCTTTCGTCCGTTCAGGGATCCTGTTCAACTGGAGCAACAGGCACTCACGCAGGTCCCTCGCCCCGATACCCGGCGGGTCAAAACTCTGCACCAGTTTCACCATCTCCTCAACCTCTGTTGGGGAGGCATGGATATTCTGGTTGAACGCCAGATCGTCAATCAGGGCAGTGGTCTCTCTTCTCAGGTATCCTGCTTCGTCCAGGTTTCCGATGATGGTGGTGGCCATGATGAACTCCCTGTCGGTGAATCTACTCAGGCCAAGCTGTGCCAGCAGGAAATCCTGGAAGCTGACAGAGGAGATGACCGGGTGTTCTCGTTTCTCTTCATCCGGACTGCCGGAGTAAGCGAAAAGCCGGTAACCGGGAATCTCTTCATCATCCAGGTAATCTTCGATGGAGAACTCATTAATCAGTTCAGCTCCCTCTTCCAGGTCATCACGCAGTTCGTCTTCATCGGAGACGATGGATTCGAGAGTTGGCTCCTCCGGAAAGCCATCCAGTTCAATATCCTGGTCAGCAGATTCATCCAGAGCCGGGTTCTCTTCGATCTCCTGCTGGATCCGTTGTTCAAATGAGATAACCGGCTCCTGAAGCAGGCGCATAACCAGCACCTGCTGAGGAGATAGCTTTTGTTGTAGTTTTTGCTGTAGTTTCTGGTTCAGCATGGGATTAGCATCATCATATACCCTTCAATGGGTCTCAGCAAATATACAATAAATGCGTATTTTCGGGCCGGATATGAAAAAAGTCTTGATTCCGGTCCTTTTCATTCTGCTCTCCTGGAGCGGCCATCTACGTTGTCAGGATACCAACAAGACTGCATTCTGGTTCCCCAAAGGGAATCTCTATCCTACCATCCGGCTCGATTATAAAGAGGGTCAGATCTCCGGTTCACTTTATGCCCTGTATGCTTCCGATCGTTGGCAAAACCGGGCATTCGGGATCTTTTCCCTGGGATTGCGAAGCAACCTCATCCGTTGGCAACATGCTCCGAAGAGGGCTTCGGAACTGGGTTTTGAACTAACCGCTTTTACCCAGTTCATCTTTGAAGATCCTTTTGGGAATTTCCAGACCAACCTCTTCAACATTGACTTCAAGGCAGGCATCCACTATCAGTACCAGCTGAACCACTGGCGGTTCCGGGGAAGGATTTACCATATTTCAGCTCACCTGGGGGATGATTATATTTTCCGGAATGGGATTGAAGATTTCATTGATAATCCCCGCATCTATGAGGTGGTGGATCTCTCTGCTGCCTGGGTAAAAGCCTGGTGGGAGCTTTACGGAACGGCAGGGATTATCTTCCATTCTGCTTATCCACGCCGTCCTATCCTGTTCCAGACCGGGGTAAAGTTCGAACATCCGATTGGGAAGAAGGATTGGCTGCGGTGGGTTTCCGGTGCCGATCTGCGGTTTGAGCAGGAACAGGATTTCCGTCCGGGCCTCCATATCGGTGGTGGCATCGAATCAGGTAAAAAAGGACGATTCCCTGTCGCCATCATGGCCGATTACTACAACGGTTATATCCCATATAGCCTTTACGACAAGGTCCTGATCCAATGGATCGGGGCATCGCTCTGGTTTAATCCTTTCTGATCCTCCCCCGGTATAATCCGGACTATAGTGGATGTTTCCGGTCTGGCAGCCGGGATCTATTACCTGAGTTTGTCGGGTGACCGGCCGACCTCTTTTCCTATGATATCATACAACCCGATTTCCGTGATTAGGGACCCGGAGAGGATATTCAACCATTGATCAACTGGATTGGGCCCAACGATCATGTCATCGGGCAATAACGCGATTGTTGCTTTTGTACAGGCAGTCTTTGATTCTTTTACATCATAGACAGCTTTGACACAGTAGGAGTATTCTCCCGGGGAGAGACCGCGATCGGTATACCGGCAGGAGGAGATGCAGGAGGAGTTGATCCTCTTTCCATCCCTGTACATGTTGTACCCCAGAAACTGGTATCCCAATGTATCGGGAAGGGGCTCTTCCCAGGTTAATTCGATATCATAGCCGAGAATTGTTGCCTGAAGCATTGAAGGCGCAGGCAATTCCGGGATCAGTTTTCCGATGTATTTGTAGATGCCGTTTTTATCAGGCAGATAACTGGTACCACCCAGCCATCCCGTTCTGTCGTTCACCCAGGCAGCGTGGAAAAATTCCGAAACATCCCAGGAATGGATTTCTCCGGAAGTAGTAACCTTGGTCCATGTTTCACCCCCGTCAAATGTTTCGCAAATCACCCCGGTATAGGGCGATCGTTGCTGAACCAGTCCGTAAGAGCCGCTGAGAAAGGAGGGAGCTACATACATGCCTGCCAGTGGCTCAACTGTGAAAACCTCCCAGTGGTGTCCCCTGTCGCAGGACCGGAAGATCCTTCCCCTGTTGGTGGTGAACCAGAGGGTATCCCTGATGGCGGAATACCAACCCACAATTCCCACTTCGTTTCCTTGTGGATCAGGAATATTCGTGCCATCCACCCGGATCCAACTGGTGCCTCCATCACTTGTAGTATAGATCTCAAACTCTCCGTCAACAGGATCTCCCATACAGCATCCATCTGTCTCATTGAAGAAATAAATACAGTTTGGAAACGATCCGTTGTAAGAATAGGCGTCGGGTTGTTGTCGAACCCAGGTAATCCCACCATCATACGTAGCGAATATTCCCGGGGGATTTTCACCGTAGGAATGGTACATGACGGTGTAAGCCCGATTGACATCCACACCGCATATCATGGATGGGACCAGCCCGTCAACTCCTTTCATGGTGCCTGGGATCCAGGTTGTTCCGCCATTTGACGTCCTGATAAAATCATGACATGGTGAGATAGAAGACCCGGGATAGCGTGCCGTTGCCCACGCCACATTGCTGTCGACCGCGGAGATATGATGGATTTCCCTGGCTTCCGGAAAATGGGTCGCCTGGATGATCCATTCAGTTACGTTCAGGGTAATGAAGGAGAAAATGCTATCCTCCCCGGAGTAGGCAATGGCCATGAATTTGTGCGACCCGATATCATCCAGCGTTGTTTTCCAGGTGTATTCAAGGCTCTCTCCGGCGCCGTACATGATCTCCTCTCCATCAAGCCATAAGGACAAATAATCCGGATTCCCTTTCAGCACGGATGCAATGATATGAGCGGTATCTCCCACCGTGATCAGCGAGCGGGAAGGCGGGGAAATGATACGGATACAAACGGATGACGGGAAAGGCTTCAGGTTAAAAATCGCCGAATTGCTTTCATTAAAGGCAGTACTCCAACCCGGATTCAACGCCCCGATGGCGTACCAACCGTCAAAACTACCGTTCCAGCCCCAGTTGAAATGAAACAGTGAATCTTCTGATCGAAATCCATCACAAACAAAGGCATGACCACCGGCAGATGGCATAAAGCCCCCATAAATTACAGGGAGGTGTTGCTCAAGGTCGACGCAAAGAAACGACTTCCATTCAGTATCTGAGCAGGCATCTTTATGTTGATAACTGGCGTCGGGGTGGTCGGGCATCGAATCCCAGCGGTAAACCGTGTTTCCGAAATCAGCTGAAATCATGCCGTATTTTTCATGCAGATATTCAATCGATTCCCATCGTTTCGATGTCTCCCTGTTTGAAGCTCCTGCCTGTACAAGTTGTTCGATCTGCCGGCTGTACCCCTCCAGCCACGCCGCCGTTGCTGGACTCATAGTAGTGGAAGGCGAGTAGGTCCGCTCCTTGGAAAACCCGAGAATCGGAGTGGCAGCATCTAAAGATATGGTAAATGTTGAGGAAAAAATCCCGGCAATCGACGAACGAATATTTTTCATATATGATCATGGATTAATTGGACTATCACTTTTTTTCAGGGCTAAGCCGGGGGCCTTCCGGAAGTCTGTATCTTTGAGGGCAGATCTGGTTGTCGAATGAACAAGGTATCCGGGATCCTCATTTGTTCTCTTTGTTTCGCACTACTTCAAACCGGCTTGGCGCAGGAGGTCCAATCCAGTGACGATTCAAGCTTCCTGGCGAAGAAGACCATATGTGCTTCCCGGATCACTACTCCTCCGAAAATTGATGGTCTCCTTGATGAACCGGTATGGAAAACACTGTATGTAGCCGACCGGTTCGTTCAGTTCACGCCGTATAACGGAATTCAACCGAAATATCGCACGGAGGTGCGGTTTGGATACGACGATGTGGCATTGTATGCCGGGGCTTTCATGACAGATCCCCATCCCGACAGCATCCTCCGTGAACTGGGACGCCGGGATCAGATCGACGACCTGAATACCGATTTTATCACCATCGACATTCTTCCGTATAACGATGGATTGAACATGTTTGAGTTTAAAATCAGCGCTGCCGGAATTCAGGGGGATACCAAATTTAGCGCTGTTGGCCACGACAGGAACTGGGATGCGGTATGGGAGAGTGCAGTTCATATCAGTGACTCCGGTTGGAGTGTGGAGGTTAAGATCCCGTACAGCGCTCTCCGCTTCCCGAAAACCGAAAAACAGGTTTGGGGTATTAATATCTGGCGCAACCTGCAACGGTTCCGGGAGTACTCAATCTGGACATTTATCCCGAATGACGTGGGAGAGATTTTCCGTTACTATGGAGAGCTCACAGGAATTGAACAGGTAAAAACTCCGGTCAGACTTTCCTTCACTCCTTACCTGGGTGCTTACATTGAAAACCATCCCGGTTTTAAAGGCTGGACACCCTTGATCCAGGGAGGTATGGATCTGAAATACGGGATTAACCAGAGCTATACGCTCGACATGGAACTGATCCCCGACTTCGGACAGGTTCAGTCGGATGACATTATCCTGAACCTAAGCCCTTTTGAGGTGAGGTATGAAGAGAGACGGCAATTTTTTACCGAGGGGACGGAGCTTTTCGACAAATGCGATATCTTCTATTCAAAAAGGGTAGGAAGCGAACCCAAAGGCTATGAAAGTGTGGAAGACAGTCTTCATACGGATGAGATCATCAGCAAAAACCCGGATCTGACCCAGTTGATCAACGCCACCAAGATCAGTGGCCGGAACAGCAAAGGACTCGGCTTGGGGTTTTTCAACGGTATGACCACCAACACCTGGGCAACGGTAAAAGATACGTTAACAGGGGCCACACGGCGCATCAGTACTCAGCCCTTTACCAATTACAATGTGCTGGTGGTGGACCAGAACCTTAGCAATAACTCTTATTTGACCTTCATCAACACCAACTATTGGATACCCGAATCGGGGTATTGCGCCAACGTGACGGGAGGGGAGACAAAGCTAACGAACAAACGAAATACGTTTACATTTCTGGGACGGTTGAATGTCAGCCAGATCTTTCAGGAACATGCCCGGCCCGATTTCGGGTATCAATCCCTGCTGGTATTGTTGCGGCCAAGCGGTACGATCCGGTATGAACTGGAGAGTCAGATCACCGATAACCGTTACAATCCCAACGACATGGGATTTCTCGAGAAAAACAACGAGATTCAGAATATAGGAACTCTTTCTTACAATATTTTTGATCCAACCTGGAAATTTCTTAATTCCAGGACGGAATTTCAGGTCAAATATTATACACGCTATCAGCCATTTGAATTCATATTCCTGGATGTAGAACTCAACAACAAAACGCTATTTAAAAATTATCTGGAAGTATATGGTGAAATTGCCTGGCGTCCGTTTGGATACTGCGACTTTTATGAACCGCGTGCAAAGGGGTGGTTCTACCGGAAACCCTCTTCCTGGAATGGGGGTATTGAGCTTGGGACTGATTCAAGAAAACGGTTCGCGGTTGGATTGGAATCAGGATTTATGGCCTATTCCGGTAACAATACATTCGTTTACTGGGCAGATTTTTCTCCCCGGTTCCGGTTCAGTGACCGGTTTACGGTCACAGTGACCGTAGATTACAGCAAATGGTTAAATGATTATGGCTGGGTTGAAACCCAATTGGATTCCCTGAATAATCCAACCATTTTTTTTGGAAGACGGGATGTCACCACCCTGAATAATATTTTGAATATACGGTATGTGTTCAATACCAGGATGTCGGTAAACCTGAGGATCAGGCATTACTGGTCGAAGGCTGAATATCTTTCATATTACACATTGAACCGCGAAGGGGATTTAATTCCTGCTATGTATCCGGATAATGCTGATGTAAATTTCAATGCCTTTAACCTGGATCTGCAATTTCTCTGGTACTTTGCCCCCGGAAGCGAAGTAAGCCTGGTGTGGAAAAACAACATCCTGAATCAGGGGACTATTCCTGGCCCAGGGTATATAGATGCATTACGGGACACCTTTTCCACTCCCTCGGCCAATTCCATTTCCATCCGGGTTCTTTATTACCTGGATTACATCTACCTGAAAAGCTGGTTTGGAAAGAAAAGAGACTGATGATCCCTGATCACTGATATTGTTGGAATTCACTACCTTTGCGCCCTGAATTACGTGGGACGAAGGTCATACTTTTCTTCGTACTTCGTACTTCTAACTTCGTACTTCGAATTGGCCCCATAGTTCAAGGGATAGAACGGAAGTTTCCTAAACTTTAAATCCAGGTTCGAGTCCTGGTGGGGCTACAAAAATGGCTTGTAATCATATTGATTTACAGGCCTTTACTGTTTTATGAGTAACAGAATGGTAACAAAAACGCTCAAAAACTGTCAATTTATTGCATAGATACTTTTAATTAAGCTATTTATGTACTTAAATAATATAATCATCTTAGTCTATATCGGTAATTCACATGAAGTGAAAAAAGTTCACAAAAGTCTTTTTTTTTATTTGAAAACCAACAGAATCTGTTTATTTTGATATTTTTGTAATAGTTTTAAAATGGATTTAATAAGTAAGAAATATTCTTTTGATAATAGTCACTGCAAAATGAAAGATTTACCGAAGAGTATAAAGAAGAAATTAGTCCTCCAGAAGTTGGAGAGCGCCCTAGAGAGGGCGAAGAAGTTCCAAGAGCTAAAGAAGCAGAAGTTGAACCTGGCGAACTCGAAAGAGAAAGAAGAAAAAAGTTAGAGATCGGATATAATCTTAACTGCTTATCCCTTTCGGTCAAGCTGGTTTGATTATTTCGTTAAATGGCACAGGTGGAGTATCTACCGCTTGTTGGATCAACCTGTAGAATAATTTTCCCCTGTATGTTGATAATTTCCTATTAAACCGAAATGC